>CAZAKG010000007.1:0-38509 GCA_964485755.1 uncultured Candidatus Bathyarchaeia archaeon | reverse complement strand
CCCACGCACCAATATGATGTCCCCGCTCTCAATCGCAATATCCGTCCCAGTCCCAATCGCCACACCCACGTTAGCCTGAGCCAGAGCAGGCGCATCATTGATCCCGTCACCCACCATAGCCACCATACCGTACTTCCCCTGAGCTTCCATCACGACCCTCACCTTCTCGTCGGGCAACACCTCAGCGTACACCTCACTCATCCCGATGCGTGAAGCGATGGCGTCCGCGGTCTGCTTGTTGTCACCCGTCAACATGATGGTCTTGAGGCCCATCTTCCCCAGCTCCCGGATAGCATCCACGGAGTCGTCCTTCAGCGTATCAGCCACCGCTATGATCCCAGCCAGCCCACCGCCAACACCCACAGCCATAACCGTCTTAGCCTCAGACTGCAGACGGCTGAACACACCTCCCTGAGCCTCCGTGAGCTCCACACCCAACAGGCTGGGCTTACCCACCACGACCCTCACACCGTCAACCGATCCCTCCACCCGCTGACCCTTCAGGGCCTGGAAGCCCTCAGGCCGACGCAGCTCCAGCCTCCTATCCATGGCGCTGCGCACTATAGCCTTAGCTAAAGGATGCTCGCTGCCCATCTCCAGGCTGGCCGCGTACAGGAGAACCTGTTCCTCGGACAGGCTTCCCTCGACAACGATGTCGGTGACCTCGGGCTGACCCTTGGTGATGGTGCCTGTCTTGTCAAGCACCACGGCCCTCACCTCCTTCATGGTCTGTATGGCCTCGCCGCGGCGGATGAGTATCCCGTTCTGAGCCCCCATCCCTGTACCCACCATGAGGGCGGTGGGCGTCGCCAGCCCCAGGCTGCAGGGACACGCTATGACCAGCACAGAGATCATGGCCGATATGGCAAGCATCAGCTGAGGCAATGTGGGGTCCACCCACGGGATGAATCCGCCGCCCCAGGCAAGCACAGCGTCCAAGGGGCCCGGAAACACGTTCCAGATCACGAAGGTTAACGCGGCCACGGCGATGACTACCGGGACGAAGATGGCTATGACCTCGTCCGCGAACCTCTGTATCGGCACCTTCGTCCCCTGAGCCTCCTCAACTAGCTTAACGATCTGGGCCAGGAACGTGTCCTTGCCGATACGCGTCGCCTCCACGTGCAGAAGCCCCTCCTGGTTCACGGTGGCGCCTATCATCTCGTCGCCCAGGCGCTTCCCGACGGGCATGCTCTCACCCGTAGCCATGCTCTCGTCCACGCTGCTCTCCCCGAAGACCACGACACCGTCAGTCGGCACCTTCTCGCCTGGCCTGACCACCATCACGTCCCCCAACTTCACCTCCCCCACGGGGACCTCCTTCTCCTCGCCCTCCACCAGGACGGTGGCCGACCTGGCCTCCAGCTTCAGCAGCTGCCTAATAGCCTGGCTGCTCTGCCCCTTGGCCAGGGCCTCGTAGTAGCGGCCCGTCAGGTGGAAGCTCAGGATCATGGTGCTACTGCCCGCGTAGTTGAAGAGCGGGGCGACGAAGCTGGCGGGCCCGGTCAGCCACGCGATGATGGTGCCCATGGCTATGAGGACATCCATGTTGGCCGAGCCGTGGGTCACGGAGGCGTACCCCGACCTAATGGTTGGCCACCCAACCCAGAAGATGACGGGCGCTGAGAGCAGGGTTATCCCGACGTTGAATAGGAACATGTTCGGCCACATAACGCCGAAGAACATCTCAGGGATCATCCACAGGATGATGGGGACTGTGATGGCCCACGCCGTCAGCATCCTCCTCCTCACCTTCCTCAGCTCCTCCTGCGCGACGTCCACCTCCTCCTCCTCGCTGACATCGTACCCGGCGTCCTTCACCGCCTGCCGCAGGTCAAGGATGCTCACCTTCTTAGGGTTGTACCTCACGAAGGCCTTCTCGGTGGCCAGGTTCACCGCCGCGTCCTCGACACCGTCCACCCGCTTCAGAGCTTTCTCTACGGCGGAGACACACGCGGCGCATGTCATCCCCACTATCCTGAGGGTTATCTCGCGGCGGCTCTCCGACTCCGAGGGGAGCACCGGCTCATAGTCCACCTCCCGGATCGCGTCACCTATCTCTTCCACACTGATCTTGTCCGGGTCGAACTCCACAACGGCCTTGTCGGTGGCGTAGTTCACATCCGCCTTCACCACGCCCTCCCTCCTGTACAGGCTCTTGGTGATGGTCTGGGCGCATGTGGCGCAGTGCATCCCCTTCACGGGGATCACCATGGTCTTGCTGCCCTTCCTCTCCGAGCTCGACTTACCTGACTCTGTCACGGTTAGCTAACTGCTGCCGTGTGTTAAAAACATGAACAATATACGTTCAAGTTTAATTACCGCGGTTCAACATGGTTCAGTTGATTGACATGCCCGAAGTAGAGCTTAAGGTGAAGGGGATGAGCTGCCCCCACTGCGAGATGAGGGTCAAGAAGGCCCTGGAGAAGGTGGAGGGAGTGGCCAGCGCCAAGGCGGACCACAAGAAGGGGAAGGCCTGGGTCACCCTAAAGGAGGGCGCCAATGTGGACACCAAGAAGCTCATAGAGGCGGTTAACGCCACAGAGTCGTACACGGCCGAGAAGGCTTAGCTACCTGTTTTTCAGCTGCTGCTTAACCAGCTCCTGCAGCTGGCTCTTTATGGCTTCCTGAATCTGCTTAGTGTCCTCTATGTGCTGCTCCACCTGCTGGTTCTGCTGCTCCCACTGTGACAGCTCGTCCGCCGCATCAACCTGCTTCTGAAGCTCATCGATGATCTGGTGGTTTATGGCGAACTCGAAGGTGTGCTTGTACTTGGACTCCTTCTGTGTGTACTCCTTCCCGCAGAGGTTGCACCTGTAGCTGATGGCCACCTCCTCGAACTGCTCGCCGCACCCATCCAGGCACTTGAAGGGCTTATCGGGGTCCGCAGCGACGCCCACGTTCTTCACGAATATCCTGCCACCGCATTTAGGGCAGATGGGGATCGTCGTGACGTTGTCTGACTCGCACCTGGGGCAGGCCATCTTCACCCCCACCGGCCTCTTAAGTAGAATCTTGTTCATGGTGAGGACCTGGACCACCTTGTCGAGGCCCTCCTGCGTCATGTCCAGCGCGGCCGCGTGGTCAGGCTCGTAGCTGTGGATTGTGGTGGACGTGGGCTTGATTGAGTTATCCTCGGCCTTTAGCAGTAGCTTCACGAGCTCCCTTATCTCAGGGTTCCTCATGAGGCTCTTGCGCTTGTACTTCTGGCTCTGGTCGTTGGCCAACTTGTACTCGTAGGCCTCAACGTACTGGATGATCTTCGCGGGGAGCTCCTTGAAGCTCTCCTTGGACTTTATCACGTAGTCGACGGCGCCCATCTTCATGGACTCTATGGCTACCTGCGGGTCCTTCTCCTGAGTCACCATCACTATGGGCACCATGATGTTGAGCTCGTTCAACTTCTTGAGTATGCTCAGCCCCGAGTAGTGTTCGAGGTTGTAGTCCAGCATCAGGAGGTCGTAGTTCTTCTTCAGGAATATGCTGAAGCACTCCTGGGCCGTCATGACGTGGTCGACCTGTATGTGGAGGCCAGACTTGTCTATGAACCGCTGGAGTATCTTGTAGTGGTTGGGGTTGTCCTCCACCATAAGAACTCGGTAGACTCGTTCACTCAACACGTGGGCCCTCCTCTGAACGGCTTAGCCTGGTGACTTGACTAACCAATGGATAAAAAGCATTATTCGCTGATGTTCAGTAACAGGGCTCCGCATCACTCATCCATCTCACAGGTACTTGCCGAGGTTGGAGGCCGGCACCTCCCGACTAACCTGGGCGTCGGCAGCACGGATCGGCAGGTTCCTCGGTATCGTGAAGTAGAATACGGAGCCGAATCCCTCTTGGCTCTCCACGCCTATGGAGCCGCCCATGCTCTCCACTATCTTCTTGCAGATGCTTAGACCCGCGCCCGTCCCAGGGTACTCTTTCTCGGTGTGGAGCCTCTGGAAGACCTTGAAGAGGAGCCCCCTCTGGTCCTCTGGTATCCCTATGCCGTTGTCCTTGACCTCGAAATAGTGGCTGTCGCCCATGTCCCTATGGGTCACCTCGACCCTTGGGGGCTTGGACTCGTTGAACTTTATGCCGTTTCCGATGAGGTTAACGAACAGCTGCTTCACCCAGACCTCCTGAGCCACGATCTCTGGCATGGGGTGGACCTTGACTACGGCGCCCGACTTCTTCACCTGCGCCTCCAGGTCGTCTAGGGCTTCCTGAACGACCCTGTTCATGTCGACGCTCGTATACTCCGTGAACTTGCGGCCCACCCGGCTAAGCGTCAGGAGATCATCTATGAGTCCGGTCATCCTGCCGCTAGCCTCCATGACCCTGCCCAAGTAGTCGCGTCCGACATCGTCCAAGGCTTCCCCGTAGTCCTCCAGGAGGAAGCTGGTGAAGCTCTCGATGGTCATGAGCGGCGACTTTAGGTCGTGGCTCACGACGTGGGTGAAGTCGTTGAGGTCTCTGTTGGTCTGCTCCAGCTCGTCGAGGCTGACCTGCAGAGCCTCCTCCGTGCTCTTACGCCACGTGATGTCGTTGATGGCGTTGACGACGACGCGCACCTCCCCGTCCTTAAGTATAGGGGTCCAACTGTGTGACACCCACCTTGTTTCGCCGCCGCTGGTCAGCACGCGGTACTCCTTGATGCTGCCCTTCTCCCCTTTCAGGCTCCGGGAGTAGAACTCCTCCAGTTTGCCCAGGTCGTCGCAGTGGACCATGTCCCCCCACATGGAAGCCTTCAGCGGTCCAGGCGGGTAACCGAAGATGTCGTTTACGCTGGGGCTGATGTAGGTTATGGCACCCGTGGAGTCCGTGAGCATGACGATGTCCTGGACGTTCTCCACGATGCTCCTGAACTGCTCCTCGCTGGCCCTTATCGTCTCCATCTGGTTGATCCTGTGGATGCTCTGGGCGACCATGAGCCAGAGGGTGTCCATGAGCCGCATGTCCTGGGAGGAGAAGCCCTTACCGTTCTTCACGCCGATTACGCCGATGGTCTCATCGATCCGGAGGGGAAACATGTAAGCGCCATCCACCTCCGTCATCTCGGCGAGATCAGACGCGTTCAGGCTTGGCGGGTGAAGACCCCTCTCAAGCACCGTCGTCGTTCGACCGTCCTCCACTACGCTGAACCAGCCCTCGTCGCATCCGAAGATGCGGCTCAGGACGTCGAACGTGGTCTCGCCTACGTTCAGCATGGTGGAGGCCTCGGTGAGCAGATGGAGGTTGCTCCGTAGGTCCTCTAGGCGGTGCTGGTATCTTGTTTGCTCGCGAATGTTCCAGTAGTTCTCGGCGTGGCTGCGGATACGCCTAGCCAGCAGCTGGTAGTGGCTGGGGTCGGACTCCTTCCTCACGTAGTCGTCCACACCTGACTTGAAGGCGGCCTCCGCGACGACCTCGCTGCCCCTGCCAGTGTAGAGTATGAAGGGGACCGGGTGCCTGCGCTTCACCGCCCGGCAAAGCTCCATGCCGTCGGCCCCAGGCATCACGTAGTCTGATATGACGCAGTCCACAGAGTCGTCCAGGTGCTCGAGTAGCTCACTGAACGATTTGACGCCAACAACCTCTAGGTCCTTGTCGGCTTCCTCGAGGAACAGCTTGGCGAACATGAGCTGCTCCTCCTCGTCGTCTATGTGAAGTACACGTACCCTAGGGTGCCCCTTGGCTGCGTCCAACTCAGAGGAAAACAGACGTGAAGTCTATTTGAGAATTATAGACTGAGACTCCATGAAGCCGCTGAGAAAAATATATGCCTCGCAGACGTACGATACTCCATGGATTCTAAGAGCGTAGAGGCTGAGACCCTGTACAAGCTGGTTGAGCAGCTGTACGGCGGCAGGCTCAGAGAGGCTGAGCTTGAGGAGGTTAAGAAGGGCGTGGAGCGCATCGTTGAGGCATCCATGGAGCTGCGGGCCGTTGAGCTGGGCAACTGGGATGAGCCGTTCAGCGTCTTCACGCCTTACAGGAGGCGGGGAAAGTGAACCCCGTGTTCGCCTCGGTGCGGGAGCTCTCCCAAGCGATCCAGTCCGGCGAAGAGTCGCCCGTAGAGCTCACTGAACTATTCATCGGGAGGCTGAGGGAGCACGGCCCCAAACTGAACTCCGTGGTTGCGTTGACCGAGAAGAGGGCCCTCAGGGAGGCTCGAAAGGCTCAGAGAGAGATCAGGGAGGGGGCGTACAGGGGGCCGCTCCACGGGGTCCCGTACGGCGTGAAGGACCTGCTCGCGGCGAGAGGAGCACCCACCACCTGGGGGGCGGCGCCCCTCAAGGATCAGACGTTCGGCTACGACGCCACAACCGTCAGGAGGCTCAAGGGAGCCGGGGCCATCCTCTGCGCCAAGCTGGCCATGATCGAGTTGGCTGGAGGCATGGGCTACAGGCAGCCCAACGCCAGCTTCACGGGTCCATGCGCCACCCCCTGGAGCCTGAGCTACTGGAGCGGCGGCAGCAGCAGCGGCTCAGGGTCATCCGTGGCGGCGGGACTGGTCCCGTTTGCGATAGGCAGCGAGACCTGGGGAAGCATACTGAGCCCGGCTAACAACTGCGGCGTTTCGGGCCTGAGACCCACCTATGGGCGCGTGAGCAGGCATGGGGCTATGGCTCTGAGCTGGACGCTGGACAAGCTGGGGCCTCTGTGTCTGACAGCCGACGACTGCGGACTGGTCCTTGAAGCCATCTCGGGCTACGACCAAGATGACGCGTCCACTACAAGGAAACGCTACAGGTATAGCGCGGAGGTGGGCGAGTTCAGGCTCGGCGTGCCCAAGGACGCTCTGGACGAGACCCAGGAAGCCGTGGCTGGCAGCTTCAAAGCCTCCTTGAAGGTGCTGGAGAGGTTCGCCACCGTAGAGGAGATCGAGTTTCCCAGCTTCCCCTACGAAGCCGTCACGCGCACCATCCTCAACGCGGAGGCCGCATCGGCCTTCGACGAGTTCACCGAGAAGGGCCTGGCCAGGGGCCTCACGGCCCCCGAGGACCATTACGGCCCTTACGCGAGAACAGTCGTGCTTGCCAGGGACTACCTGAAGGCTCTGAGGCTGCGGGCAAGGATGGCTAAGTTGGCAGAGGACGTGATGGCCGGCTACGACGCCGTCGTCGCTCCATCGAGGAAGACGGTAGCGAACCCCATGGGCCAGGAGTTCAGGAAGGTGGCGCCTGGCACAGCCAAGGACGTGATGGGCGCCCTGGGTAACGGCGCCGGCCTACCCGCGGTCTCGGTGCCCAACGGCTTCAGCGGCGAGGGTCTGCCCACTGGCATCCAGTTCATGGGCAGGGCCTACGACGAGAACAGGGTGCTATCGGTGGCTGTGGAGTACCAGAGGCGCACAGGCTGGCACAGGATGCACCCTGAAGCCTTCAAGGCCTAGGCCCCTAAAGCTCTCTTATGACCACTGTGTCGCTTAGGTAGTTGAAGAGCCTCTGGTTTTTATCCCTGTACATGAAGTAGCCCACCAAGAAGTCGATGGGCAGGAGGAACACCTTGCCGAAGCTCTCAATGGCCGCGTCCAGGAGCGTAAGCGGCGCTCCACCCTCCTTGGTGATCCTCAGGTTCATCACCTTCTTGCCGATGCTCCAGCCGTAGTAGTGGTCCATGAACATGAAGTAGAGGAACTGGAGGACGTTGTTGGCTCCGAAGGTGAAGCTGCTCACCCTGTAGCCTGGTAGGTTCAGGAGGCTCAGGATGATGCCCAGGATGATGCCGTCGATGACGAGGGCTATGAACCTCTGCGTCCAGGTGGCAAGCTCCACGACGCCCTCGGCGCCCAGCACCGGTGCCCCGCACTTGGGGCAGTACGCGGCGTCCTTCTCGATCTCTGCGCCGCATTTCTCGCAGTAGGACATCCCACTCATCGCCTGACGATATATTTGCTGGGCTACTCGTCTATTAAGAGTTGTTCAGATTCTTTTCAGAATTAGACCACGATCCCCGGAGTCTTCTTCCCCGTGACCTCCTCGAGCCGTATCTCCCCCACAACGGTTGACTTAAGCCTCTCCGAGTCGAGGAGCCTCTTTAGCAGCGGCTCGGGGTCTGGGTCCAGTTGATTGATCATGGTCCTCATGGCGCGGCGCTTCTCCTCCAGCGACTCCAGTAGCCTTACGCGGCCCCTGAACATCACGGTCACGTACTTGTGTGTACACTCTTTCACAGCGTAGCCGTGGTCGAGTATCACCTGCCCCCAGACCACTGGGGAAGCTCTCAGGTAGTCGAGTTTCTTTCCCTCGCCCGCGGAGTGAAAGTACAGGCTGTTCCTCTCCTCATCGTACCCGTGGCTGAGGGAGACCAAGTAGGGTTCACCGTCCTTCACCATGGCCAGGGTCATGTACTGGGTTCCCTTAAGCACCCTCCTGATCTCATCTGGGTCCTTGATCTCCTTGTCGGCCCGCCTCATGTGGTACCTCATGCGAATCCATGAAGACAAGGGGCTGAAGGAATATGAAACAATCGAGGGCGTTGTCCATGAAAGTTAAAAACCCGTGAGCCGTTTTCACGCCATGAACCCGTACCTGGGCTACTTGGACCTGGCTAGGACAGCGTTGGCCTTGGGGATGCTCGGGTATGGCAGCTACAGGGACCTAAAGACAAGGGAGGTCCATGACCTTCTCTGGGTAGTCTCAGGAGCCGTAGCCCTCGCGCTGGACGTGTGCGAGCTGTTCATGGGGACGCTGGGCCTAACCCAAATGCTGTACGCGGTTGGCTTCATCGCCGTAGTCGGCCTGGCTCTGTGGTTCTTCAGGCTCATGGGGGAGGCGGACATCTTCGCATTCATGGTGCTTGTGCTCATCCACCCTAAGGCTCCCACGTACTTGGGAGCAGCCTGGGGGTGGACGCCCATCTTCTTCCCGTTCACGCTACTATCCAACGCGGCGTTGGCTGGAGTAATCACGCCTTTGGCCACCTTGATCAACAACTGCGCCGCTAGGCTCAGGGGAGTAAACCTCTTTGAGAGAGCGGAAGGCGTCTCGGCCCCTAGAAGGCTCGCTCTCCTGTTCACCGCCCGATACGTCAGAGTTGACAGCATCCGCGGTCCACCATTCGAGTACCCCCTCGAAGGATCGTGGGGCATCAGGGTTCGGCCTGACATTTGGGACGACGAGGCCGCCAAGAAGACCTTCAGTGAGCTGAAGGAGAAGGGGTACGAGCGGACATGGGTCTCCGGCACCCTACCGTACATAGTCGTATTGACTGCCGGGTACCTACTCTCAGTGGTCTTCGGGGACATCCTTTTCCGGGTTCTGTTCACCCTTCTTTAGCGGGTGAGGACCAGGCCTGGCCTGGCACCCGTATGCCTTCCCTTATCAACAACCAGTTCGCCGTTAACCATGACGTACGGGACGCCTTCAGGGTATGTGGCTGACAGCTCCGGGTGACCCACTATAGATAGTCTCTCGAGGTCCATGAGGACGATGTCCGCGTAGGCTCCGGGCTTCAGTACGCCTCGGTCCGCCAGCCTGAAGGTTCTTGCCGGGATGGTGGCGCATTTTTGGACGGCCTCCTCCAGCGTGAAGATCGGCCTATCCCTGACGTACCTGATTAAGAACTTGGGGTAACCCGTGAACGTGTCCGGGAGAGGGGTCGCGTACGGAGGCGTCCTCTGCTCCACGTCTCTGTCATCCATCACCGAGACGTCGAGACCCACGACGCCGCGTGGGTGCCTGAAGAACTCTGTCATCTGGTCCTCCATTCCGCGGTAGTCTGTGTGGGCGCCCCTGCTGTCCGGGTCCTCTACGATGAGGTCACAGAGCGTGTTCCAGGGGTCCTTGTTCCTTTGCCTGGCTGATTCAGCCAGGCTTTTTCCCTCAACGGACTTGTCGCGGTGCTCAACGATCCTGAAGTTCTCGGCCCAGTGGGGGTTCACGCAGGGGTTGACCACCAGCCTCTGGAACAGTTTCCCCTGCTCTATCTCTTCCCACGCCTTCGCCCTGAACTCTTCGGATTTGAGCCACTCGGCCAGCTTGATTCGGCCACCAAGTAGCCTGAGCCACTGGGTGAAGTGGAGGCTGCACAGGTAGGGGAAGGGCTCCCAGCACTCCCACGGTATTACGTCGAAGTTGATGTCTATGCCTTCTTCCATGGCTTCGTCGATGGGCTCCAGCGTCGCCTTGCCAATGGCTGAGCCTATCCCTGGCGTAATTGGCTGGCTGATGAACCACCCAGGGGCGAGGTGAGCAACGTTGAGCCGCACCCCAGTGCGGCGAGCCGTGTCTATCACCTCGTTGATGCCGCTCATGGGCTCAGCGCTGTAGCTGCCCATCTTCACGTCTCTGCGGCGGCCCGTCCTCCTCCAGTGGGGGACGTAGATGCCGTCGTAGTTCCTGAGAACACCGACGCACTCGTCCATCTCGACATGGCCGGCGAAGACGTCGGGGTCGTAGTCGAGGCCCGCTGATAGGCCGATGCATCCCTCCTCCATTCCTTGATAGATGAGGCTCCTCATCTCCCTCACCTCGGACTCCGTTGCCTCGCGTTTGTAGTCCTCCCCCATGACGGCGAACCTGACTGTTCCGTGGCCGAGCAGAGGCGCGTAGTTCAAGCTGATGCCTTTGCTCGTGACGTGGCTGAAGAACTCGGCCATGGTGCGGTAGTCGATGCCCCACCCGTACTTCTCGACTAGTATCTGGTTTACTTCCTCCAGCCTCATGAGGCTCGGGCCGTGGTACAGGTAGGGGCGCCTCTCGTAGACCTCGTCGTGGATGACCCCAGGGGGCCTTACATACTCTCTTATTGGGGCTGGGCTTCCTCCACATTGACCCGCAACTACTGTGGTGCAGCCCTGCATCACGGCGCTCTCGCAGTTGGGGTACCACGGGAGGCTCGCGTCGGCGTGGCTGTGCGGGTCCACGAAGCCCGGCATGGCTATGAGCCCTCTCGCCTGTATGGTGGTCTCGGCTTTCCCCTTGACCGGGCCCACCTCTATTATCCTGGGGCCCTGGACGGCTATGGAGCCCCTGCGGCGCTTGTTAACCCCGTCTAGGATCGTCGCATCTCGGATGAGCACATCATAGTCCATGTTGGACGGTACTAGAGCCGCTTGGGATAAAAGATGATGGGGGATGACGACCTCTTGGCGTAATGGCTGATTACCGTTTTGTCTGCTAGGGCTTTAGAGGTGTAAATGTTGATGGTTTACCTCTTTAGATGTCTCCACGCGCTACCCTTTGTGAACATCTAATATCTAAGGCACGCAGACATTGGATCATGCCCGGGGAGAAGCTAGGCATCAAGGAGATCGAGGAGCTCGGATACTACGACTTCATGGGTTACATGGGGGTCCCCTTCTTCAACATAGGCGGCGCCGCCAGCATGGATAGAGTGGCAGACCTCTGCCACATCACTGAGGACACAGTGGTGCTGGACGTTGGCTGCGGAACCGGGGGCAACGCCTGCTACCTGGCCAACAAGTATGGCTGTACTGTTGTGGGTGTGGATGTCGCGGAGCAGATGGTTGACTACGCTCGGAGGAGGGCGGCTGAGCTGGGCCTGAGCGACCGGGTGAGCTTCAAGGTGGGCGACGCCTATAACCTGGAGTTCCCAGATGAAGGCTTCGACGTTGTGCTCACCATATTCGTCTCCCAGTTCCTCGATCCTGCCAGGGCGTTCCCCGAGTTCATGAGGGTTCTTAAGAAGGGCGGACATCTAGGCATCAACGAGATGTACAGGGCAGACCATGTGCCCCCGGAAGCACTGGATCGGGTCGACTACGGCGAACGGGTGTTCAAGGAGCTCACGGACCTGCCCTTCACGCTGCGCAGCCCCTCAACGTGGGCCGGGGCCATGAAATCTGCCGGGTTCACGGAGGTCGTGGTGGAGGAGCACTCCAACGTATCCGAGAAGCCTTACGCGTTGAACATGGTGGACGAGTTCGGAGGGTGGGGTAAGCTCATCGCAACCCTATGGGAGCTACTGGTCTTGGAGGTGAGGAGCAGTAAGATGCGGGGACGCTTCCACAAGCTCAGTAAGGGTAAGAGCGTGTTGCTGCGGGATAAGGTGGCCAGCAGGTACATCGGCTACGTCATATGCGTGGGCGCTAAACCAGTGTCCGCCGATGGCTGACGCTGTTACGTGCAGAAAACCGATAAGGTTTTTAAACCACCCCGTGTGCCAAATAGAGACCCATGCCACTGGAAAACGGTGCGACGGAGACTCTGCTCCTCAACCAGATACAGGCACTGCAGTCCACAGTCACCATGAACATCGAAGAACTACCGGACAGCCAACACAAGCAGGTACTCGAACAGATACTTCAACTCAGCGAACTGACAAACGAGTTCCACCAACTACAGCTGATCACCTTACTCGCCCACATCAGACAAGACAACAAAAGCGTAGACGATGACCTTCAGGAGATAAGCGACTACATGGAGCAGATCCTGATGATCCACAGGGCGGAAGCCGAGAATTTGGAAAAGATTCTCTAAACCCCTAAACGTTAATAGCTGGAAGGCATGGTACCTTCAAGGGATGCACCGCTACCCGCGAGACTACAGCCAGTACAAGGCCAGGATGCTTGAGAAGGCCGAGAAGCTGGTCCGTAACAACAGGGTCGAGCAGCTGGACGGCGGCCGCTACAACGTCATAGGCGACCACGGAACGTACAACGTGGTCCAGGGGCCGGACGGCAGGATGGCGTGTAGCTGCCCAGGGTACAGGGACAAGGGCAAGTGCAGCCACAGCACGGCCGTGGAGATGCTCACGAAGAAGCCGCGCCGATGAATGCACCCGATGAATTTTTAACAACTCCCTCCATGAATCATCCATTAGACGTGATTCGACGTGGGTGAAGAGATAGAGGAAGAGACGCCAACCATAGCCGAGAAGACTGAAGGCATGGAGAGGCATCCGGGCTACATCCCGTTCTACTGGGACGAGAAGGAGGGCAAGTTGTGGCTGGAGCTGAGCCGCTTCGACGAGGAGTTCCTATACGTCAACAGCCTCACCGCAGGCATCGGCAGCAACGACGTCGGCCTTGACAGGAACCAGCTGGGCTCCACCTCCGTAGTCAAGTTCCAGAGGGTGGGCCCAAAGGTTCTACTGACGCAGGTGAACTACGGGTTCAGGGCGCTGAGCGACAACCCATACGAGGTGAGGTCCGTGGAGGAGGCCTTCGCCCAGAGCGTCCACTGGGGCTTCAAGGCGGAGGCGGAGGACGACGGCAGGGTCCTGGTTGACGCCACGGGGTTCCTTCTCCGGGACGCCAAGAACGTGGTCGCCAGGCTCAAGGAGAAGGAGCAGGGCGAGTACGAGCTGGACGAGACCCGGTCAGCCGTGTATCTCCCCAGATCGAGGAACTTTCCACTGAACACGGAGCTGGAGGCGACAATCACATTCAAAGGCAAGAGCCCAGGCGACTGGGTCAAGTCGGTGTCGCCGGACCCGAGCTTCATAACCGTCAGGCAGCACCACAGCTTCCTTGAGCTACCCGACGCAGGCTACAGGCCCCGCAGGTACGACCCGCGAGCCAGCTACTTCGGGATCAGGTACATGGACTTCGCAGCCCCCATGGACCAGGACGTGGAGAAGAGGTTCATATGCAGGCACAGGCTCCAGAAGAAGAACACCAAGGCCGACGTGAGCGAGCCCGTCGAGCCCATAGTCTACTACGTTGACCGCGGCATTCCTGAGCCCATAAGGAGCGCTGTCGTCGAGGGCGCGTCCTGGTGGAACCAGGCCTTCGAGGCATGCGGGTACAGGGACGCGTTCAAGGTGGAGCTCCTGCCCGAGGACGCTGACCCCATGGACGCCAGGTACAACGTCATCAACTGGGTCCACAGGAGCACCAGGGGCTGGAGCTACGGCAACACCGTCACCGACCCCCGCACAGGCGAGATAATCAAGGGCCACGTGAGCCTCTGCAGCCTGAGGATCAGGCAGGACTTCCTGATAGCCCAGGGGCTGGTGGCTGACTACGACGAGGAGCACCCGGACAGCAGCAAGATGATGGAGATGGCCCTGGCGCGGATAAGGCAGCTCAGCGTCCACGAGGTGGGCCACACGCTGGGCCTGGGCCACAACTACTGCAGCCACGTCAACGACAGGTCCAGCGTCATGGACTACCCTGGTCCGCTGGTGAAGGTCGTGGACGGGGAGCTCGACCTCTCAGACGCATACGACATGGGCGTCGGGGAGTGGGACAAGGTCAGCGTAGCCTACGGGTACCAGGACTTCCCTATAGGCACAGACGAGGACAGGGAGCTAGACAGCATCCTTCGTAAGGCCTTCAGCGACGGGCTACTGTTCGCCTCCAGCCAGGACGCCGGCCCAGGCAGCGCCCACCCGCACGCGGCGTCGTGGGTCAACGGAGTCGACTCGGTGGATGAGCTCAGCCACGTGATGAAGGTCCGCGAGATCGCTCTGCGGAACTTCACGGAGCGCAGGATCAGGAAGAATGAACCCATGGCGCTGCTGGAGGAGGCTCTGGTCCCCATATACCTCTTCCACAGGTACCAGCTTGAGGCCACGGCCAGCATGGTGGGGGGACTGTACTACAACTACACGGTGAGAGGAGACGTGCAGGCTAACCCAGAGATCGTGCCTGGAGACAAGCAGCGCCGCGCCCTGGAGGCTCTCCTCGACACCATCCGCCCAAAGCATCTGGCGCTGGACAAGAAGCTGCTATCCATTATTCCGCCGAGGCCCCAGGGATACCCGCAGACCATGGACCTGTTCCCAGGATACACAGGGTACCCGTTCGACCCCCTGGGGGCGGCCGAGACGGCTGCAAACATAACGTTGGGGCTTCTGATGCACCCTGAGAGGGCGGCCAGGCTCATGGAGTACCACGCAAGGCTCCCGGATGCACCCGGGCTGTCCGAGGTCCTTGACGAGATCATTGACGCCACCTGGAAGGAGAGGCACAAGGGCAACTACTACGCCGAGGTCCAGAGGACCGTTGACAACGTGGCGCTCTACCACCTGATGACGCTGGCCGCGAACGACGAGCTTCCAGCGGGCGTCAGAGCCGTAGCGTCCATGAAGCTGTCGGAGCTTGGTGACTACCTCAGGAGCATTGGTGAGCGGATCCAGGAGGACGAGCAGAAGGCCCACTACCTTTACGGGGCCGCCCAGATAACCCTGTTCGAGGAGAATCCGGAGCAGGTGAAGCTGACGAAGCCTCTTGAGCCCCCCATGGGTCCACCCATATAACCTCCTTTTCTGGATGTCTTGTCTGGTTGACTGTCTACCAGTGATCGATCCCCTCGCGTAAACTCTCTAAGGTTTACTTTTTATCTCGCGGTTACCCGGATATGATGGAGCCTGGAAAAGACACAATCTTAGAATGGTCGTGCCCCGGAGCGAAGCGATGATAAGCCTCGAAAAGTTGTCCCCCGACACAGGCGTGGAGGAGTTTTCACTCGCGGACATGAACTTTAGGAACACTGTGATCTACTACAGGGAGGAGCTGCTGAGGATAGATGAGGGCGAGCTGGCCACGGAGCACCTGAAGGACAGGCAGCGGAGGGCTCTGGTTAAGGGGGGCGTACTGAGAAGGGTCTACGGTAGAGGAGGCTGCCGCCTCAAGTTGTCCAACGAGGCCAGGAGGCTGCTGGGGGAGTTGGGTGTGCTCCCTCGCAGACTGTCCTAGTCCCTCTTCAGCACCCGGCCGGGGCGCTCGCCGGTGTGTCTCCCCTTCTCGACTACGGCTACGCCGTTGACGAAGACGTACTCGACGCCCTTGGGGTGGCGCCTAGTTTCCATTTCGTCGGCAATCACCTTGATGTTGGGGACGTCCAGTAGCACCAGGTCGGCGTAGGCTTCCTCCCTGATGACGCCTCGTCCCTTCAGGTTGTGGACCCTGGCTGCCATGGTGCTTGTCTTCTGGACGGCCTCCTCCATGGCGAAGAGGTTGCCGTCCCTGACGTACTTGGCTATGAACATGGGGAAAGCGTTGAACGTGTTGATTCCCGGGAAGGTGTACGGGGGCGCCTTCCTCTCATACTCTGCGTCGAAGACGCTGGTGTCCAGGCCCACCATGCCCTTGGGGTGGGTGTAGTACTGCAGGTAGGCGGACATGGGAAGTAGCTGACCAGTTGCTCCCAGGGCGTCGGGGTCCTCAGATATTATATCCATCCAGGTGTCCCACTGGTCGCGGCCCCTCTCAGATGCTATCTGGGCTATGCTCTTACCATCCACCCCTGGTACCCTGCTCCTAAGGACGTAGATGTTGCTGGCCCAATTCGGGTTCGTGACTGGGCTGTATGACTCCCTCATGTACCACTTGCCCCTCCTGATGGACTCCTTAACCTCCTCCCTGAACTCCTCCACCTTGAACCACTTGGCTAGCTCCTCCCTGCTCCCAAGCTCCCTGAGCCACGGCTCGTAGAGGCTGCAAAGGTACCTCATGGCCTCGAAGCCGCCGCGCGTCAACTGTGGGATGGCGTCCCACGTTATGTCCAGGTCGCCCTTGCTGTCCCGGGTGATCATGTCTATGGTGACCTTCAGGTTGGCGTGCTCCAGTTCTTCTGGGGGGCTCGGCCTTATGTCCCAGCCGGTGCTCAGGTGAGCGTAGTGGAGTCTGACGCCGGTCCGCTTGTAGACGTCCACGCACTCCATGAGGGCCGTGATCTTCTCGTTGGGTACGTGGCCGGTCGCTATGCCGCGCCTGCGGCCCGTGCGCCTCCAGTGTGGGCAGTAGACGCCCCCGTACTCCTTCAGCACGGCGACGCTGGACACTATCTCCTCGTGGGCGGCGAAGACGTCGGGGTCGTAGTCGAGGCCCGTGCTCATGCCTATACAGCCGTCCTTCATGCCCTGGTGGATGAGCTCATGCATCTCCTCCTGTTCCTGGCCGGTGGTGTAGCGCTTGAAGTCGTTGCCCATGACCTTCGTCCTGACGCTCCCATGGCCCAGTAAGGGCGCGTAGTTCACGCTGACGCCCGTCTCCTCCACCTTCTTGAAGAAGCCGCCCATGGTTTCCCAGTCCAGGGTCCACCCGAACTTCTCCTTCATCCACTCGTTGATCTGCTCAAGCGGGTAGTAGCTGAGGCGAGGATAGTACTTGTAGGGGTCCAGTTCGTTCAGGTGGTCCTGCAGCATCCGGGGGACCCGGATGTACTCGCCAAGGGGAGCAGGGCTGCCACCGCACTGGCCGCCCACGAAGGTGGTGACTCCCTGCATGACGTAGCTCTCGGCCCTTGGGAACCAGGGTAGCGTCCAGTCGGCGTGGCTGTGGGCGTCTACGAAGCCGGGGAGGGCCGTGAGGCCTTTGCCGTTCACCGTCTTCGCGGCGTCGCCCTTCACCTTACCCAAGGCGGCCACCTTGTCTCCCTCGATCCCTATGCTGCCCTTGTAGGCTTTCTTGCCTGTTCCCTCAACGATCGTAGCGTCCTTGATCAGAACGTCGAACTCTGCCAACAGAATCCCTCAGGTAAGGTTACGCTGTTTGGGATATAACATTTTGAGGAACTGGAGTTTGTTTATACTAGTTAAAATGAAGAGATAGTAACTGAAAAAAAGTAAAGGATAATTCCATGTTTAACATAGTAATAAATGAAAGAATACAATTTTTTACTTATTACATCGTGCAAACGATTTGAGGGTGATGTTATAATGAAGATCGGATTGTTCACAATGGGTTACATGCGTCTACACCTCGAGAGAGCTTTCGAGGATGCAGCGCGGTTCGGCTACGATGGGGTAGAGGTATGGGGAGGCCGCCCGCACGCTTATCCCTTCGACCTTAAGGCAGGTGGGACCAGCGAGATCAAAGAACTTTCCAGCAAGTATGATCTGCCTATCATCGGTTACACCCCGGAGATGAACATATACCCCTACAACATGATGATGGGCTCCGAGGCGATGCGCCGCGACAGCCTGGACTACGTCAAGCTCTCCATGGATGTGGCGAAGGAGATGGGCGCCGGCTTCACGTTGATCTCCGCAGGCCACGCCGGCTACGAGGCCACCAGACGGGAGTACTGGCCTCGCCTCATCGAGAACCTCAGGGAGCTGGCCGGTCACGCCGAGGGCATCGGCATGGACCTGGTTTTGGAGCCCCTCACCCAGTACGAGAGCAACGTGGTGGTCACCTGCAACGACCTTGTCGAGGCCCTGGACGAGGTCGGCTCTCCCCGACTTGTAGGAATGTGTGACGTTGTCCCGCCCTTCTGCAACCGTGAACCCATCATGACCTATTTTGAGAAGCTCGGCGGCCGCCTGCGCCACATGCACATCATCGACAGCGACGGCCACTCGGACACTCACATGATGCCCGGGGACGGCGTGATCCCTTTACGCCAGCTCTTCCGCGAGATAGAGGCGTCTGGCTATAAGGGGTACTGCACCATCGAGCTGGTCAGCGCGTACATGAACGAACCTTCCTTGGGCTCAGCGCTTGCCATCGAGCGAGTCAATGATCTGCTTAAGGAGTAGTTCCCCTGGATCGGGTTGGCTACCGCCGAATTATCATGGCTCGGGCCAGTTTAATAATTGGTGTACGGCTTAAGGCTAAAATAGGCAAATTTATTGTAAGTAATACTTGGAGAGAGGGGACATGAACCTGGTCAACATTGGTAAAGCGCTGCTGATAATCGTAATAATTCTCGGCGCCACAATAGGAGCCATAGCCTGGAAATCAAATTTGGAGACGGTCACACAGTTAAAAACCATTAATCCAACCTCAAGTGGGCCCAGAGTTATAGTAGTATACTCACCTGGAATCTCGGACTTTCACCAGAGGATGGTGGACTCATTCACCTCTGGGCTCGTGGCATCAAACTGGAGTGTTGACATCGTTACTGCCAGTAGTCAGGCACCGATTGACCTCACAGGCTACAGTTTACTAGTTATAGGGGGGCCGTTATACGGGGGGCAGCCATCGAAGCCGGTTCAGGACTACATGGCTAGACTGACCGACCTGAATGGTCTACGCGTATTCACCCTACTAACTACAGCCGGAAACCCCCGCGACGCTGACCAAATCATGACGAATTGGATAACCACCCATGGAGGAGTTGAAGCAGGGAAGCTAACACTATTTACGATGGCTCCAAACACACCTGTCGATGGAACCAGCGACCCGACTCTAATCGCGGCTAAGACCGCTCAGAGCATAGTGAAATAGGCTAACCCGTTGTCTAATCTACGTTTGATTGCGCGAGAAATAAGATACATTCTCCCTTCGCATCTTCCCTCAGCGCTCTCACTATCTAGAATAGTGCTAGCCCCAGTTGTTTGGGTGCTCCTTAGAGTTCACAGCGACTTAGCCTTTCCAATATACCTCATTACATGTATGACCGACTTTTTTGATGGAAAACTAGCTAGATTCATGAACTCCACATCAAAGAAAGGCGCAGTTCTTGACGCCTCAGCGGATTTCCTACTTGTCTCAGTTGGGTTCTACCATTACATGTCCCTCGGCCTTGTCTCGCCACTCCTCTTGGTAGTGATGACGTTTTCGTTTCTGCAATACATTCTCACTTCGAGGATTCCGATCGATGATCACCTTGGGAAACACGTTGGCACGATCCTCTACATTCTCTTGGCGGCGATGATGCTCTCCCCCACGACTCAGAGCTCAACCATAGTAAACTTCATCGGGTTCTCCTACATAATTGCCTCCCTAATCAATAGATTTCGCTGCATAATTATTCACACGCGCTCAGAGAGGCGCGCTCCGCCCGTAGCATCTACGCGTAAATGAAAAGAAGTGTTACTGGTGTGCCGGCACTGAAAGATTATTTATGCGGTGGGAAGGATGTCAAGGACGTGGAGGTAATCTGAATGCTGTATGAGTGGAGAATATACTCAGCGGTTCCCGGCGGGATGGACGCCCTCAACGACCGCTTCGACAAGATCACCCTACGGATGTTCAAGAAGCACGGCATCAAGGTCATCGGGTTCTGGGAGACGGTCATCGGCACGAGCAACACGCTGTACTACATGCTAGCCTACGAGGACATGGCGCATAGGGAGAAGGCCTGGAACGCCTTCGCCTCTGACCCGGAGTGGCTTGAGGCGAAGAAGGCTACGGAGGATCGGGCTGGTGGGTCCCTCACGGAGAGGGTGGAGAACATGCTGCTGAAGCCCACGCGGTACTCGCCCCTAAAATAACACCAACATGTATGTGATCCATCTGGGGGTCTTAACCCCAACTATTTTTTCGTGGCCACCTTTCTAGACGCCTTGGATTCTCATAGATGAGGGCAGGGTTCGACGTCTGGCCGAGAAAACGGGGTTAACGAGTCCACTTGGGGCTCGTGTAGTAGACCCTCGGCGTCTGAACGTTGAGGGGCGGCTCGCCCTTCGCCACCCTGAGGACGTTCCATACCGCGGTCTCCCTCATCTCCACCATGATCCCCGGCGTGCTGCCGATGTGCGGCACCAGGGAGACGTTGTCTAGTGCCCTTAGGGGGCTGTCCTTCTGCAGCGGCTCCGTCTCGTAGACGTCTAGGCAGGCCCCGCTGATCCTCTTCTCCTGCAGGACCCTGATGAGAGCCTTCTCGTCCACGACGGGGCCCCGGGCGCTGCTTACGAAGATAGCGGTTGGTTTCATGAGCCTCAGCAGCTTCTCGGTGATCATGTGGCGGGTCTCGTCGTTGAGGGGCACGTGGATCGTCACGATGTCAGACTCCTTGAACAGGGTCTCGATGTCCACGAGCTCGGCGCGGAACTGCTGGGCCCTCGCCTCGGTGATGTAGGGGTCGCATGCGAGCACCTTCATGTTGAAGGCCTGGGTCGCGAACTGAGCCATCCTGCTGCCGATGGCTCCCAGGCCGACGATGCCGATGGTGCTGCCCCGTATCTCCACCTGATGCTCCACCTCGACGCGTCCCCAGCCGCCCGCCCTCATGAGGCGGTTGTGAGCCCCTATCCTGCGGGCTATGTCAAGGATCATGCCGAAGTCCAGCTCGACGACGCTGTTGGCGTTGACGCCTGCCACGTTGCAGATGATGACGCCCTTGGCCGCGGCGGCGGCCTCGTCGATGTACTCGAAGCCGACGCTCGTCGTCTGGATCATCTTCAGCTTCGGGGCCGCGCCTATGACGGCGGCCGTGATGGGTCCCCCGGTGATGATGACCTCTACGTCCCTCACCTTTTCTATTAGTTGCTTCTCCTCGCCCGAGAGCGCCACTTCGACGGTGGCGTGCTTTCTCAACTCCTTGAGCCTCTCAGACTTGTCGATGTCCTGGGCCCAGCGCCCAGCCACGAACAGTACTTTCAATCTTCAACACTCCATTTCTTCCGCTACTTCGCTTCGACGCTCCGCTTCCACTTCTCCAGGGTGAACCCAGGGTCTTTGAACATCCGGGTTTGCATGGACTCCGACTCTAGGAGCCTGGTTGCCCGCTCCAGGACCTCGCCCATCTTGGAGGCGGGGAACTTGACGGCCCCGTGCAGGTCCATGTGGACCATGTCTTCAGGCGTGACGGTCATGCCGCCCACAGTTACGGGCACGTCCACCGCCTTCACAATGAAGTCTCCGTGGCCCGGAGTCACCCCAGTCGCGTAGTACTGGAAGCCCATGGGCCTGATGGCGTCGATGTCTCTCATGGGGCCGTTGGTGATCACGCCGACGACGCCGAGGGCCCTGTACTGGGTGGTCATGATCTCGCCGAAGAGCCCGACCCTGTCAGCCAGCTCGGGCGGGAACTGCTGCTCCGCGACGAGGACCACCGGCTTCCTGGTCCCGTCTATGTGGTCGGGCAGCGCCCACCTGCCCGTGCCCGTGTACTTCTCTGACCTTTCGCAGAATATGACGGTGGAGACGTACCCGACTCTGGGCCCCAGCTCAGGGTACACGCATTTTATCGTTTGGTCAGTATACCATGCACCGTACCACGCGTCGTAGAGCTTCATGCAGTTCTCGGAGCGCGGGTACGTCGCCACGACGTTGCTGATGGTCGGCGTGTCGATCTTCTGCAGCCTCTCGATGGTCTCCCTCTCATTGAAGGTCATACGTGGTTTCTCAAGGGGGTCGACACGATATAATTGTATCCTTGAGGAGATTGCGCGTGCGTCATACGATCGCAGAGTAGCCGCCGTCAATCGGTAGAGCCACGCCTGTGACGAAGTCTGACGCAGCCGTCGCCAGGTAGATGGCTGTGCCCTGCAGGTCCTCGGGCCTCCCCCACCTCCCAACGGGCGTCCTGGCCAGCACCCTCTCGTTGAGGCCCTCCAGCTCCACGCACGCCCTCCTCGTCAGGTCCGTGTCGATCCAGCCCGGCAGTATGGCGTTGACCTGGATGTTGTCCGGCGCCCAGGCGACGGCCAGGGCCCGTGTCATGGCCACGATGCCTCCCTTGCTCGCCCCGTAGGCCATGAGCTTGGCTCCGCCGAACAGCGACGTCATCGACCCTATGTTGATGATCTTGCCTCCCCCGGCCTCCTTCATGGCTGGGTAGACGGCCTTGGAGCAAAGGAAGGCGCTGCGCAGGTTCACTTCCAGGACCTCGTCGTACTCGGCGGAGCTCAGGTCCTGGGGCAGTTTCCGGATGTTGATGCCCGCATTGTTGACCAGGACATCGATTCTATTGAAGAGCCCCAGAGTCTTCTCCACCATGGATGTGATCTGGTTCTCCCGTCTCACGTCGACGCTCAGCTCTAAAACCTTAACTCCGTAGTCGCTTCTGATGGTTTCCGCCGCCTTCGCCGTCTTCGGGGCGTTGCGCGCGGCTATGACTATGCTTGCCCCTGCGCCGGCTAGGCCGCGGGCGATCCCGTACCCGATGCCCCCGTTTCCTCCGGTGACGATGGCCACCTTGTCTTTGAGGCTGAACATGTTTATCAACGGTTTTCATGTGGGTGTCCAGCCTGTTCAATATTGCGTTGAGGATGCTGTGGGTTTGGGGGTTTTGTTTGGTGTGTGTCTGTGTGCGTGCAGGGTGGGGGGGAGAGGGGGGTAGTCGTCGTCGTCATGTGGCGGCTGCTGGGTGAATCGGTGTTCTATTTCCACCCCACATGGGCATAATCTTATCCTCACCTCATACGAATCATAAACCGTGAAATTGAATGGTTGATCTTCTGACGATTCAAACCATAGGAGTAATAATTGCCGCATTCAGCTTCGTCGTAGGCGTAGCCAACACGATAAGGGTCAGCTTCGACGAGGCCGGGAAGAGGAAGATAGAGTACACCAACAACGTCCTAAACACGCTGTACTCGGAGGAAGGTTGGAACCGATATATCGAGCTAATGAGCTGGGACTGGGAAGACATCGAGGACTTCAAGAAGAAATACGACTCCACGGTGAACAAGAAGGCTTATGCTCAGCGTTCAACGTTCCTCTCACAACTCGACTCAATAGGATACCTATACAGGAAGAATATACTCGATAAGGAGACTCTATATCAGGTCGGGGGTATAATTTCTATCTGGGGCTACGCCAAGTTTAAACCTGTGATGGATGAGTACCGGAAGCATCCTTGGCCAAAGGATCTCTACGCTAACATCGATGTACTCGCGAAGGATATGTATAAGATGGCTACGCAGAGGGACCCAAACTTCAAGCTCGACGTTGACTATTTTAAAGAAGATGACCATTTAACCTTTAAACAAATTAATTAGGATCGCGCGCACTTTTCATTCTTTCCATAATCTTATCCTCACCTCAAACTACGCGCGCTTGCGTGCGCCAGCGATAATATTGATAAAGCGTAAATAGCTATGGGGAGGCTAAGTAGAGAATCGTCGCTATAAATTTATCCGACGAGAAGGGGTCAGCATGGGATGGAGAAGCGCGAGTTCGGCATAGGGATGCTCAGAGGGAACCTATTCTGGCTCGTCATGTGCCAGTGCATATGGCAGTTCACGACCAACATCCCCAGACCCTACCTGCCCCTGTACATCGAGAACCTGGGGGGCTCCCCCGCCGATATAGGTATAGTCAACTCAGCCTCAGCCATCGCCGGCCTGTTCCTCTACCCTCTCGGCGGCTACATAGCAGACAAGTCGGGGAGGGTGAAGCTCGTCAGCCTCGCGACCTTCGGCTACGCTTTCACCTTCCTCCCCTTCGCATTCGCCCCTCACTGGGAGTGGCTCGCGTTGGCCAGCTTCTTCCAGAACCTCGTCCTGTTCTACTCGCCGATACTAACCGTGCTCATGGCCGACTCGATGAGAGCCGGGAGAAGAGGACAGGGGTTCGCGTTAGCTATCTCGTTACCAGCGGCGCTCGGGGTCATCTCGCCCTTCATCGGGGGCTACCTTGTGGATGCGTGGGGTATAGTCCCCGCCATGCGGTTCATCTACAACATAGGCTTCGGGGCAGGATTACTCGTGGCCCTCATACGTACTCTTACTTTGAAGGAGACCCTTGACCCATCCAGAGCTGAGAGGCTGGACTATAGAAACGTGCCAAAGCTCCTGAAGGACTCGTACCTCAGCTTCATAGAGACCGTGAGGTGGATGCCCGACCTGATCAGGGCTCTCGCCCTGATGCAGATGCTTCAGGTCTTCTTCAACGGCATAGCCGGTGCATTCTGGATCGTCTACGCCACATCGCTGCTCGGGATATCGGCTACGAGCTGGGGCATGACCTCAGCGATACAGGGTGGCACCAGGCTGGTGCTGTCACAGTGGTCGGGGAAGCTGCTGGACAGTGTGGGGAGGAGGAGGCTGCTGATACCGTTCATGCTGGTGGTCCCAATTTACCCCCTAATATTCATCCACGTTGTGAAGGATTTCACCGGGTTGGCCCTGATGGTCTTCTTGATGGCTGTGGGGAACGCCTTCCTTATGCCTGGGTTCCAGTCGCTGTTGGCTGACGCGGTTCCAAAGGATAGGCGTGGGCGGGTGACTTCAGCGGTTGGTGGTGGAAACTTTTTCATCGATATCAGGAACACTGGGATGGGCGGCGGGATGCTCCTGTTCCTCCCCATGGCGGTGGCTCAGCTACTCGGAGGCGTCCTCTACGAGGCGGATTCCACTCTTCCCTTCTACGTGATGTCTGCGGGTATGGCGATCGTGGCTGTGTGGGCCTACCTCAAGATCAGGGACCCGAAGGAACTGTACGCGTAGACCGGAACAGGTTAAGGGAGACGAGTACAATTCAGATCACATGAGAGGTTGATTCCTTGAACACAGGCACCGCTCTCATCGCATTCGTCACCACCACCATCCTCACCGCGTTGATCCTCGCACCCATACACTGGCCCTTCGGGTTCGCCCTCTGGATCATCATCGTGGTCGCGTCGCTGCTAGTTGTCGTGAGGTGGCATGCTGGAAACACAGTGTACCGCTGCCCGGAATGTGGTCAACTATTCAGCATAAGCACTGTCGCCGACCTCGTCTCCCCCCATGGGCTGGGTCGCGGCGGCGGTTGGAAGCTCCTGACCTGCCCGAACTGCGGAAGCCATGTGAGAGCCCGGGTCTATATGAAGGATGACGCCAACATGTCTTCATAACCTTATCCTCACCCTGGACTAAATGATTAATCGTGATTATGGTTGAACCTCAGTTTTAGGCTTCCATTTCGCCAAGTACCCGGCGATACACTTGTACGCTCATGTTTAATAACACCTATATCGTAATGACATGTATGACAGTAATTACGGTACGTGTGGATGAGGAGACCAAGGCCAAGATGGACAGCGTCGACGTCAACTGGAGCGAGGTCATCAGGAGCGCAATAAAAAGGAGAATCGAGGAGGAGAAGAGGAGGAACCTGGCCAAGGCTGTGCTATTAAACGAGGAGCTGAGAAGACCCACAGGGGGCGAGGAGAAGGCCGAGGAGATCATAAGGAGGTTCCGCGACGAACGCCGCTGAAAGGATCGTCGTCGACGCAAGCGTACTCGTCAAGTGGTTCGTGGACGAGGAGGGCTCCGAGGAGGCCCTCAGGATCAGGCGAAGGTACGTCGAGGGGGAGGCCGAGATAGTCGCGCCTGAGCTCATCGTGTTCGAGGCTCTGAACGCTTTACGCTTCAAGGGGCTCTTCACGGCTCAGGAGGTTAAACGTATCTCGGAGTCCCTGGACGCCTACGCGTTCGACCTGCGCGCACTCAGAGGGCAGTACGCTGCACATGCCCTGGATGCGGCATACGAAAACGATATAACGCTCTATGACGCGTCGTACATCTCTCTCGCCAGCCTCGAAGGAGCCAAGATGTACACGGCCGACCGCAAGCTAATCGGGAAGCTCCATGAGCCGTACCTACAGTACGTCAAGGATATTCTAGAGGATGCTCAGAACTAACCTCCCACGGCTGCGCGAAGGTGAATTTACATACGCGTCGTCATTGTAACCTACAGGGGAGGATATGCTGCCCGGATCAAACCATGATAACATGTTCAATGTCGGCGCCTTTGAGTGCCACATACTATACGACGGCGCTCGAAGCGTGAGGGCCATGACCGACGACCCCGCGGAGAGGTTCATCTTCGGCGACGCGCCGGAGGAGGAGCTCCGCAGGTGCCTGTCGGCCTACGGCGGGTTCAGCTCATCTACAGTGATCCCATTCAACTACCTACTCGTGGACGACGGAGATCACTACATTCTGGTCGACGCTGGCTGCGGGGACAGAGCCGAGAACGAGAGGCACCCCGGTGAGCCCGCCGGGCTGCTGACGAGGAGCCTTTCTGGTGCAGGTGTGAGTGCGGGGGACGTGGACACCGTCATCATATCACATAGGCACTGGGACCACTTCGGTGGGGTCCTGTCGGGCGGAGAGGCCGCGTTCCCGAACGCCGAGATCGTGATGAGCAGGAGGGAGGCTGAACATGTACGAGGCGTGGTTAAGGGCTGGGCGCTGGACTATTTGAGCATGTTAGAGGACAGAGTCAGGCTGGTGGATGACGTGGCTGCCATAGGCAAGGGTATAACCGTCAGGTCTGCCCCGGGCCACACGCCCGGCATGATGGTTGTGGAGGTATCCTCGGGCGGAAAGACCCTGCTCTACACCTCTGACATCATCATCCACCCGGCCCACGTCGAGCACACGGACTGGATACCCTCGTTCGAGTACGACCCCAGGGTCGCCGCGGCCAGCAGGGCGAGGCTGGTCGAGGAGTCAAGTAGACGAAACATGCTTCTGTTCGTCCCCCACATACCGGGCGTCCTAGGCCGAGTCGAGCACTCTAGAGCAGGCTACAGATGGGTTGACGCGCCGCGATGTGAATATCCTTTGCGTGGTAGCATAGTGCTCCCCGGCAGACGGTAAACTGAAGCGGATATAAACCTTTACAGTAAACAGAAAATAGAAGATGGCGGAAAACACATCCTTATAAAGTAAGAAAGTAAGAATGAAATCAGAGGCGTCATGACGGAACAAGAAGAGCCCGACATCGTGGTGGTCAGCAGCAAGGGCCAGGTGGTGATACCACTCGCCATTAGAGAGAAGCTGAGCATCGGCCCCAAGACCAAGCTGCTCGTATACGGCCACGACGATGGATTGATAATGAAGAAGCTAAAGGTGCCAGACTCCGCTGAAGAGCTTAAGGAACTATATGAGAAGATCGACGCACGAATCGCCAGCCACGGAGAGCTCTCGGAGAAAGAGATAGACGAGATAATACAGAAGCACAGAAAACACAAGGCTCGATGAGCGGATCTCTCATGATCAAGGCCGTACTAGATACTAACGTCCTCGTCTCAGCCTTGATAAGAACCGGCAAACCCAGAGCGTTGCTCTTCGAGATGGTCAGAGGAAATGCCCAGTTGATTCTCTCCAGAGGCGTACTGGAAGAACTCGCAGAGGTTGCGGCAGATGATAAAATAAGGAAATATGTCAAGGAAGAGGACGTGACAAAATTCCTGAGAATCATCAACAGTACAGCAAAGATAGTTACGATAAAATCAAAGTTCAAAGTGGTGAAGAATGACCCCAGCGACGACGTATTCTTAAGAACAGCGTATGATGGAGGGGCTGACTATATCGTCTCAGGGGATAAGCACCTTCTTTCGCTGAATGAGTTCAAAGGGATCAAGATTCTAACTGTGAGCGAGGTCTTAGACCTACTATAATGACGCGAGAGAAGGCCACTGTTAAAATCAGGCCTGAATCATGGTTATTAGTAAGTGTACGTGGCCCCTTTTTCCTTAACGTAGATACCTACAACGATTTGGAGAGGGAATTTCTCTACGAAGATGTCATGGAATATGGTATTAAACATCCAGAACTCAAAATCAAATAATCCATAATCTTATCCTCACATCACAATAACCATTTTTCAGGTGATCGTTGATGGTAGAGTTAGGTACGATTTTGAGATTTAACCTTTTACAGTGAACAGAAGATACATGCATACATGAAAAAAAAGCATTATTGGGCTAATGCAATGACCTTTTATTAGTTAACACCCAAATCGCTCATAATGTCAACTTTAAACAGCGATAACGGAAAAACATTCGACGTGACGATCCCACCAGGTGAGAACTACGATAAAGCGGAGTTCCGCCTCTGGGTCCCCGACGAACCCGACACTATCAAAGGAGTCCTCGTGGCCGTCCACGGCTCCAACCTCGACTCGCGGCCCTGGGTGAAGCAAGCCTCCTGGAAAAGATTCGCCGAAAGCCGCAAACTCGACGTCAGCGCATCCTACTGGCAAGGCCTCGCCCTTCGCCACGGCCTCGCCCTCCTAGGCTGCAACCTCACCGACAAACCCCACGAAAACATGTTCATCGAGGAGTACTGCAAGGTCGACGAGGGAAGCGGCCAAGCCCTCCTAGACGCACTCACGGAACTCGCCGGGCAGTCCGGCCGCCCAGAGCTCTCCGACGCTCCCCTAGCCTTCTGGGGAATATCCGCAGGCGGCCAGTTCAACTACGAGTTCGCCTGCTGGAGACCCGAACGCACAATAACATTCGTCCTCAACAAGGGCGGCGTCTACTACACCGCCCTAGCCCCACAGGCCGCACGCGAGGTCCCCGGCATCCTCTTCATAGGAGAGAAGGACTCTCCCTTCCGCAACGGCATCATAAACGGCATCTTCTCCATGAACCGTAGAGCCAACGCCCTGTGGGCCCTCACCGTGGAGCCAAAAGGAGTACATGAGGCCGCCCGGTCACTGGAGATGTCCGAGGTATACTTCGACGAGGTCATACCTCTCCGCCTCCCCCGGGAGCCCAGAGGAGCCCTCCGGCCCCTCAGACTAGAGAACGGATACCTGGGTGATCTCGATACCCTTACATACGCCCCCTATGACGAGGAGAAAGCCAAGGAGGGCCCAGCCGCTTGGCTCCCCACCGAGAAAACAGCCCAGGCCTGGCAGGCAGTCATGACCGGGAAGCCTCTCTAGGCTTCACGTGACTAAGTTACTCACTGTACTTTTCCTTCAGCTCTGGGATGGCCTCCCTGACCATGAAATATTTTTTTCCGCCTTATAACGGCTAGCAGGTAATAAGCCGGCAGAGGCCCAACGACCCCTAAAAACGATTATTACTACAGCAGTAAGAAGCCACTGCGAAGAGCGGCGGAAAACGATCATGACTACAGCAGTCATAAACCAGGCGAACACACCCGGCCCCAGAAACAGGGGGGCCCTGGCTAGGACCCGAGGGCCGTGAGGACCTCGGCCTCCAGGACACCGGGCTCGACCTCCTGGAACTCGTACTTGACCCTGAGCACCGGCTTGTCCACCTTCATGTAGCGGCGCAGGTCCGTGGGCGTCCCCATGAGCACCAGGTCGCATGGCACAGCGTTGATGGCCGCCTCCAGCTCCCTTATCTGGTGGTCGCTGTAGCCGACGGCGGGAAGCACCTTTCCCAGGTGTGGCCAGAGGCTGTAGAGGTCCTTGATGGTGCCCGTCACGTAGGGCCTGGGGTCCACTATGTCGGCGCCCATCTCCTTGGCCTTGATGGTGGCGGCCCCGTACTTCATCTCGCCGTGGGTCAGCGTCGGGCCATCCTCGATGACAAGCACCTTCTTGCCGCGCAGACTCTTCTGGTCATCGACCGTGATGACCATGTTGGCGTTCATGATGACGGCGTCCGGGTTGATCCCCCTGACGTTCTCCCTCACCTTCCTGACGTTGGCCGGGTCAGCCGTGTTCACCTTGCTGACGATGATCACGTCCGCCATCCTCACGTTTGTCTCCCCCGGGTAGTAGATGAGCTCGTGTCCCGCCCTGTGGGGGTCGACGATAACTATATGGAGGTCCGGCACATAGAACGGGTAGTCGTTGTTGCCGCCGTCCCAGATCAAAACGTCGGCCTCCTTCTCTGCCTCCTCTAGGATGGCTTGGTAGTCGACTCCGCTGTAAACCACGGCCCCGCGGTCCAGGTGGGGCTCGTAGTCCTCCCTCTCCTCGATGGTGCACTCGTACCTGTCCAGGTCCTCGTAGGTCTGGAACCTCTGAACCCTCTGCTTCACCAGGTCCCCGTAGGGCATGGGGTGCCTGATGACCACAACCCTGTAGCCCCTGTCCTTGAGGTGGGACACAAGCCACCTGGAGGTGGGGCTCTTGCCGCTCCCTGTGCGGGAGGCGCACACGCTGATGAGAGGCTTCGATGGCTTGATCATCGTGTCCCTCGGCCCCAGGAGGACGAATGTGGCCCCCATCGACTGTGTCCTGGCGGCCTCGTCGTGGAGGTGCCTCGCGGAGACGTCGCTGTAGCTGAAGAACACCTCGTCCACGTGGAGCTCCTCAATGAGTCGCTCAAGCTGGCTCTCGGGGAAGATCCTTATCCCCTTTGGGTACCTGGGCCCCGCCAGCTCCGGGGGGTAAACCCGCTTCTCCACGCCTGCCGTGGTGTCCAGCTCAGATATCTGGGCCGCCGTGAAGGCCACAACCTTGTAGCGAGGGTTGTCCCTGAAGTAGACGTTGAAGTTGTGGAAGTCTCTGCCCGCTGCTCCCATGATTAACGCTCGTCTGACCATGAACCGTCAGTATTTTCGGAGGTTTCAGTGGTTAAAACACTTGCTGTTGGGACAAAATACATCAGCTATAATAAAAATATGTGAATTTGCTTCAACCGCGACACAGCGTCTGTGTGCCCTGCAACGTTTTTCTATTCAGGGGCCCTGAACATACCGATACTGATGGCTGAGAGATACTTCAGGGGGCAGCCCAGGCCATGGGAGATCAGGGAGAAGCTGGAAGGCTACACGTCGTGGCTGGAGATAAACCTGGACAACGTAGGCTTCAACCTCAGGAACATAAGGGACCGCGTGGGCGTCGAGGTCATGGCCGTGGTGAAGAACAACGCATACGGCCACGGCCTGATCCCCATAACGGCTTACCTTGAGTCCCAGGGTGTCAGGTGGGTGATGGTGGCGAAGCTCAGGGAGGCCGAGAAGATCAAGGAGACGGGCCTCGCCGTGAACGTCCTAAACATGGACGTGCTCTTCACGGAAAACCAGTACAGGAGCGTGGTCGAGAAAGGGATCACTCAGACCGTCTACACATTGGAGGCAGCGGAGAAGCTGAGCGAGGCGGCTAAAAGGCTAGGGAAGACCGCGGCAGTCTTCGTGAAGGTCGACACCGGCCTCAACAGGGTGGGCGTCAAGTACAGCGAGGCAGCCGACCTCGTTGAACGCATCCGTCGGCTGCCGAGCGTCGAGGTCCAAGGAATCTTCAGCACCCTCCAGCAGCGACCGGAGCAGGACGAGGCGATGCTGAAGAGGCTTCTGGACGTGGACGGGGAGCTCAAGTCCAGAGGCGTAAATGTACGGTACAGGAGCATATCCAGCACAGACAGCGTCTTCCACAACCCCAGGATGTGGCTGGACATTGTGCGCCCCGGCATGAGCCTCTACGGAGTCTACCCTGAGCCCAAGGACGCCTCCAGCGGCCTGAGGCTCAGGCAGGCGCTCCAGCTCAAGGCCAGGGTGGAGCATGTCAAGTGGGTGGAGGAGGGCGAGTCTGTGACCTACTGGGGCAGGTTCGTGGCGCCCAAGAGAATGAAGATTGGGACCCTCCACCTTGGCTTCTACGACGCCGTACCGCGGGAGATGGCCAACAAGGGGAAGGTCGTAGTCGACGGGAAGGTCAGGGGAAGCCTGGGCTCCGTGAGCCTCAACCACTACCTGGTAGACCTCACGGACGTGGACGCTACGAAGGGGGACGAGGTCACTGTTATCGGTGAGTCAGGCGAAAACGACCTGTACATTACGGCTGCCACGGCTGGGTGGATGACGTACAGCCTACTTAACCACATCAACCCTTTCATGCCCAGGGTCTACTACAGGGGCGGAGAGCCCGTGGCGCTGCTGGAGACCCTCTAACCATGGCTTCCTCCACATTTTATATGTAGACGCGTCGTCGTGGGGAGAGAATAGGGGCCTCTGTTGAAAGATATTAAACCCTCCGAGACCATTTTCACTGGATCGATTTGGGGGTGAGTCGAATGGAGGAGACGGTGTCATCCAAGACTCTTCACAGGGGAAAGAACTTCAGCTTCAAATCCGACCAGGCGAGGCTGCCAAGCGGCAAGGTGGTCACAAGAGACATCGTTGACCACCCCGGCGCTGTGGCTATAGTCGCCGTGGACGAGTCCGAGATCGTTCTGGTGAAGCAGTACAGGTACGCGGCCGGCAGAGAGCTTCTAGAGGTCCCCGCAGGGACCCTCGAGCAGGGCGAGGACCCCGACGCGTGCGCCGTGAGGGAGCTCAGGGAGGAGACAGGGTACGCCGCAAAGACTTGGAGGAGGCTCCTCAGCTGCTACATGGCTCCAGGGTACAGCAGCGAGGTGATCCACTTCTACGTGGCCGAGGGACTGGAGCAAGTGAGCTCAAGCCCCGAGGAGGACGAGTTCATAAACGTGGAGCGGGTCAGCTTCGACGACGCCCTGAAGATGATAGAGGACAACACCATAATGGACAGCAAAACCATCACGGGTATCTTAGCTTACCTCACCCGGACCTCTCCCTGATCCTCAGGTATATCACCGCACTCACGACGAGGAGCGCCACGGCTATCCCCACGTTGAACCAGAAGGCCAGCGTGAGACTGTACCTGTCCGCCAGGTACCCTGTGACCGTCGTGGAGAGGGAGCCGACGCCGAAGGCCGAGAAGAACATGACGCCGTAGGCCAAGCCCATGAAGTTCCTGGGGGAGAGCCTGCTAACGAGGCTTGTCACGGTGGGCTGGTGCCCGAACATGCTTACGCCGTAGAGCACGATGAATAGCGCCACACCGGCCACGCTTGAGGGGAGAACCATCAGCAGGGCCAGGCTCAGCACCATCCCCCCAGTCATCACCAGCAACGTCCGGGTCTGGCCCAGCCTGTCGGACCACCTGCCCCCCAGAAGCTGCCCCAGACCGCCGAAGAAGAGGATCATGCTGTTGGCCACCGCGGCGATGCCCCCCGTGTAGCTGCGCTCAAGGGTGAGGAAGCTGGGGAAGAAAAGGTCCACCGACCTGAACAGGAACCCCACTAACACATTGTACAGCAGTATGAGCCACAGGCCCGGGGTCCTCACGAACTCCATGTAGCTCTGCCTTGTGGCCGGCACTATCTGCTCCCTGACCTGAATCCGGTCCAGCGTCCACGCCGTGACGACGCTTAGGGCGCCGAAGAACACGAAGCTGAGCCTCCAGTTAAACATCACCCCCAGTAGGAATGCCAGCGTTGGCGTGAGGACCTGGCCGAAGTTGCCGGCCGCGTTGTGGACGCCCATGGCGTTGCCCGTTTTCTCCGTGAACACCTTGGCGATGAGCCCGTTGGCCGTGGGGTGGTAGAAGCTGGCCCAGAGCGCCATCAGGAACATGCCCGCCCCGAAGACGACCACGTCGTCGGCGAAGAGGAATACGAGGCTCATGAGGCCGCCCAGCCCGATGCTGACACGGGCCACGGTGAGGCTGCCCAGCCTATCTGAGAGGGGGCCGCCTATGAGGGCCCCCGCACCGTATGTGAGGAAAGTTATGGTGACGACTACCCCCATAGCCGAGTACGTCGTCCCCAGGTCGGCGACGATGTACCCCAGGAGCGGCGGAAGCACCAGGAAGAGGCTGTGGTTCAGCGAGTGGGCGACGCCGAGGAGCAATAGGTCGAGGGTGTCCTTGTTCATGCCGAGCTATGAACAGCCGCCACGTTTTAGGGTTTTTGATCTCGCAGGCTCCTCATGAAGGTTGGCTGGCGATGTATACCGTCCAGTAACCTGTTGATCGCTGATATGGAAGCCGGTTGTATGTCTCTACACAATACCCAGATTCTCTTTTAAGCACCATTTTTTTAGGTTCCCATTGATATGACTCTAAAGGTTAAAGACGGTCAAGCCCTGGACGAGTCCACCCGGGAGTTCCTCAGTTGGATCGAGGACCTTAAGAGAGTCAGAGACGAGTTCGAGACCCTACTGGACGAGTACGAAGATAAGAGACAGAGGCTCATCCAGACCATAAAAGAGTGACCTGCGGGCCCCCCGAGGCCGACCGGAGCAGATTTAACAGTCACCGCCAATTAACAGACCATGGAGCTACAGAGCATAGCAACAGGACTTGTAATAGGTTTACTACTCGGAGGAGGCGCCGCGTACGCCTTCATACCACAGCTGGGACCGCAGGGACCACCAGGGCCCCAAGGCGAACAGGGACCGCCTGGGCCGATAGGCCCCCAGGGGCCAACCGGGCCACAAGGACCACAGGGCGAGCAGGGTCCAGCCGGGGAGACGGGCCCACAGGGGCCACAGGGCGCGGTGGGTGAGCAGGGGCCTAAAGGTGAAAAGGGTGACCCAACGTTCCACATGACCCCCTACGTAAAGGTCTACTGGGAGCAGCAGGGCATATGGGACGGCGAGAAGGGCGAGCTGAGTTACTCGTGGGCCTACAACGCCGGCCCCACGACATTGACCTGCTACCCGTCGTCCGTCAAGCAAGGAGGTTACCTCGTGCTGATGGGCGGGGCCGCCGACCCGTTCGCGCTGGAGATCAAGGTCCCCGATGTGGACGATGGAGGCTACGTGATCATCGTTCAGAACACTAAGACGGGGAGCTTCAGCACCGTGGTGGTCACCGTCACTTAATCCTCCTTATCTTTATACTCGATTTTTAATAGTCGAAGATGGTATTATGCCTCGTTCAGGTCGTAGAAACATGTCAGGCGAGTACGACGTAGTAATCAAAGACGCTTTCATCATAGACGGCTCCGGGAAGGCCCCCTACAGGGGCAGCATCGGGGTGAAGAAGGACAAGGTGGCCGCCCTGGGGAACGTGAAGGGCGACGCCGCGAAGGTCATCCAGGCCAAGGGCCTCTACGCTAGCCCGGGCTGGATCGACGCTCACAGCCACGGGGACGCCACTCTCCTCTTCTTCCCCAAGGCCCAGAGCTACGTGATGCAGGGCGTCACCACATTCGTTGGCGGCCAGTGCGGAGGCAGCCAGGGCCCATACGGGGACATGCTGGAGCTCCCGGGCCTTGCAGCCGACCACATCGAGGAGATTGAGCCCCACAAGTACTACCCCAAGAACCAGGTCCATCCCCGCGAGGACGTGAACGCCCTGATGAGGAGGCACTACGGGTGGGAGGTGGACTGGAGCACCCTCGGCGAGTGGATGGATAAGGTAGAGAAGGTGGGCGTCTCCATGAACGCGGCGCCCCTGGTCGGGCAAGGAACCTGTAGGATCAACGTAATGGGCAACGACTTCAAGCGCCACAGCACGAGGGAGGAGCTGGACAGGATCAAGGAGCTAATACACCAGGCCATGAAGGAAGGCGCCATCGGGCTGAGCACCGGACTCGACTACGACCCCGGCGTCTGGGCCGGCATGGATGAGATCAACGAGTGCGTCAGCATAATGAAGGAGTACGGCGGCGTCTACTGCCCCCACTGGAGGAGGACGGGGAGGAGACGCGAAGTCAAGCTGGGAGACACCCGCAGCAACAAGGTGGACGGCCTGCTGGAGAGCATCAACAGCTGCCGCGTCACCGGCGTCAAGACCAACATCGCCCACCTAACCCCAGGGTGGAGGCTGGTGCCGGAGGGCCACGACTACTTAGAGGAGCACAACATAAGGGCCACGCTGGCCTTCTTCGACGAGGCCCACAAGGAGGGCCTGGACATCAGCTTCGACAGCATGCCATGGTTCCTCAGGGGAGGCTTCGACGTGATGCCCTACCTGAGCAGCATCCTAGCCCCGTGGCTCAAGGAGGCGGGAAGCCGCGAAAGGTTCTCGGAGCTCCTGAAGATCCCTGATTACAGGGAGGAGATCGTGAACGCGTTACAGACGGGCAAGTGGTTCATCAGGCTGGCTTACAATCCCAACAGCAATCCCCAGTGGGCCGAGAACATATGGGTGAGCAGACACAAGGACACGTCGGCCGTGGACAAGAACCTGGCGCAGGTGGCCAGGGAGCGCGGCAAGCCCCAGATGGACACCTGGTTCGACCTAATCTGTGAGGACCCCGACGCCATGGGGTACACCGCAGGCACCGCCGACACCGGCAACTTCCCTCAGAAGCCCTACAGGGCGCTCATGTTCCAGCACAGGGCCGGCAGCCTCAGCCTCGACCAGTACGTGTACGACGCCGAGTACCAGCAGGAGAAGGCGCCGTACAGGATGCCGGGCATCAACGCGTTCAGCGCGTTCCCGGCATTCATCAACGAGATGGTCAAGAAGCTGGGCGTATTCACACTGGAGCAGTGCGTCTACAAGATGAGCACCGCGGCGGCGGAGCACCACAACTTGAAGGGCAGAGGAGCCATCACGCCGGGAAGCTGCGCGGACATCACGGTGTTCAACTACGAGAAGCTGGAGGTCGTAGGGACGCCTGTGGAGCCAAGGAGGCACCCCAAGGGAATAGAGTACGTGCTGGTTAACGGCGTACCAGTGGTCGAGAAGGGTAAACACACGGGCGCCACACCGGGCAAGGTTCTGCGCCGCAGTTAACCTACCCACTATTTCTTTAGGAAAACCATCAGCTCATCCACGAAGGAGTCCGTCTCACCCTTAGGCACTATGGCGCCCAGCACGTCCTTCTTACCGCCGGCGTTGTAGCCGAGGCTCCGCGCCCTGTCTATTATGGGCTGCATGTCCCTGCTCCCGCTTCTGCAGTACAGCTGGTCGTCTTCGTCGAAGAACCCTCTGTTGACCACGACAGTGTCTCTGCCGGTCCCCCAGGCTATCTTACGCGTCACAGTCGAGATGACGCTGAGTTTGGTGTCCAGTTCCAGGTAGAGTACTCCGCCACGCTCCACTGGCTGCGTCTCAAGTATCTTCCGGAGTTCCTCGTCGAACATGTCCCTGTTCCTCTTCCAGCCCCGGTGCCTAAGTATCGTCGCTGCGTCATCCTTCTCGGCAAGCAGCCTCGGAGCCGCCGTCACGGCCTCCCTGTCACCCATCTTGTAGCAGGAGTCGATCAACTGCACCATCTCGGGCAGCGCCTCAGGGGCTAACCCGTTCTCTGCAGCGAACCTCTGGGTCAGTTCCCAGAAAACCGGGGTTTCCTTTAGCTTGTCCTCCCTGTCGCCTACGAGGCCTAGGACAACGTGCAGTGACGTGGGTAGGCTCAGGTGCTCCTTCAAGACCCAGGTGCAGGAGGGGTACTCGTCCTGATCTGAGCCGCGTGCCACGGGGTTAATGTGCCTCACACCCTCAATGGGCTCCTGGTGGTGATGGTCGTAGACGGTGACGTCGCACATTCTAGCAAGCTCGTCCACGTTTTCCCTTGGGAGAGCCATGTCGGCTATAACTACCTCGTCGAACTGCTGTATCCACCTGATCTGGTCCGGGCTCAGGTAGAATGCGCCCAGGGTGGGCGTCCAGTTGGTGTATCCTCGATACCTGTGCCTCAGGAGTAGTGCTGCTGAGCACACACCGTCTGTGTCCCAGTGGTGGATGAGCAGTCCCCCGCTGCGTGGCGGCATACCCTGAGATGGGGCAACATGTTATTTAAGCCACAACTCAGACGGGTTCTCAGCCCTCTATTCATTTAAGCTCCATGGGTCGCCGCTGATGGTAAACATCTTAATCACAGACCAGTTATTCCTATGTGAACGGTTTTGGATCAGAAGGACTCCATTAAAAGAAGAAGAAAATCCGTCCTAAAGGAGGCTGAGAGGCGCGGCTTCGAGGCCGCGGTGTTCTTCAACGAGGTCATAAGGCAGAACCCCAGCAACACCGTCTACGTGCTCCCAATGGCTCTGGGCGACGAGCAACAGACCCTCGTCATGGACACGGGAGGCGACACGACCCTCGTGACGCCCCACTGGGGCGCAGCTAGGGTGGAGGCGAGCGGCGAGTTCACCAAGGTCATAGCCATAAGGCAGGAGAAGGGCCACCACATCAGAGGCACTCTTGAGGCCCTGAAGCCCTACAGCCCTGACAAGGTGTGCTTCGACCTCTCCACCGTCAGCGCCCAGATGGCTCACAGGATGACCGGGGAGCTGGGCGTACCCCTGACCTCCGAGCGGGACATAAGCGACCACGTGTTCAGGCTCCGCAGCCTCAAGGACGAGTACGAGGTAAGCGAGATCAGGCGAGCCATCGGCATCACGGAGGCCGCCTTCATGATGCTCATAGAGGAGACAAGCCCTGGCCGAAGCGTAGCCGACATGAAGAGGGAGCTGGACGCCAACATGATCGAGCTGGGCGCCTACGAGTTCAGTTTCGACAGCAGCATCGGCTTCATCAAGGGCAACAAGACGGAGTACCTGAAGCACGGGGACGCACTCAGCCTGGACGTGGGCGTCAGGGTAGAGACAGGGTACTGCA
>CAZAKG010000006.1:36444-39031 GCA_964485755.1 uncultured Candidatus Bathyarchaeia archaeon | reverse complement strand
GTGGAAGACTAGCCTCACCCTACGCCACCTCCTCCCCATGGCGTCGGGCATCGACGCCAGGGACGACTACCCCGACAACTGGCTGTGGCTGGACAGGATGCTGGGCGCCCCTGACCCGGTCAGGTACTGCCTGGACCTCAACGTGACTGTGCAGCCCGGCACCCTGTTCAAGTACACCAACGCCAACTCCCACCTGATGTCCGCCATCATAAAGGAGGTGACGGGTACACCGGCCCTGAACTACGCCCGGGAGAAGCTCTTCGAGCCCCTCGGCATAACGGATGTGGAGTGGGAGGCGGACCCTCAGGGCGTCAACTGGGGCCACGACAGGCTCTACATGCGGCCCAGGGACATGGCGAAGCTGGGGCTCCTGTTCCTGAAGAACGGTGAATGGGACGGCGAGCAGGTGGTCCCCGCCGAGTGGGCTGCCGAGGCCACGACCCGGAAGATGGCCGCCGACATATTCCCCGGCTACGGTTACCAGTGGTGGACCGGCGACGGGTTCTACTGCGCCATGGGCTACGCGGGCCAGTTCATCTACGTGTTCCCGGGCAGCGACATGGTCGTGGTCTTCACGGGGCGCACAATGGACAACTTCGAGAACCCTAGGAACCTCATCAGAGACTACATACTACCCGCAGTCGGGAGCTGAGGCGCCCGGACCCGGGCAGCAGCCAGACGGAATCCTTAACCATGGAGCAGAGTCAGCTCATAAGGTGGGTTCAGGGCTTGGAGCACCTACTCGACCTATACTTTGAGCTCTCCAACGAGGACAGGGTGAAGATACTGCGCCTACTGGAGAAGGGCCCAGCGAACCTAACGGCGATGACCAAGACGCTGGGCACAGCCAACCAGGAGTGTAGCAGGCACCTATCAAGGCTCTCCGAGAGGGGGCTCGTGGAGAAGCGCGGCGACGGCTCCTACAGCCTCACGGCCTACGGCGGCCTCATGCTCCGCCTCATCGCGGGGCAGCTCTTCGCTGCGGGCCACAGAGACTACTTCAACGCCCACACGCTGCGCAGGGTCCCTGACAGGTTCGTCTCACGCATAGGGGAGCTGCAGGGCAGCAGGTTCACCGAGGACGTGTGGGTGACGTTCAAGAAGGTGGAGTCCATCTTCAGTGGCGCCGAGGAGTACGTCTACATGATCCACGACCAGTACCTCCTCGACATACTCCCCCTGGGCGTCGAGGCCCTCAGGAGGGGCGTGAGGCTCAGGTCCATAGACCCCCTCAGCAGGGAGCCCGGGAGGAGGCTGGACGGCGAGCGGCCTCACTACATAGGCGAGGAGGACGAGGAGTACTTGGTCAAGTCGTGGGAGGAGGGCAGGGTGGACGCCAGGCTCATGTCATCCATAGACGCCTTCCTCTATGTGTCCGAGAGGGAGTCGGTGCTCGCCTTTCCCCTCCTGGACGGCTCCTTCGACTACGTGGGCTTCGCGTCCACGGACGAGGATATGAGGAACTTCTGCGTGGACCTGTTCAACCACTACTGGGGGATGGGCCTTGAGCCCACCAAGGAGAGGGTTCAGGAGACCTACTTCGCCAGGAGGAGCCTCCACATGGCGCAGAGGCAGACGTGACGCACCGAACCGTCCCATGCCGGCCGTCGCCAACGTTTTATGCTCAGCCGCTGAACTCAACTCGATCATAATGAGAGTGCTTGTACTAGGCGTCGGCAAGATGGGCTACGGCCTCCTAAAGGACCTGGCCGCCCAGAGGACTGTGGACGAGATCGTCGCAGCGGACGCTAACCTGGAAGGAGCCAAGGCGGTCGCCGCCAGAGTGGGCAGCGACAAGATCAGTAAGGTTGAGAAGATGGACGTCACGGACAGGAAGGCCACGGTGAAGCTCATTAGGGGCTTCGACGTTGTCGCAGGCGGCCTACCCCGCCAGTTCTGCGACCAGGCCGTGGCAGCCACCATCGAGGCAGGCGTAAACTGGGCCGACATAGCGGCTAACTTCGGAACCATCTTCAGCCAGCACGAGGACGCGAGGAAGGCCGGCGTCACGGTGGTCCCCCACATCGGCCTGGACATAGGCACCGACAGGGTGCTATGCGGCGTCGGCGCCAGGAAGCTGGACAAGGTGGAGAGCCTGTACGTGGGCTGCGGCGGCTTCCCCCAGAGGGACACCCCCGGCTACAGGAACCCGCTGAACTACAAGATAAGCTGGTACTGGCCCTTCGCTGTGAACAGCAACCTGGGCACGTGCAGGGTGTTGAAGGGCGGTAAGACCGTTGAGATACCCATCCTCAGCGACGCCTCCCAGATAGTGTTCCCGGAGCCCCTGGGCAAGCTGGAGGCCTACACCAACGGCAGCCTCACGGACGTGGTGGAGCACCTGGGGCTCAAGGGGGTGAAGGACGCCTACGCCCAGACCATCAGGTGGCCGGGCCACTGCGAGACCTGGGCCAAGCTCAAGGAGCTGCACCTCATGGACACGGAGCCCGTCAAGGTGAAGGGCGCAGACGTTTCGCCGCTGGAGTTCTGGTACGCCATCGGCGAGAAGTGGCTCCAGTACGAGCCGGGTGAGGGCGACGCCATCTGCCAGCGCGTCATCGTCGGCGGCAGGAAGGACGGCAAATCC
>CAZAKG010000006.1:4877-36434 GCA_964485755.1 uncultured Candidatus Bathyarchaeia archaeon | reverse complement strand
CCTACACCTACGAGTTCATGGACTTCTACGACCCCAAGGAGAACATCACCGCCATGGCCCGAACAACGGCGTTCCCCTGCAGCATCGTGGCTCAGATGATAGCCAAGGGCGAGATGAGCATGCCGGGCGTCATCCACCCGGCAAAGATAGGGTACGACGAGCGGCTCGCCGGCGTCTTCTTCAAGGAGATGGCCCGGAGGCGCATCAACATCACGGAGAGTTTCACCAGCCCCCTCAACTAATCCTTTTCACTTAACCTGTTATCCTTTACAATGTATGTCTGTTAGGCTCATAAACGGCGTCTATTACTATTATTTTTTTTTATAAATGTAAAAATTTAATTGTTTAAACGGATTAGATATTAATGATGAGTTGGTTTAAACCAAATTTTTTTAATTTATTAAGTCAGACACCTCAACCACAAATGCAGAAAAAATTAGCTGTTTTGATCGATGCAGAAAATATTTCTCCTGATGATATTAAACTAATCTTAGATGAAATCGCTAAGTATGGAGTAGCTAGTATTAAACGAATTTATGGAGATTGGACCACTCCACAAATGAATACATGGAAAAGCTTGCTCCCAAAATTTGCATTACAACCTATACATCAGTTTACCTACGTCGCAGGAAAAAATTCCTCTGATTTTGCTTTGGTTGTTGACGTAATGGATATACTATACAATACTCCTGTCGATGGTTTTTGTATAGTGTCAAGCGATAGTGACTACACAAAGTTAGCAGTTCGAGTAAGAGAATCGGGCAAGATTGTATATGGGTTCGGAGAAGAAAAAACACCTGAAGCCTTCAGGCAAGCTTGTGATGTATTTGTTCTGATTGAGAATCTTAAAGAGATTCAAAAGAACGTTGAAGAATTAAAGGAGCAAATGAAAAAAGAAGTTGAAAAAAGAGAGTTAGTTGATTTTTTAAAGAAAGCTGTTACAGATGTTGCGGGCGAAGATGGTTGGGCGAATCTGCCTGATGTTGGTAATGTAATTCGAAATAGACGACCTGATTTCGATTACAGAGCTTATAGCTCTAAACGCTTAAGTGATTTACTTGAGGCTATGGGTTCTTTTGAATTTGGTGAACCACCGGATCATGTTAACCAAGTTAGAGTAACAACACGTAGAAGAAAATGATGAAATGATAGGATTTCCCTTATAGTTAAGCCTAAATCTAGCCCCTTATCATCAGTCATGAGGCTTCAAATTGGGCGAGAAAATCATCGGCATCCTGGGCGGCATGGGCCCCGAGGCCACCGCCGACCTCTACATGAAGATCATCAGAGCCACCAAGGTCCAGAGAGACCAGGACCACCACAGGGTCATCATAGACAGCAACGCCAAGATACCCGACAGGACCGCCGCAATCCGAGGCAAGGGGCCCAGCCCACTGCCCATGCTGGTGGAGACGGGGCTCAACCTACAGAGGGCCGGCGCCAGCTTCATCATCATCCCGTGCAACACGGCCCACTACTTCCACGGCGACCTCCAGAAGAAGCTCAAGATACCTGTGCTCCACATGATCAGGCTCAGCGCCGAGAAGACCCACGTGAAGCACCCGGCGGTGAGGAAGGCGGGGCTCCTGGCCTCGGACGGCACCCTCATGAGCCGCCTCTACCAGGAGAGCTGGGAGAAGCAGGGCATAGACATCATTGAGCCGGGCGTGGAGACGCAGAGGAACGTGATGAAGGCCATATACCAGCACATCAAGCGCGGCGACCTGGAGCCCGGGAGGAAGCTGCTCCGCGACGCGTCCCTGGAGCTCATCGAGGCGGGCGCCGAGGCGGTCATCTGCGGCTGCACCGAGGTCAGCATAGTGCTACACGACGGCGACCTGTCGGTCCCTGTCCTCGACCCCATGCAGGACGTGGCCGAGGAGGCCGTGAGGCTGGCCGCAGGCCCATAGGTGAACCCATGGAGGGCCTCTACTACGGCGGCGCCCTCACCCGCGGCGGCGTAGAGGTCGAGTTCCTCTACCCAGCCGGCGTCAGGTGGGGCTGCGCACGGTGCGGCCGCTGCTGCAGAGACGTGGAGGGCCACGAGCGGAGAGTCCTGCTTCTGGACCGAGACATCAGGCGACTGGAGGAGGCTGGGGCCTCAGGGTTCCACGAGGCCACCGGCTCGGAGCCCTTCACGGGCCTCATGTTGAAGAGGGGCGGCGTCTGCGTGCTCCATGGGCCGGAGGGCTGCACAGTGTACAGCGATAGGGCTCTCCTCTGTCGAATGTACCCTTTCTGGGTGGAGCAGCTGGACGACGCCTACGTGGTCCACGTGGACCCGGAGTGCCCAGGCGTCGGTGAGGGGGAGGAGATGGGCGAGGGCTTCTACAGGGAGCTGCTCGGATACGCGCTGGCCGAGATGAATAACTCCCTTTTATAGGTCCACTGCCCCATCAAAACCCATGGCAGAGTTCAGGGTCATGACCCTGGAAGACGAGGCCTTGTTCATCAGGCTCACCGACCTCGTCGGCTGGGGCATGACCGCGGAGGACTTCAGCAGGCTCACCCGGTTCAGCCCAGACGGCAACTTCGTCGCATCCATCGACGGCGTGGACGTGGGCATGGTCACCACCACAAGCTACGGTAAGGTGGCGTGGATCGGCAACCTCATAGTGGACCCCCAGCTGAGGGGCAGAGGCATAGGCGCGGCCCTCATGGTCCACGCCATGAACCACCTCAAGAGCCGCGGAGTCAAGAGCATAAGGCTCGACGGCGTCCCCCTCGCCATACCACTCTACAAGCGGCTCGGCTTCAGAGACGAGTACTGGTCCATGAGGTACATGGGCGAGGCTCTGCCCCACCCCGTAACCGGCGTGGAGCACATGAGGAAGGGCGACCTGGACGACGTCGCGGACCTGGACCTCAGCTGCTTCAACACCCCGCGGCGGGGGCACCTGGAATATGTGTACGGGCTAAGCCCTGGGCTCTGCTTCACCGCCCGTGAGAGGGGCAGACTCGTGGGTTACATCATGGCGAGGGAGGGCTCGGACAGGGTCAAGGTGGGGCCGTGGATATGTGAGCCGGGCCACAGGGCCGCCGAGATGCTCCTGTACGCTGTCATGAACAGGAGGCCCGGGCAGATGGTGTGGGTGGGGTTCCCGGAGGGCAATAGCCACAGCAGGGAGATTCTGACGGGGAACGGGTTCAGGGAGATACCCAGCAGCCTCAGGATGTGCCACGGAGACCACGGCGACAGGGAGAAGGTTGAGGCCGTGTACGGCCTCGGGGGACCCGACAAGGGCTAGGCTGAGCCATCCACCTAGCCCTCAGGTAGCTAGACGTGGCCTTTGTCGTTCGTGAGCAGCTCCATGACCCTGTCAACGGTTTCAAAGTACTGCTGGTCGCGGCGGTGCTCGAACCTGGGCCGCGGTATGTCCACGTCGACCTCCCCGATTATCCGTCCGGGGCGCGGGGAGAAGACCAGCACCCTGTCCGCCATGTAGACCGCCTCCTCGACGTTGTGGCTCACCATGATGATGTTGTTCGGGTTCTCACCCTTCTTCCGCCAGATGCCCAGCACCAGGTCTCTGAGGGCCCTGGCCGTCAGCTCGTCCAGGCTGCTGAAGGGCTCATCCATCAACAGTATCTCAGGGTTCAGCGCCAGGGCCCTGGCTATGCCAACCCTCTGCTTCATTCCGCCGCTCAGGTCGTGGGGGTAGACGTTCTCGGAGCCATCAAGCTTCACCTGCCTCAGGTATTCATGGGCTACCTCGACACGCTTAGCCTTAGGCACCCCCATGACCTCCAGCGGGACCTCCACGTTCTCCTGCGCCGTCTTCCAGGGCAGGAGCCCGAAGAGCTGGAATACCATGGATATCTTGGGGGTGGGCCCAGTGATCGGCTTCCCCTGGAAGATGACCTCGCCGCTCGTGGGGGTCTCCAGGCCGGAGATTATGCGGAGCATCGTTGACTTGCCGCACCCGCTTGGGCCCACCAAGCACATGAACTCGTCCTCCTCGACGTCGAAGCTGACGCCGTCCAGGGCCACGATCTCTTTACCGTCCTCCGCGAAGCTCTTGTGCACGTCCCTAACGTCTAGTATGGACAACGCCTAGACCTCCACCTTGTACTTCTCGAAGCGGCGCAGCATGGGCCTCCAAATCAGCGCCTCCATCGACAGGACTATCGCCGCGATGACCATGATTATCACAACTAGGAGGACGGTGTTCCCGTAGACGTACCCCGCCTTATCCAGGAGGCTGCCCAGGCCGGGGACGAAGACGTCCGGGACGCCGGGCTGAGTCGACTGAAGGTACTCGCTGAAGATCACAGTGTTCCAGCCCGTCCCCCAGCTTAGGATGCTGCCCGTGACTATGGCTGGGAGGATCGAGGGGATCACTATGTGGGTGACCCTTTTCAATCCCTTGAAGCCGAAGAGAGTCCCCACCTCCCTGATCTCGATAGGGATGTTTCTCACGGCGCTCGATATGTTGACGAACATGTACCAGATCATGTCCAGGACCAGCATCACCACGCATGTGACCTCCAGTGCGATCCTCTGGTTGCCGAACAGGTTCCCCAGGCCGACGTACAGCACCGGGAAGAGGGCGAGTATCGGCACCCCCTGCCCGACGTCGTATATGGGGTATATTATGGCTGCTGCGCGCCTGTTCTCGGCGGCTAGCACGCCTAACCCCATCGCAACGACGAGGCTGAAGGCGTATGCGACGGTCAGCCGGGTCATGGTCAGGAGTATGAGCCAGTGGATGTTCCTGAGCTCTTCCCCCGGCGGCTGGGAGAGGGCCTCGGCCACGCTGCTCAGGGAGGGTATCTGCTCCAGCTTCCCGTAGAGGATGGCGGCGACGGCAAGCACAGCCACGGCCGCCGTCAGCATCTTCTGGCGACGCGTGTACTCTTCCAGCCTCTGCCAGAAGGCCGAGAACGCCTTCGGGACCTGGATGTGCGTCAGGCTGAACCAGCCCCTGGTCTCGCCGACGCCCATCAGGCCGACGCCGCTCAACCCGATGTGCAGTATGGGCTTGAATGTGCCGGCGCTCGCCCTCTCCATAAGCTTGTGCCAGGTGAGGCTGTTGATGACAACGACGAGCACGGTTACGTAGACGAGGAGAGTCAGCGCCATCCCCATGTCCCTGTAATAGTAGGCTGAGCGCGCGAGGAGGAAGCCGATGCCCCCAGACGCAGGGGAGACTATCTGCCCCTTGTACTCGATGTACTCGGCCGCGATCATGAAGAACCAGCCGTCGCTCCACGCGAGGTTGGCCCCCGCCACCACCGCCGGCGCTATCGAGGGAAGGATCACGTGCCTCGTGTACTTCCAGCCCGTGACGCCGAAGCTCCTGGACGCCTCTATGACGTTGGCGGGTATCGCCTTCACGGCGGCTAGGACGCCGAAGAACACGGCCCAGGCCATGGACGTGAAGAGGAGTACTATGACCGAGACCTCGACGCCGAAGGTGCCCCAAGTGAAAAGGAAGCCCATCACGAGGGGAAAGTAGCCGAGGATGGGTATAGACTGTAGGAGGTCCACAATGGGCGTCACCACGTAGCTGGCCAGCCTGTTAGTCGCCGCCAGGATGCCGAAGCTGACACCCCACGCGACGCTGAGGACCAGTGTCAGGGTTATCCTGGTCACGGTGCTCAGCGTGAACCCTGGGAGGCTCCTCATCTCAGCGTACGGTGAGTACGCCCCGATCAGCTGCGCGAGGACACAGATAAGGGTGATGCCGGCTGCGGCCTTGATTACGTAACCCCTCACACCTAGACACCTCCAAGTCCTCATGAGCAGCGCGACATGGGTGCGGTTTAAAGATTCCTTAAACTTGCCGTCGGCCCTGATCACGCGCTTAAAAAGGGCGGTGTGGAACCATAAGGGCCACGTTCCCCGAAGCGTGGGCTAGGCTGAGCTGAACCTGACCCGGTCCCCGACCCTGACCACGGGCTCGTCCAGATTCGGGGCCTTAACCACTATCCCCATGTGGTTGGGCATGTGGGTCTCATCGAACCCGGCCAGCGTCCCCAGGAGCTCGCCGCTCACCGTCACCCTATCCCCCGCCACGATGAGGCCCGACCTGTCCACCTCGAAGAAGGCGACGGCCCGAACCCTGTCCGCACCCCCACCGGGGGACGCGTCCTCGTCAGTGATCATGAGCTCATGTATCTCCTGGAGCCGCACTGCCCTGCTCTTGGTCTCGATGAGCTTCAGGCCCCTGTCCTCGAAGCTTACGTGTAGGAGGGCGACGACCTCGCCCTCCACGGGGCGCCTGTCGCCGTAGACGCCCGGGGTTATCCGCCTGAAGTCGTAGGGGGCAGCCATCACGGCTTCACGTTGATGCCCTTGCGCGTCTCTGGCTCGCGCATCCCCACGTCCATGTACCAGTGGGTGGACTCCCGGTCCTCACGCGTCGAGGCGCTCATGGTGTGGCCCTTGGCGTCCAAGGCCAGGCAGTTCATGCCACCGAAGCTCTTCAGGGCGTGTATGTCCTTCATGGCGCGGAAGCAGGCCTCCTTGATGCTCAGGCTGTCCTCCATGTAGTGGATTATGGTGCGGGCCGTGCTGTTCCTGATTGCCAGCTCGCCGCGCCCCGTGCAGGCCGCTGCCCCGTACCTGTTGTCGCAGTAGTTGCCGGCGCCGATGACGGGGCTGTCGCCGAGGCGGCCTGGGAACTTGAGGGCCGTGCCGCTTGTGCTGACGGCCGAGGCTATGTCCTCGTTCTCGTCCATGGCCTGGATGTTGACTGTGCCGTGGTGCTTGTCGGTCAGCCTGTCGTACCACTGCCTGAGGTTCTGGCTGCGGGCGTAGGTGACCACCCACTCCTGGCTCTGGTCGATGCCCTCGTGCTCGAAGGCGTCCTTCACGAAGGCCGCGTACACCTTCCTGCTCGTCTCGGTCTCCAGGCTGCCCTCCTCGCAGCCCATGACTCGGGCGAATAGCTCGGCGCCCTCCCCGACAAGCATCACGTGGGGCGCCTCCTCCAGAACCTTCCTGGCGACGCTTATGGGGTGGAGGAACCCCTTGAGGGCCCCCACGGCCCCGGTCCTGAGGGTCCTGCCGCACATCAGTGAGGCGTCCATCTCTTGGACGCCCAGGATGTTGGGTATCCCGCTCATGCCGACGGATGTGTCGTCCGGGTTGCTCTCAACGAGCCGGGTGGCGGCCTCCACGGCGTCCAGGGCCGAGCCCCCTGCCTTCAGTACGTCAACACCTGCGTAGAGGAACGGGCCAGCGTTCTGTGTGCCTATAATGAACGGTTTAACCATGACTGGTCTCAATGAAGATGGGTTCTAACCGTTACTTAAGACATGCCCGGGGCACTGAGCCGCGGGGTTTAATAAAATGTTGTGCGTGGATATGTATCTGACATGAGCGGACTACCACCGGGGGAGCACATCATCAAGGACACGGGCATGCTCCCGGTATCATGGACCAAGGGGTCCTTCAGCAACGTGAACGGCAAGCTGATCCTCACAAACGCGAGGCTCATCTTCACGGCGGGCCACTTCCAGGACATCATATCGGCTGTCAGGGGAGCCCACAAGGACAGGGTGGAGATACCCCTCAACACCATAGTGAACGTGGAGAAGGGCTTCATGGCGACCATCACCGTCCACGCCGGCGAAAAGTACACATTCAGGGGCATGGGCGACGCCAACGGCTGGGTGGACGCCATAAACCAGGCCAGGCTCCAGAGCCATGCCACCAGCTTCGCACCGGCCCCCCAAAGGATGCCTCCGCCACCGCCACAGCAGGCAGCCGCGGGCAACAGGTTCTGCGGCCAGTGCGGGGCACCCGTACAATAACAATATTTTTCCCGGGCAACAGTCCCCTTCTTAGTGCCATGGAAGAGGACATGACCATACCTCACGCCATATTCATGAACAGGAACCTCATCGCCATACTGATAGACAGCCTAGTGGAGGAGGGGGTGATAACCCCCGAGGTGAGGGACAGGATCATCAAGGAGGCGGTGGCCAGCCTGGCGCCACAGCAGGGCGAGGTCCGCGTCACGGGCACCGACGTGTTCATCAGGGACGTATTCACGAAGGGCAGGGAGATGGGTTACACCCAGGCGGCGCCGGCAGCCCCAGCGTGCCCCAGCTGCGGCGCCTTGGCCGATCCGAGCCAGAGGTTCTGCAAGGAGTGCGGCGGGAAGCTGAGGTAAACGCATATTACCCCGAGTCCTTAAACAACAACCAGCGTAGACACCTGATCCGAGGGAGCCTCCCCTGGTCGCGAACCTGCCCATAGTAGCCAAGCTGAAGTGGAACGAGGTCACCATGACCCGCAACCCGGAGGAGCGCCTCCGCCTCATGGGTGAGTTCCTGGGCCTCGTCCCCAAGCACAAGGGCACCGAGAAGCTGTGCAGCCAGGTCAGGCGCCAGATGGCCCAGATCAGGGACGAGCAGGAGAAGCAGAAGAGGCAGCAGCAGGCCAGGAAGGGCTCCGCCCACAGCATCTACGTGCAGAAGGCAGGGGCCGCCCAGATCGCGGTCATAGGCCCGCCCAACGCGGGCCGCAGCAGCCTCCTCAGGGCCGTGACCAACAGCGCTGTGGAGGTGACGGACTGGCCCTTCGGCACCACGGTGCCGACGCCCGGGATGCTACCCTACCTGGACATCCAGTTCCAGCTTGTGGAGATACCGCCGATAGTGGAGGGGAGCAGCGAGGGACGCTCCGAGGGCTTCATGAACCTCAGCTCCACCAGGAACGCCGACGGGATAATCATAGTCGTGGACCTCTCAGACGACCCGGCGGGCAACTACCTGATGGTGGCCGAGGAGCTGGATAACGCCAGGATACTCACAGCGGAGCCGTCTGGGGAGGTGGAGATCGAGAGGAGGGGCCACGGCAGGGACATACAGTTCGTCTGGGAGGGCGAGCTGGACGGCTGCACCAGCGAGGAGGTCGTGGCCCTCCTAAGCGAGTACAAGATCAAATCGGCGCTGCTGAGGATCAAGGGCAGGGTGACGCTGGACGTTGTGGAGGGTGCCATCTTCGGCAACGCCGTGTACAGGCCCACGCTGGTACTGGCCAACAAGGCGGACCTGGGCTACGTCCAAGGCACCGTGGATCAGCTTAGGCAGGCGGCTGCGCCCCTCCAGGTGGGGGTGTGCAGCTTCCAGAAGACAAGGGGACTGCAGGAGGCCCTGGGGAAGAAGCTCTTCGAGCTCCTCGGCATCGTGAGGATATACACCAAGGAGCCGGGCATGGAGCCAGCCAAGGAGCCCGTCGTCGCCAGGGGCTCAGTCACCGTGGGCGAGCTGGCCAGGATGATCCACAACGACTTCTACGAGAGGTTCAAGTACGCACGCATATGGGGTCCGTCGGCCAAGTTCGATAACGAGAAGGTGGGCCTGGACAGGGAGCTCAAGGACGGCACCGTCGTCCAGCTCTACACATAGCACTGGTTTTTAATACGGCCCAGCGTACGAGCTGACCCAGGAGAGGGGCGGCGCCCGGAGGCTCACCCTCAAGGAGAGGAACTTCTAGCCCCCTCAACCTTTTTCACGTAGACCCGTACTCATGGTTATGGCGTCACAGAGCAGAGGCTACAGCCCCTCGGTGTCGGACCTCGTATCCCTGGAGTACCCGGAGGAGGCGAAGAGCAGCCCGAGCGGAGGCAGGGTGGCCTTCAGGGTCAGGACCACCAACTGGCGCGACAACAGGTACGAGCACCTATTGTTTGTTCACGACATGAACTCGGGCGAGAGAACCCAGATCACGAGAACCGGCGACGTGTCTCAGGTGGAGTGGATGGGAGACGACAGCCTCCTCGTCCTCTGGGACAGGGGCGAGAAGTCACAGGTGTGGCTCTTCGAGGGCCTGGCCGGCGAGCCCCTGCAGCTGACGGACGTGGAGACGGGCGTCGAGGCGTTCAAGCCCACGGTGAAGGGTGTCCTGTACTCGGCGGAGCACCCCGAGAAGAGCAAGCGGAGGCACGTGCGAGACACCTACGGGAACGTGGCCCACTTCGAGGAGGAGGACAGCGCATCGTCCCTCTGGTACGTGAGCGTCCCCCGGCTCAAGGAGTACAACGTGAAGGTGAGGGGCCTCACCGAGGAGGAGGCGAAGAAGGCTCCCAAGCCGGTCCTGGAGGTGTCAAGGCTCCTGGGGCGACCCATGAAGGTCGTGGACTTCATTCCGACGAGCGACGGCTGCGTAGTAAACTGTAGAGCCAGGGACCCCCTCGTCTACTGGGACAGGGTGAGCAGCTACAAGCTGGTGGTGGACTACGAGTCAGCGGCGTACCTAGTGGCCGGTGGCGATGATTGGTACGGGAGGGCCGTGGAGCTGCAGCTGCCCAAGGTGAGCAGCGTCGTTGCTGTGAGCCCGGACGAGTCCAGCATCCTGGTCAGCCACCGGGAGCGGGACAACATGATGTACACGCAGGCGGACCTCTGGTCCATAGACCTGCGGGGCGCGGACCTGTCAGGGCCCCTGGAGCCGCGGATGGTGAAGGTGAGCGGCGGCCTCGACCAGAGGGTGAACCAGGCGTGGTGGACAAGGGGGGGCGTCTACGCGTTCTACGATAAGGGCACCGGGACGGCTGTAGCCCGCCTCTCCGCAGATGGTGAGGCGACGGAGATCGAACTTCCCGTCTACCCCGGCCCCACAACCTCCATGAACAGTGAGGGCTACCTAGCGTTCGTGGGTAACGGCCCCGGGGCTTTCCCCGAGGTCTACGTGAGCAAGGAGCCCGCGAGTTATATGAGGGACCTAGTGAAGCTCACCGCCTACGAGGAGCAGGTCAGGGGCTGGAGCCTGGGCAGGGTCGAGACCATAAGGTGGAGATCCCGCGACGGTGCCGTCATCGAGGGCGTCCTCAGGAAGCCCGCGGACTACGACCCGTCCAGGAAGTACCCGCTTGTGTTCCAGGTTCACGGCGGCCCCTCAACGGCGAGCCGAGAGTTCCTCCTGGAGCCCTACGACTACCAGAGGTACCCGCCTGTGCAGCTGGTGAACGAGGGCGTCCTGGTGCTGAAGCCAAACTACAGGGGCAGCACAGGGTACGGGCAAGCGTTCCTTGAGCTGAACGTGGACAACCTGGGGCTCGGCGACATGTGGGACCTGGAGTCGGCCGTGGACGACCTTGTGGCCCGGGGGATGGTTGACCCTGACCGCGTCGGCTGCATGGGGTGGAGCCAGGGCGGCTACATCTCCGCCTACGTGGGGCTCCACAGCGACAAGTTCAAGGCCGTTTCAGTGGGGGCGGGGATCAGTGACTGGTACACGTACAGGGTGAGCAACGACATCCCCTTCTTCACGGACCACTACCTGGGAGGCACACCCTGGGACCGGCGGGAGGTCTACGAGAAGACGGCGCCCATAAGCGCCATCGATAAGGCTCACACGCCGATGCTCATCCAGCACGGCGCCAAGGACCAGAGGGTGCCCCTCAGCGACGGCATGGAGCTGTACCGTGCGTTGAAGGACAAGGGGGTGCCCGTGGAGATGTTCGTGTACCCCGAGATGGAGCACCCCATCACCAGGCCACGGGAGAACAGGGCCGTGATGCAGCAGAACCTGGACTGGTTCAGGCACTACCTGCTGGACGATGCGCGCGAGCCCGTTGCCGGGATCTGGGGCACCGTTGAGCCGGGGCCCGGGCCCCCCAAGTAGGGGCGCAGCCACCGGGCGCGGTGGCCCCCCGGGGGCTGATGGCGCGCCTGACGGCTGAAAACCACTGCCACGTTTTATAGCCCCGGAAGCTAACGCTCATCGAGGCGGTTCAGGTGACTAAGGACAAGGCTGATAGGCGCCCTGCCTCCGATGCTTGGAGGTCCGAGGAAGAGCTCCGCTACATGAGCAACCTCAGGAGTAGCCTCGACTGGGGCAGCCCCGAGGCCGTGTATAGCAGGGTGAGGAGGCTGTACGAGCTGCACGACGATTACAGGGAGAAGTCGTGCATCAACCTCGTCGCCAGCGAGAACGTCATGAGCCCCACGGCCAGGGCTTACCTAGGCTCGGACCTGGGGTTCAGGGTCTGCGACGGACCGATAGGCAGGAAGATCTTCGGGGCCGGCGTCCAGTACCTGGAGGAGCTGGAGGCAATATGCGTTGAGGCGTCGAGGAGGCTGTTCAGGGCCGAGCACGTGGAGCACAGGCTCCTGAGCGGCACCATGGGGTGCGCCGCGATCCAGTTGGCGCTGGCCCGGCGCGGCGAGACGGTGATGTCCCAGGGCACCGGCGCCGGGGGGTTTGTGAACAATGGGCCGAGAGGGGCGGCTAGGCACATCGGGCTCAGGGTGGCCGACATCCCCTGGGACGGCGAGGCCATGAACGTCGACTTGGAGGCCTTCGAGGAGGTGGCCAGGGAGGCGCGGCCCAGCCTCATCATCCTCGGGGCCATGATTACCCTGTTCCCGTACCCGGTCAGGGAGATCGCCGAGGTGGCGGAGGACCTGGGCGCCCGGGTGGCCTACGACGGGGCCCACATCGGGGGCTTGGTCGCCGCGGGCAGGTTCCAGGACCCCCTAGGCGAGGGCTCCGACCTCCTCATGGTTAACACCCACAAGCAGATGGGCGGGCCCCCAGGGGCGCTCATACTGTCCAACGAGGAGGAGGTGGCGCGGGCGGTCTCGGAGACCACGTTTCCCTTCCTGGTGGCCACGGCCTACTGCAACAGGTTCGCGGCCCTCGCCGTGACGCTGTCGGAGCATATGGCTTTCGGGCGCGAGTACGCGGACCAGATCGTAGGGAACGCCAAGGCGCTGGCAGCCGAGCTGGACGGCCTGGGCGTGCCCGTTATGTGCAGGGACCTGGGCTACACGGAGAGCCACCAGGTGCTCCTGGATGTGAGGGAGCTCGGCGGCGGGTTCGAGGCCGAGAGGAGGCTCGCGGAGGCCCACATAATCTGTAACAAGATGCCCCTGCCGGGGGACACGTGGGCGCAGAGGAGCGGGCTGAGGCTTGGGGTCAACGAGGTCACGAGGAGGGGGATGAGGGACATGGGCGCGGTGGCCGAGCTCATCCACAGGGCCCTGAAAGATGACGAGCCGAGGGGGATCGGCGAGGAGGTTGCGGAGTACATGAGGGACTACCAGCAGGTGAGGTACTGCTTCAGCTAACCATCTGATCGGGTCAGGAAGACAGTCGACGCGGGCATCCCCAGCCTTCAACTGAGTGCGTCGACGGTCTCCGCGAGGAGGCTCACCATGGCCCCGCGGGTCGCGTCGGGGTAGTTGGGCGGTCCCGTCCTGTGCTCCTTGAACCTCCAGAGCACCGTGAAGAGGCTGTACGCGTCCTCGGGCAGCGGGTCGAGCTCCAGCATCTCGGCGAGGCTGCGGCGCACGGCCCTCATCACAGGCTTCACCTCCTCCTCCGTTATCCTGTGCCTGCGAACCATGGATGAGCGTGGGGTGGCCACGGATAAGCGGGTATGGTTGCCGGCGCTGCGGCGGGTTGGCACAGCACGCTTTTATTGGTACCAATACCGGATGCGGTGGCCGAAGATCAACAGGTATTGGTACCAATACCACTCGGCGTGCAGTACTTCTACTATCAAGCAGAGCCCCCCACACTCGCCATATTGGTACCAATATTGGGTGTGGCCGCAGAAAGCAGGTATTGGTACCAATACGGCGTGACATGCGGGCCCTTAACGCTCGAGCATAAGCCACCCCATACGCCCTATTGGTACCAATACTATATGGCCCGGGGACCTTTAGCGCTCCAAACCTATTGGTACCAATACACCGTGGCCTGCGAGCCTATGGCGCCAAGCATGAGCCACCCCCACACAACTTATTGGTACCAAACTGCGGCGGGTTGACCGCGGGCACAGGTATCGGCACCAATACACCCGCGCCTGTGCCAACGATCACATAATCCCATCCAGCGACGAACATGGATGCACAACGCCTCGACACGTGTTAAGGTGGAGCTCAGCGTGACGCCTGAACCGGCCTTCACGAAACCCGAAATCGCGGGGAAAAATAAAGTAAGGCGACGACTACCACACCCCGACCACCGCTGCCTAAGAACCCTGAAAAAATCCTCTGAACCATAAAATAAGCCCAAAAACGGGTAATCGTGGCGACGACGACTACACCCCCCCTCCCCCCAACGCACACGCGCAGAGACGGAGAGATGCCAGCCCCTACAAACCAGATAACCGCGACACTCGGAGAGGCGCCGATTAGCGGCTGAAAACCATTATAACTACAGCAGTCATAAGCCCTGCCGAACCAGCTGGCGCCCCTAGCTCTTCTTGAACACGCTCTTCGGCGCGAAGCAGACCGGGCACACCCAGCCCTCGGGCAGGTCCTTGAACTCGGTGCCGGGCTCCACGCCGTTCCCGGGGTCACCCTTCGCCGGGTCGTAGACGTACCCGCACACGGTGCAAACGTACCTCGAGAACTCGGGCACACGCAGCGTAGCCTCAACCGCCTCTCCCCCCAGCTCCTCCAGCAGCCTCTGGTACCTCCAGTGGATCATGCCCCCGTCGAACTCGTTGAACTCGCCCAGCATCGCGTCCAGCTCAGCCCCCGTGAAGTAGTCCATCACGGGCAGGAAGAACCTCTTATCCTCCTTCTCAATATGGGCGGGGTAGAACTCTGAGAGCTCCAGAAGCGTCTCCTTGACCTCGCCGATGGCACTCCTGTCGCCGTTGAGCCAGTCCATTCGAGCGGTGAGAAGCCTCTTCACGGTGGCCCTCGCGTGGACGTGCTCCTCCACCAGCTCCCTCATCGTGCGCCTGTGCTCAGGGCTGAGCTTCTTCACGGCCAACGCCTTGAACAGGATGCCCTCCTCCTTCCCGTGGTGGGTCCTGTCTGCGTAGGTCCTGAAGAAGTCGGCTGCCTTCTCCACGAAGGAGGCGTCCACCACCCCACTCTCGTCCATGAGCTCAACCTGCCTCCTCAGGAGCGGCACGACGCGCTCTATCAGGCGGTGCTCCCACATCAGCGGCCCAACCGGTTTCACCATGAGGCGAGAATGGGAGCCGCGGCATATAACTTAGCCATCAGTGGACGAGGATAGTGCGGGTGTTCCTGATGTACTTGCCCGCCTCCGGGGTGCCGAGCCCAAGCCACTCCCTCTGGAACACGAAGAACAACTCCTGGTTCCCCGTCAGCTCGTAGACGATGACCACGTGCTCAGACACCCCCATGGGGAGCCCCCAGAAAAGCATCTTGATCCCGTACTTCGACGCGATCTGGTTCCACTGGGGGATGAACTCCTGCCTCTCCTCCAGGGACAGCTTCAGGAACTCGTTGGTCATCTCCAGGAACACGATGAAGCGAACCATCCCCAACGATCACCAGAGAGAATATTATAAATGATTCGACCCACATACGGCGAGCCTACCGCAAACACGCCCAACCGAGCCCCTTTTTTACTCCCGACAGATAGGATCAGGCGGAGCCCAGAGGATGATCGTAGTAGTCTCAGGTCTACCACGCAGCGGTACAAGCATGATGATGAGCATGCTCCAGGCGGGCGGCGTCCCCGTGCTCACCGACAACCAGAGGGAGGCCGACGAGGATAACCTCCGAGGCTACCTCGAGTACGGGCACGTGAAGCAGCTGGACAGGGACGCGTCCTGGCTCGCCGAGGCCGAGGGTAAGGCCGTGAAGATAATCAGCATGCTCCTCAAGCACCTCCCCCAGGACCACGAGTACAGGGTGATCTTCATGCACCGAGACATCATGGAGGTCCTGGCCAGCCAGAGGAAGATGATGGAGCGCCGCGGAGAGGCGCCCGACGAAGTACCCGATGAGGCCATGGCCGCCCTCTACAGAAGGCACCTGTCCGAGGCCCACAGGTGGCTTGTGACTCAGACGAACGTGGATACCCTCAACGTGGACTACAACGAGGCCCTCAAGGACCCGTGGCCCACCGTTGACAAGGTGAACGCGTTCCTCGGAGGGGGACTGGACGCCGAGGCCATGGCTAGAGTCGTGGACCCTAAGCTGTACAGGCAGAGAAAATAGTTCGCGGCCGTCAACCCAAGTTTTTTCCGGCCGCCACGCACAGTACTCATCGATAAACATGTCTTTCTCAAGCCTGGGCGGCGGACTCACTGACGTCCCCCGCCTCAAGGACCACCGCCGCCGCAGGTTCAGCAGCTACGACCGCACAGGCGGCAACAGGGACTACATAGTGGTTGAGCCTGGGGAGACCGCGGTCCTCGCGGAGATGAAGGGGGCCGGGTGCGTGAAGCACATCTGGGTCACCATACGCTCGGAGGAGGAGTGGTACCTCAGGAAGCTGGTCATCCGCATGCACTGGGACGGCGAGAAGAGCCCCAGCGTGGAGGCCCCCATAGGCGACTTCTTCGGCATAGGCCATGGCCTCACCCATAACTACGTCTCGGCGCCCCTACAGATGAGCCCAGAGGACGGTAAGGGGTTCAACTGCTGGTGGCCCATGCCCTACGGCAAGGGAGCCCGCATAACCCTGGAGAACCAGGGCGAGAAACAGGTGGCCAGCTTCTACTACTACGTGGACTACGAGGAGTGGAAGAAGCCCAAGGACAGCCTCGGCAGGTTCCACGCCATGTGGAGGAGGGAGAACCCCACCGACGGCGTCAGCGACGAGGGCGTGGACAACCGCACATGGATGTTCATGGGGGAGAACCCCGACGGCGGGGGCAACTACCTGCTGTTGGAGGCCGAAGGAAAGGGCCACTACGTGGGTTGCAACGTGAACGTTACCAACCTACGCAAATCAGACGAGTTCAACTGGTACGGGGAGGGCGACGACATGATCTACATAGATGGCGAGAAGCTGCCCAGCCTCGTGGGCACAGGCACAGAGGACTACTACGGGATGAGCTGGTGCCCCACCCAAGAGTACTGCGCCCCATACCACGGCCTGCCAATCCCCGGAGGCAGGAACTGGAGCGGCAAGGTGACATGGTACAGGTACCACATCCTGGACCCGGTCTACTTCGAGAAGAGCATCCGCGTCACCATAGAGCACGGGCACGCCAACCACCGCAGCGACGACTACAGCAGCACAGCCTACTGGTACCAGACGGAGCCCCACAAGCCATTCAGGATCGCGCCGGTAGACCAGCGCATACCCAGGAAGTGACCCTTTGAGCTACCTCGTAGGCACCGACATAGGAACCCTGGGCACCAAGTCTGTCCTCGTAGACGCGGAGGGCAAGGTGCTGGCCTACAGCTTCAAGGAGTACGGTGTCCTCACGCCTCAGCAGGGCTGGGCCGAGCAGTGGCCCCAGGTCTGGTCAGAGGCAGCCCACGCCTCCATCAGGGAAGCCGTGGAGAAGTCCAGAATCGACGCCGGGGAGATCGCGGGCGCCGCCATCAGCAGCCTCTACGGAGGCAGCGGCATCCCCGTGGACAGGCGCTACAGGCCCATCAGGCCGTGCCTCATCTGGGCCGACAGGCGGGCCACGGGGGAGTGCAAGACGCTGCGGGAGACTATAGGCGTCGACGCCATCTACAATGTGACGGGCAACGTCATAGACCCCTACTACGGCTACACGAAGATGCTGTGGATCAGGAACAACGAGCCCGAGAACTGGGCCAAGGTCCACAGGATAGAGACACCCAACGCCCACGTCATCAGGGCCCTCACCGGCGTAGAGAACATCGACTACAGCAGCGCAGGCAACTACGGCGGCGTCTTCGACATACACAGGCGTACATGGAGCACCGAGATGATGGAGGAGCTGGGAATACCACGAGGCTTCTTCCCGGAGAAGATACACGGCAGCGAGGAGGTGGTCGGCGAGGTGACCAAGGAGGGCAGCAGGCTCACGGGGCTGGCCAAGGGCACACCCGTCTGCGCCGGAGGCATAGACGCGGCCGTCAGCGCCTTGGCCGGCGGCGCCATACTGGACGGCGACCTGGCCAGCATGCTGGGCACGAGCATGTGCAACGGGTTCATCAGCCACAGGCCCAGGCTCAGCCCCAGGATGATCAACTTCCCCTACGTGGTCAACGGCAGGGAGTACCTGTACAGCTTCACTGGCGTCTCCACGGCTGGCTTCACCGTGCGCTGGTTCAGGGACCAGCTAGGGGCCGAGGAGCTGGAGAAATCCAGGGAGACTGGTAGAGACGCCTACCAGCTGCTGGACGAGTTGGCAGCAGGCGCACCCATCGGAAGCGGGAGCCTCATCTTCCTGCCCCACATGATGGTCGGTGAACGCGCCCCCTACTGGGACGAGCACATACGCGGCGGCTTCCTCGGCCTCACCATCTACCACACCCGCGCCCACATGTTCCGAGCCGTCCTTGAGGGCGTCGCTTACGCCATGAGGTACAGCCTGGAGGCCGCCTGGGAGACCGGGCTGAAGATCAACAGGGCTACGCTGGTGGACGGCGGAGCCAGGTCACCTCTGTGGAGGCAGATAATAGCCGACGTCACAGGAGTCCAGATGAGCTACATACCGGGCGCCCAGGGCGCGCCCCTAGGCGACACCGTGCTGGCCGGCCTAGGCACAGGGATGATCGGCGACCACAGGGTGATCGAGGACTGGCTGGGCGAGAAGGTGCCAGTGACGCCCAACGAGGCTGACTCAAAGACATACAGCCGCTACTACGACCTCTACAAGAGGACTCTGGAGGCCACGAAGCCCGTCTTCGGCGCAATGTCCGGAGATTAGCTTTTACACTCGATCCCCAATGTCTTCAATGGTTCAACATGCGGAAGACTGTCGCCTTCTTGACTGGGCTGCTGCTGGTTCTGGGCCTCGGACCCGTGGTTCTGCACCCGAGCCTCAGGGCTCTTGGCCTGTGGCTCTCACCCGTCCTCGGCACCGAGCTGTACACGGTTTTCACGGTCTTCCATCTCCTGACGGGTGACCCGTTCAAGTACGTTTCACTGAGCCTGCTTTGGCTGGGCGCAGCCTTCATCGGCGGCCTGATAATCAGGAGGAGGCTCGGCGCGGCCCTCACCATGCTCACGGTCTGGCTGGTGATGGTGCCGGTGCTCGCCCTCAGCCTGTTCGGTTTAGCCATGAACGTCAAAGGGTTCATCGGCGCGGCCGGGGGCCCACTGTCCATGATACCGCCCATCCCGCCGGGGATGACACTCACCGGGCTCCTTGAGACCCCCATAGTAGGGGATATTGTGAACCAGTTGATCAGCGGGGGCCTAGAGAACATCAACGTGGACGAGGCCATGAGCATGCTCCAAGATACAGCGTACAGTATGGGCGTGACGGCGCTATTGAAGCCTCTGATGGTGGTCGTCGGCGCCCTCCTGGGCGTCGAGGCGGGGAGGCTCGTGGAGCGTAACCGGGACAAGTTCATCCCGCGCAGCCTCTCAACGCGCGGCGCCGCGAACGCGGCCATCATCCTCATCATCGTCGTAGGAGCAAGTGTCCACCCGTCAGCCGCCCAGCTCATAGACACAGGCGACGGCATATACGTGGAGACCCTGATCGCCCTATCGGACAGGCAGGGCAGGTCCATCATGCTCGAGGCATTCGCGGCAACGGCTGAGAGGAGGCCGAGCCACGCCAACCTAGTGGCCCACCTCCTAGTCTCCCAGAGGGCCAGCCTGGACGGGCTGCTGACTGCCATGAACCTATCAGAGGACCTGGACGCCGCGTCGCTGGCGAACCTCGCCCCTAGCACGCTGCTCGTCACCGTCTATGTGGACACACCCGTGGACGAGGTGGACCCAGACGCCTGCGAGATGGCCGCGGCCGCGTCCCAGAACTACGGTGTCGCTCTACGATACTTGGGGTGTTTCGAGGCCCCCTACATGGAGTTCAACGGGACGGCCCTCCCACGCATGACGGTCGCGGTCAGCTACTCGGACAGCGGCCTCGAGGAGCTGGCCCCGGGCTTCCTGAGAGGCGTTGTGGATAGAGGCGGGTTCGCCCAGGCAGTCTCGGAGGCGTTGTCATCCGGGGCCCTGACGCCGGGCGGGTCAGATGGTTCACCCGAAGCCACCATGCTGCTGACGGGGTTCATCAACCCTGGGCCCATACTTGATATACTGGATTTGCCTGCGCCCCCCGCGGAGCTCGAGGAGGCCCTAAACCTGGTCAAGGAGGGCTCCCTGGATGTTGCAGCGGGGGTCCAAGTCTGGGAGAACGGCGTGACGCCGCTGAACGGCGGCTTCACCCTCGACCTCGCTGGCCTCCTAGGCGAGGCCAGCGTAACGATGAGCCACTCGTCCGACCTCAGCCTCATAACGCTAGTCACGCCCCGCAGCGGTGAGCCAGGGGACCTCACGCCCAACATAGTGGTCACCACTGACCAGCCCGAGGAGTCCTACGTCCTCAGCCTCTATGTCCAGTTGCTGCAGGGCTTAGGTGTGATCGAGGTGGTCTCGGACACGACGCCAGGGCTCATGTCCCTCACAGCGTCCACAAGCCTACCTCTACCGCCGCGGGTGGCCGTAGAGAAGACGCTGGACAGTGACAGCCTAGGACCAGGGGAGACCCTGACGGTGACCGTGAAGGCTACCAACCAGGGATCACAGACGGTTCAGAACATCCGCTTATCAGACCCTGGCCTGGCTAAAAGCTACAGCCGGGGCGTCAACGTCTCCGGCGAGACAGAGCAGTTCTTCGCCTCGTTGAGCCCGGGCCAGTCCGTCTCAATCAGTTACATAGCCACAGCCAGGAACCCGGGAACGTACACGCTGAGGCCGGCCGTAGCCACCTATGCCTATGGAGGAGAAACCTATATGGTCGTCTCAGAGAGGTACACGCTTGAGCCGGGTGTGCCTGGAATATTGGACACCTTGGGGGCCCTCAGGCGGGACGCGGCGACGCTTCTGAGCCTCATCACGGGCGGCGGGGGCAGGGTCGCCACGGACGCGTTACTAGCAGTGGCCGGCCTCCTGATAGTTCTGAACCTGGCTCTAAGCGTCCGCAGGCTTAGGCCACGGGCTCGTTCTCCAGAACCAGAGGAGCCTCCGGCTCAGGGGCCAGCGTAGTGGCCCGTAGCGCCATCAGCGCTCTAACGCTCTCCCTCAGGGCTATGGAGCCCAGAATGAATATTGAGACGGCTTCGCCGTAGTAGATGGCCCATGAGCCGGGTATGCTTGAGGCCAGGGCCTTTGAGATGTACTCCGACGCGACAACCGCGGCGAGGAAGCCGAGTAACGCCTTCAGCAGGTTGTAGAGGACCCTGATCTTGTGGTCTGGGCCGAGCAGCTGCCAGCGCTGAATCAAGTCTCTCAAACGAATTGAATCTGGGCTTAAAGATAGACCCTGTGTCACGTTCATACGTCATGAATGGTTAGTGAGAAAAATGGGCGGAGCGGCTCACATGATGACTCTGCCGTCGACGATCTTGGCGCCGTCCGGGTAGGCCAGTATGGGGTTCATGTCCAGCTCCTTGACCTCTGGGCACTCCTCCAGCATTCTGCTCGTCTTCACGAGGATGTCTGCGAGGGTCTTCCTGTCGCTGGGGGGCATGCCTCTGACTCCGTCCAGTATCTTCTTGGCCTTGATCTCGTCCATCATCTCCATGGCGTCCGCCTCGTTGATGGGGACCACCCTGAAGCTGACATCCTTGAGTACCTCCACGAAGATGCCTCCCAAGCCAAACATGATGGTTGGCCCGAAGGTTGGGTCCGTGGTGCTACCCACGATGATCTCTGTCCCCTTGGGCGCCATCTCCTGGACCAGGACGCCCGTGATCTCGGCGTCCGCCTTATAGTTCTTGGCGTTGGCTATGATATTCTTGAACCCGTCCCTGATGCCCTGCTCGTCCTTGATGCCCACTATGACGCCGCCCGCGTCGCTCTTGTGGAGTATCTGGGGCGACACGATCTTGAGGACTATGGGGAACCCTATCTTATTGGCGGCCTTAACCGCCTCGTCCTCGGTCTTCGCCACCTGGATCTTGGTCACGGGCATGCCGTAGAGGCCGAAAAGCTTCTTAGCCTCGTGTTCGTAGAGGAAGTTCCTTTTCTCCTTCTTGGCTGCCTCGAAGACTGCTGTGACTGCCTTGTCTCTCATCAAGCATACCTCTGATGGTCTTTCATGTATGAGCCGTCTCCAGTGATTTAAAAATGCTGTCTAGGTCCTCTGCAAAACGCTATAACTCTACGTGTGAACGGTTTGTATCCTAGGTGCGCCCGTTGCTTAACCCCGCACAGGTACTGCTGATCAACGCCGCCATTTTCTTCGGCCACTACGTGATCGTCTCCCTCGCCCTCAACTTCCAGTTTGGCAACGCGGGCATACCCAACATGAGCAGCAATGTGAGTGTAGCCATGGGCGCCTACACCGTGAGCGCAGTCGTCATCAGGATATGCATGTGGATAGTTGAGCAGACGGGGCAGACGTTCAAGCCAAACTGGGTGTACGATAACCCGTACAACACGAGGTTGATAACAGAGTTCTTCAAGGCGAAGCCCGTCTTCAGCCTGAGCATCTTCATGCTGAGCCTGGCCCTGGCCTTCACGCTGGGCTCCGCCGCGGGCTGGCTCATAGGTGCCATCAGTGGCAGGCTGAGGGCTACACGCCTCATGATACTACTCCTCATCATCAGCGAGGCCGTGAGCAACATAGCGGCGAACAACGAGGGGATAGCCGGCGGCACACTGGGCGCCTTCGTCCCCAACTTCTTCGCCTGGTACGAGGGGGAGCAAATGGTCATACTAGCCCTCGTCATCCTGTCTGTGGGGTTGGCCTGCTTCTTCATTATGAGGTCCATGATGAACAGCCCCTTCGGGAGGCTGATGAAGGCCGTCAGGGAGAACGAGATGACCCTGGAGAGCACAGGCAAGAACGTGGCTGAGGTGAGGCGACAGGTCATGATGTTCGGCAGCGGCATAATGGCTCTGAGCGGGGTCCTCCTCAGCTTCTACTACTGCTTCGTCCAGAACACGATGTACGATAGGGTCACATACACGTTCTGGCCGTGGCTCATGATCACCGTAGGCGGCCTAGGTAACAACGCGGGAGCCTACCTGGGTACACTCCTCTGCGTCTCCCTGCTCAAGGGGCTCAACGTTTCGAAGCAGAGCCTGGGCATCATGCTCATAGGGACCATGTGGATCAAGGTGATAGGGTACCTCGAGAACATAATCCTGGGAGGCGTCCTCCTGGTCTTCCTGATCTTTAAACCGGGGGGGCTGGTACCTGAGAAGGTCCTCATGATCAGGGGGATAAACTACAAGGGGATTCTTAGGGGAGAAAAGGAGCCTAAGAAGCCGTAGGCTTCCCCAGGCGCTCCTTGATCCAGACGGCCACCTTTATCAGCAGAGGGTTAGGCGTCGCAACCACAGGGATGTCCCTCGGCCCAATCTTGAGGTTGGGCCTGTACTCCGGCATAGGCGCGTATATGACGCTGGCCCAGTAGATGCGCCCCTGCTTCCTCTCGTTCAGGAGCTCCTTGCTGTTGAAAGGCAGAGGCATGTGGTGGAAGGCGACGCCCTCGGCCCAGTTGAGGACCAGGGGGTGCCCCGCCTCCTGTATGAGCGCACCCGTCTCGGCCAGCTTATCCAGGGTGTACTCCACCATCTCCAGTATCACCAGCTCCTCCACCGGCTTGTAGAGTATCTTCATATCACCAAAATGGGTGGCGGGTGGCTAAAGAACTTCACTGTGGCTGAGGAAGTCCGCCACGGTGCCCATGTGGACCAGAGCCGTGGTCAGCAGGTCGTCCACGGATATGTGCTCGTCCACGCCGCCCATGCCGTACACCCTGGGACCGTATGAGACCGCGGGGACGCCCCTCAGCCTCCAGAACCTGCAGTCGGTGCCTCCGGAGGTGAAGCTCAGGTGCGGCGCCTTCCCCGTGGCCGCCTCGGAGTTGGCTTCAAGCAGCTTCACGATGGGCTCGTCGAGGTGCGTGTACGTCGGCCCCGTTATGACGCTGAGGTGGCGGCCCCACATGACCTCGATGGACGGGTCGGCCCTAAGCACCTTCTCCTCGACGAGCCTCTTAACGCCATCGGGCGTGAAGCCCAGGGGCAGCCGTATGTCCACCTCGGCCTCGCACAGGGCGGGCACGATGTTCTCCTTCGTTCCCCCCTTAATCATCTTCATTATGGCGTTCTCCCCAACGTAGCCCGCGAAGCTGCCGTGAGCCGCCTTGCCGATGGCTCTAATGAGTAGGGGCACCCTGCCCTTCTCGCCGATCCTGGCCGTCAGCCCGGAGGGCTCGCCGTTGAGGACCGCGTCCCCTAGGAGCCCCTCGACGTTGTCCAGCAGCCATAGTGCGCCCCACCTTCCCCCGATCTCCTCGTCCGAGGTGCCAGTAAACGTGACCCGGCCCTCGAACTCCTCGCCGCACACGACGCCGTAGCAGAACATGAGTGAGGCCAGGCCGCCCTTCATGTCCCCGCTCCCCCTGCCGTGGATGACGCCGCCCTCGACGGCCCCCGAGTGGGGCGGCCGTGTCCAAGGCTCACCGACGTCCCCCGGGAACTGGTCCAGGTGGCCATTGAGGACGAGGTGAGGCGAGTCTTCGCCCGTCGCCGACACGAGGCTCACCACGCCCCTCTGGGGCTCGTAGGCCCGCACGTCGGCTCCCCTGTCCGTCAGGTACTCGCGTATGTATGACGCCAGCTGCGACGTGTCCCCCGGGGGGTTGTCGCTGGGGACCTTGATCAGGTCCGAGCAGAGCCTGACGAGTTCGTCTCCCCCCTCCCTCACCCGGCGCAGCAGCCTAGCCTTGTCAAGCCTCATAGATGGTTAATGTGTGGTTGAAGAATATAATTAAAGGGCTTGAAGCTACTTCTTATGCAGCTTTTTAGCCAGCTTCCCCAGGCGCTCACCCATCTTGCGGCACACCTCCACGGCCTTGTCGTCGGGCGCCCCTACGCTCGCCGCCCCGTAGTGGTTTGTGCTCGATGTCCCCTGGACCACCATGCCATGGACCATCAGCGACTCGAGGAGGCTTATGATGGTGGTCTCGGCCCCCGTGTGGGAGCCCCCGGCGCTTGCGAAGGCCCCGCCCACCATGCCGTCCAGTTTACCGTGGTGCTTCACGCTGGCGTCCATGAACGCCTTGATCTTCCCCGTGGGGAGCCCGTAATAGACGGGGGAGCCGAGTATGAGGCCATCGTAAGCGGGTATCTCGTCCACGGTGGCGTCGTCCACCTTCTTCAGCACGGCCTTCACGCCGCTGGACTTCACCCCCTCGGCGACTGCGACGGCCATCTTCTCCGTGTTCCCCGTCCTAGAGTCGTAGACTATCAGCATCTTCATGTCTTTCACCTAGAGCAGCTTGGCCTCCGCCTCGTCCACCTCGTAGACCCCCTTGACCTCGCCGAAGTAGAGGACGTGCAGGTCCTTGGTCGGGTAGACCTCGCCCTCGACGGAAGCCTTCAGCTCGCCGGGCTTCATTGGGACCCTGTATATGATCTCGCACTCGATGTGCACAGGGCACTCCTCGATGTGAGGCGCCCTGACCTTGAGGCCCTTGGCAGCCGTCATGCCAAGCTCCTTGAACTTGTCCACGTCCCTGCCCGACTTGGTTCCGCAGACCTCCTGCCACTTCTCCATGCCCTTCGCGGGGAGGCAGACCGTGAAGCTGTCCGACTCCTCCAGGAGCTTGTGGGTGTGCCGAGAGAACCTCACGGCCACGACGAAGACGGGGCGCCTCCACACGGTGCCCAGGAACCCCCAGCCGATGGTCATGGCGTTGGGTTTACCCTTCTTTCCCTGGGCGACGAGAAGCAGCCCCCCGCCCCTCATTATCCTGTTGATCTCAACGATGTACTTGAACTCGTCAACCTGTCTCCTCAAACAGAGCACCACAAATGAGGGCACCCCTCATTCTTTAAACTGTTACCCATGACGCTTGGATGCACCGCGTGGAAAACGGTGACAGCACAGTAATCATCGATGGCCCATGGATACACCCCGGTGAAAGAGTGAGCCAGGGACTCAAGCTGAGCCTAGCCCAGCGTATACAACTAAAGGTGACCGGGTTGGCACCGACCGGGAGGTGGAGCCGGCCCGGCTGGAGGGGCGAACTCCAGTTCTACGCCTTCAGGTGCCCGGTTCACGGCCTGGTGGAGAACTATCCTCAGGGGTACGGGGGAGTGCTTGTGTGCCCCGAGTGCAAGGCAGCCTCATGAAAAAGTAGATTATTCATCTAGATTTTAATGTAAAAAGAGTCATATACTGCCATAAGTGATAGGCATCTCAGAAAGCGGCTCACGTGATACAATGTCCTTCACAGAGAAGATAGATGTCCTTGATCTGCTGATAAACATACTTAGAGAACACGAGGAGAAGCTGGACGAGCTGGTCGCGCGCCTCGAGGTGGTGAGCCAGACCATCCAGAAGGACCCCGAACTGAAGCGCAGCATCATGGAGTACGAGCTCGGCAAGGAGACCTCCGAGGAGGAGACGGGCGTCTCCAACATACTGGTGGTGGACGACGACAAGAGCCTCGCCAACACCTTCAAGCTGGTGCTTCAGAGCGTGGGCTTCAACGTGGACACGGCGATCACCGGGCTCCAGGCACTCTACAAGATCAACAGGAAGAAGTACGACCTCGTCATCCTCGACATCAACCTGCCCGACATGCTCGGGGACGAGGTGGCCGAGAAGATACGGGAGACCAGCTCCGAGATGAACATAATAATGATCACGGGGTACAGCAGTTTCAAGGACGATCTGAAGGAGGAGGAGCTGGGCATCAAGGAGGTGCTCATGAAGCCCATACCCCCCGAGGATCTGGTCAAGATAACCAAGAAGACGCTGCTGGCCAAGGACCAGTCTTAACCATTTTTAAATAATGTAGCCGATGTCAACCCGCTCAAAGTCTCTGACCAGCTCCAGGTTGAGCTCCGGCTCCATCTCCTCGAAGTCCTCCTCGGTGAGGTCAGACCACGGCCCCGTCAGCGCCGCCTCCACCGTGGGGTGGCTCTTGCCGAAGTTCTCCTGACAGACCTTGTAGGTCAGCCTCCTCACCTGCCTCTCGTCGCTGAAGCCCAGCGTGTGGAGGTACTCGTGCACGAGTATGGTGAAGACCTGTGACTTCTCCTTGAGGCTCTTCGTGGATCCGAGCAGCCGCCTGTTAAGCACTATGTCGTTTGTCCCCATGGGGTGAAAGGCGCCCACCCTTATGGGTAGGTTGCCTAGGTACAGCATTAGGCCGACTCGGTGCAGCTCCAGGCTCCGCTTAACAGCCTTCTTCACAAGCGTGAATATGTCGCCGTAGCACCGGGCCTGCTCAAGCTCAACGGGCGGATTCAGAGGGGGCCTCCTCCTACACTGCCTCAACTGACTTGACTGCCGGGACCTTCTTCTTGAGGTAGTTCTCGACGCCCCACTTGAGGGTCATCTTGCTCATGGGGCAGTCGGCGCAGTGGCCTGTGAGCCGGACCTTGACGACTCCGTCCTTGCTCACGTCTACAAGCTCGACGTCTCCGCCATCCACCTGCAGGTGGGGTCTTACCTCTTCGAGGGCTTGGCGTACTTCATCCTTCAAAAGTATTCACTCTCAGTAGGGGAGTTTCGATGGTATTTAAACATATACCGCGAAGGGTGTTACGCATTCAAACGGGAAAAACAGCGTAAGGTCCACAAAAAATATTGAGGTTTTAAGGGACGCGCCGTCATTCTGAGGGCCTTCGCCTGATCTCAAGCTCCATCCTGTGCATGTCCACGGCGTTCCTTATCCTCTTAAGCAGGACTATGAAGTGTTCGGCTTCACTCGTCTTCATCACGTAGTCGTTCACACCAGCCTTGAAGGCCTCCTCAGCGACCTTCTCGTCGAAGTAGCTAGTGCACATGATCACGGGGACCCCGGAGGACTCACGGAGTCGCCTTGTGAACTCGACGCCGTCCATCTCAGGCATCCTGTAGTCCGAGATTACACAGTCGGGTTGGCTGCTCCTTATCAACTCAATGGCCTCCATCGGAGACGTGGACGTCTGTATGTCCATCTCCTCGTCGTAGGTCATCATGATCTCCTTAGTAGTCTGAAGGTACAGTGGCTCATCGTCTACTATGACTACCTTTACCAACGCCCTCCCCCGCAAGCGTTCAATAATAGTGTCTGGTGAAACTCATTGAAAAAGAACCTGTTGAAACGTTTTGGAATGATTGTTCCATATTATAGATCAGTACCGGTAATACAGAACTGAACATTCGTGAAAAGAGGGAGGCCCCCTAAAACTACGCTCAACACATCTCCGCGTATCTAGGCAACGATCTAAACAGACGTGTTTTATTCGCTGAACGCCCCTCGTTTCCTTAATACAGGGAACATGCTATGGGGCAACTATCTGCATCGAAGCTCACGGAGCTGGTGAAGCGTAACGCCATCAGGTACGGCTTCGACATGGTGGGGATCGTTGGGGCCGAGGCGCTCGATGCTGTACCCAGCCACTACATCGCCCACAGGGACTACAGGGTGTGGACGAAGAAGACCACGGACTACATGGAGGACGCCAGGAACGTGATCATCCTAGGGGCGAGGGTCTGGGACAACCTGTTCGACGTGGTGATCAAGGTGAGAGGACGCCACGAGTACCCTGACGAGTGGAGGGGGCGCCTATACGCCCGGAGGATGATGCGGTTCCTCGACCAGATGGGCTTCAAGACCGTGCTGGAGCCGGACCTCCTATCCAAGAAGCGGATGGCCCAGCTTGGGGGCATCGGGGGCTTCGGGAAGAACAGCCTCATAATTCACCCCGAGTACGGCCCCTGGGTCAGGCTCAGAAGCGTACTCACGGACGCCGAGCTCGTCCCAGACGAGCCCTACGAGGGGGACCCGTGCGGTGGTTGCGACGAGTGCGTCAGGGCGTGCCCCACGAAGGCCCTGAAGCCGTACGTGGTTGACCCGGATAGATGCCTCCTCGGCATGGATTGGGCGACGAGGCTTTCAGACGAGTACAGCGGTACCTACCTTGAGCACTGCCCCTCGTTAACTGAGAACACGTGGCTCATGTGCAGCACATGTCAGAGGGCGTGCCCGGTGGGCCGGGAGAAGAGAAGCCAGCGGTTCGATAGAGTCCCTGAGACGTAGAACACCTGAGTCTACTGAATAGTTCTAGTCTGTGGGTACTAGCGCCTGCTTCTCAAGGGTGAGACACTCAGGGCACTCAATCACGCCTCTGAACGGCTCAAATAATCCAAGCTCAGGCCTCCTTACGCACTCTATTATCATGCAACTGTCCCCTGACCCCTCACGGGTCAGGCTGCATGAGCGAAGCTGGACGGCTCCGCGCTTGACCGAGAAGGGGCACCCGAGGCAGCCTGTGGGCTTCAAAGGCTGAGCCCTCCTACAGAGTTGAATAAGCTCAGGGAGTCCGTGATATCTATGGCGTCAGGCACGTCGGCCTCGTTGCATCCTCTAATGTACAGGAACGCGTTGTCGTCTGTGTGAGCCCCGCTTATCACGTCTTTCTGGAAGAGCCTGCCATCGCCTAGACCTGTCCTAAGGCTGAAGCCGCGGCTAGGGATGACCACCAAGTCGGGCCCCTCCCGCGCATGTGGGCCCCTGTAGAGGGCTTCCCGGGTGTAAACGCTCCTTATGACCCTTCTCCCCCTGTAGGTGATCGCCTCCAAGAACTCGGTTATCTCGGCTGTGAGCCGCTCCCTATCTTCTTCGGACACGCTGCCTCCCGGGAAACGGTTTGACGTATTCAGGTAGATCTTGTTGGTCTCGGCCGCAAACGCTCTTGACTCGGGCCTCACAGAGGCGTAGCTGTCGGAGGGCTCCGCTGTGACTAGGTATCCCGACTCCTTGAGCAGGTAGTTCAGGTTCAGTGAGGTCCCGCTCGGGCCCATGCCGTGGTCGCTAAGCATCATGAGCGGAGTGTCCTGCCCGATGAGCTGGTTAAGCCGCCCCAGTGCGTCATCGACCTTGCTGAAGTAGTCTTGGAAGTTCTGGTGGTGGATGTCTCCTTTATCGAGGTACGCGTCCCAAAGGTAGTGGCCTATCCTGTCGGTGCCCGTTAATACGAGGAAGAAGACGTCCCACGGGGACCTTAGCAGCATCTCCGCGGCCTCAAGCCTATGCCTCAGAGCCGCGTCCAGCTCACAGATGAAGCACCCGTAGTCGTCGCGAGTCTTAGGGGCCTCCACGTCTATCATGTAGCCTAGCTTTCTCAGAGTCTCCTGGAGCCCAGCGGGGTGTACGGCTTTCTCGAAGCAAGGGGACACAAATCCGGATATGTGGACGCCGTTGATTGGCTGGGCGGGATATGAGGCAGGCAGATTCAGTATCAGGTGTCTCCTTGCCGGATTTCTCATCCAGAATGGCGGGGCTCTGAGCCTAGACATGTGGTGGTAGCACACATTATAGGTTCCCGGGACGAAGTCGGTGAACCCGTAGACCCCATGCTGGCCCGGGTTCACGCCAGTCACCATGCTCATCCATGAGACGGCCGAGTTGGGAGGCTGGCTGGAGCGCATCCTGTGAAGCCCGCCTTCTTCCAGCATCTCTTTGAGGTTGGGCATCACGCCTCGGGCGGTCAGGTCCTTTAGCAGTTCTATTGGTACGCCGTCCAGCCCTATTATGGCCGCCTTCTTCTGCACCTTCCAGACCACCCTACACGAAGATAATATTACTACTATACAGTAGTAAATAAATTTAGCGGATGGAGTCGGGCTCCACACACATTTACAGCCTCTGGACGGTTTTTTATCCTCAAGCGTCCACCCTTACACGGTGTTAGCTTGAAGGAGATGAGCCTCGTAGCCACGGGGGACAGCCTCATAACCATGAGGCAGAGCGTCCACCGTGAGCCCGAGTTCATGAAGCTGGTTGAGTTGATCCGCGGCGCAGACGTGGGTTTCACTAACCTGGAGATGCTGCTCCACGACTACGGAGAGGACTGCTACCCGGCGTCCGAGAGCGGCGGGACCTACATGAGAGCCCCGCCCCGCATGCTGGATGAGCTGCTCTGGATGGGGTTCGACTTGTTCAGCGTGGCCAACAACCACAGCCTAGACTACATGTACGGGGGCCTGTTCAGCACGATCAGCCACCTGAAGGCGGCGGGCGTCCCCTATGCGGGGATGGGCCGCGACCTGGCTGAGGCGCGGAGGCCCGCTTACCTCGAAACAGGGAAGGGCAGGGTGGCCATGATCTCGGCGTGCAGCAGCTTCGCCAGCTTCGGGCGCGCCGGTGACAGCAGGAGAGACATGAGGGGGCGGCCGGGCCTGAACCCTCTGCGGTTCGACAAGTGGTTCACGGCTAAACCTGAGACCATCGAGAAGCTGAAACAGGCGGAGAAGGAGCTGGGGCTCCCGGAGGTGTACCAAGAGGAGGGAAGCTACATGTTCCTGTCGAACAAGTTCGTTCCAGGAGACTCCGCGGGGCTTCTCACCAAGGCCAACAAGGCGGACATGGAGGGGAACCTGGAGAGCGTTAGGGACGCGGCTCGACAGGCTGACTGGGTGCTGTTCAGCCTCCACTCCCACGAGGGGTGGCCCGGGGACGACGAGAGGCCGGCGGGCTTCATGGAGGAGTTCGCCAGGGCGGCCATCGACGCCGGCTGCCACTGCTTCATAGGCCACGGCCACCACGCCATGAGGGGCATAGAGATCAGGGACGGTAAGCCCATCTTCTACAGCCTCGGGAACTTCATATTCCAGAACGAGACCCTGGAGAAGATGCCGGCCGATTTCTATGAGAGGTACAAGATGAACCCCTACGGCGGCACGGTGAGCACAGTGTTCGATGAGAGGCAGAAGGCTGGGCCCAGGCCCGGGTACCCGGTGAACCCCTGGTTCACGGACG
>CAZAKG010000006.1:0-4867 GCA_964485755.1 uncultured Candidatus Bathyarchaeia archaeon | reverse complement strand
GAGAAGTACTGGATCACCGTGACGCCTAGGATGGTGTTCGACGGCGACGGGCTTAAGGAGCTGACGCTGCACCCCATCGAGCTGGGACAGCGTAAGCCCAGGAGCCAGAGGGGGCGCCCGATGTTGGCGGAGCCCGCCGTGGGCGAGAAGATACTGTGCGTCATGCAGAAGCTCTCGGAGCCCTACGGGACCAAGATAAAGGTAAGGGACAACGTGGGGGTCGTCCAGCTCTAACCTCATTCTCTGCCCGGTGCATCAACTTGTTTGTCGTCGGTCCTCTACCATAAACGGTTTTTAGAGAAGTCTGCGAGGGTATGCGGGGAGTACGGTGTATCGCGGTCCAATCTGCGATTAAGCCCCCACCGTCCCCCACCAGCCACACGTGTGGCTGGTTTTATAACCCCGCAGCCGAGGGTATCCTTGATGCGTTATGAAGGGATCGCTTCAGCCTGACTTGGTTATCCTGAACGGTAAGATCATCACGGTGGACCCGGGGGACTCCGTCGTGGAGGCTACCGCGGTCAAGGATGGGAGGTTCGTCGCGGTGGGCTCCACCCGCGAGATCAAGGCGCTGGCGGGCAGAGGCACCGAGGTGTTGGACCTAGGGGGCAGGACGGCTATGCCCGGTATCATCGACAGCCACACCCACCCGAGCAACATAGCGGCGAGGCTGCTGGAGGTGGACCTGAGAACCCCTCCTGTGAAGAACATAGCAGAAGTCAAGAAGAAGATCGCTGAGAAGGCTAGGGAGCTGGGCCCCGGCAAGTGGGTCAGGGCGGCCAACTACAACGACTCCAAGCTGGCCGAGCGCCGCCAGGTGACCAGGTGGGAGCTGGACGAGGTGGCGCCGGACAACCCCGTGTTCATCGTCTCGGATACGGGTCACCAAGCCGTGGTTAACAGCCTGGCCTTGGAGGCAGCGGGCGTCACAGATGACACCCCTAACCCTCCGGGCGGCGAGGTGGAGCGCGATGCCGAGGGCCGGGCCACGGGTCTCCTGTACGAGAACGCCACGGGCCTCGTCAGGGACTATATCCCGGAGTACTCGGTGGATGAGCTGAAGGAGAGCTACAGGAGTGTCGTCAAGCAGTTCTGCGAGTGGGGGGTGACGTGTACGCATGACGCCAGCGGCCACCGGAACGGTGTCAGGGCCTTCAAGCAGCTGCTGGATGAGGGTGAGAGGAGGCTCAGGATGAGGCTCATGATGAGCGTCAACAGGGATGAGCCGGGGGACGTGCTGGATGCCCTGGAATTGTGTGGCGTGGAGAGCGGCCTCGGGGACGAGTGGCTGGGGGTGATGTCTGTGAAGATCATGGGGGACGGCTCAGGGGCGGGGGGCACGTGCTGCGTCTACGAGCCTCAGAACAGGGGCCCCAGGGGGCTGGGGATGTGGATGACGGAGCCCAAGGTCGTTGAGAGGCTGGTGATGCAGGCTCATGAAGCAGGGCTCCGCGTGAGCATCCATAGCATCGGTGACAGGGGTGTGGACATGGCTCTGGACGCCATAGAGAAGGCTCAGAGGGCTAAGCCTGCCCCTGATATGAGGCATAGAATAGAGCATAACAGTCTGTGTACGCCCAGGCAGCTGAGGCGGATCAAGGAGCTGGGTGTGACGCCTTCGAGTAGCATCGGCTACATGTATGGGCTGGGTGACCAGTACGCCGATAACTTCGGGCCGGAGCGTTCCAGGTGGCTGCACCCGCACAGGACGATGAAGGAGATGGGGATCGTGGCTGGTGGTAATAGCGACTGCCCGGTGACCTTCTACGGCCCCTTCGTGCAGATATATGAGGCGGTTACGCGGAAATCTATCAGCGGTAGGGTGGTTGGGCCCGAGGAGGCCATCGGCGTCATGGACGCGATCCGGGTGTACACGTGGAACGGTGCTTACCTGGGCAAGGATGAGGATGTGCTAGGTAGTGTGGAGCCTGGTAAGCTGGCTGATCTCATCGTGCTGGACAGGGACATCTTGTCGTGTCCTGTGGAGGAGATCAAGGACATCCGGGTGGTTACGACCATTGTGGGTGGCCGTGTGGTTTACCGGGCCTAGCCTTTTTTCTTTTTTCTGTGTTTTATGTTTTGTTGTCTGGGTGCTCCTGACAGCTGCGCGGAAGAATGTGGTATTTTTTCGAGTTGCATTTAGCTAACTTCTGGTTATTGGCCTCGTCGCCCGTGTGATGTGAACCATATCCTGTATTAGCTTTAAGACGCGCCCGTAACTCATTATGGTGTGAGTGGTTTGGGCGAGGAAAGAATGAAGATGGCTAAGCTCATCGAACACTGGGCTCACCACAACGATGAGCACGGGGTGAGGTTCGCTGAGACGGCCGCCGAGGCGGAGAGGATGGGCCTGGGAGTTGTTGCCGAGGAGCTGAGGCGGGCCGCGGACGAGTCGGAGAAGGTTTCCGGGCATCTGCTGAAGGCGTTGAAGCATCTGGAGGAGGGCGAGGGGTAGTGTGCGAGTTCAAGGTCTATCTGGACGGCGAGAAGGTGGCCGAGGACGTCATCTACGCCTACGTCGAGGGGTGCAGGGTCACGGTCAGGGACATCATGGGCAAGCCTACCGTGTTTGACGGCGCGAAGATCGTGGAGATCGATGTGGCGACCACGAGGATGGTTCTATCCCGGACCAGCTAGCGGATGTTTCACTATATGTGGCTCGCGCTGTCAACCTGCTGCAGCGTGTTGACTGCATGGAGCCGGACACGCCTTTATATGGTCTAGGCATCAACATCGCAAGTGCGTGGCACGGATGACTCACCTTTGGCTCGTACGGCTCCTCAAGAGCAACTTCAGGCACAGATTCCGATTGGCCAGGCTGTCCAGGCTCCCAATTCTGGGCGCTATGATGGACTGGATGCTGTTCGGCGGCGATGACCTGGTCTACTTGCCTAAGGATAGGGTCATCCAGGTGGAGGTGAACAGGCGGATTGAGGCCCCGGTGAACACCGTGCTCCCCTCGCAGGTCGTCCACAGGTTCATCGACATGGCCGGCGTCCACTTCGTCATGGACTTCTGCATATGCCGGGAATCTAATCAGTGCGTGGACTACCCGAGGGACCTGGGCTGCCTCTTCATGGGCGAGGCGGCGGCCAGGATCGACCCCCGGCTGGGCCACCTGGTGACCAGGGAGGAGGCCCACAGCCACATTGAGAGGGCCGGGGAGGCCGGCCTCGTCCACCTCATAGGCCGCAACAAGCTGGACTCGATGTGGCTGGATGCGTGGCCCAACGGGAAGCTGCTGACGGTGTGCAACTGCTGCCCATGCTGCTGCCTGTGGAAGATGCTCACCGGCCTGAGCACAGAGATCGGTGTCAAGGTGACACGGATGGAGGGCGTAGAGCTTCACGTCACTGATGGTTGCGTGGGCTGCGGCGCCTGCCTCGACACGTGCTTCGTGGACGCCATAGAGCTGGTGGACGGGAGAGCCGTGATAGGCGCCGAGTGTCGCGGTTGCGGGCGGTGCGCCGAGGCGTGCCCGAACCAAGCCATAGCCATCACTGTGCCGGATATAGCCGACCTTGAGAGCACTGTCAGACGTGTCGGTGAAGCCGTGGATGTCAGTTAAGGAGAACGACGTTTTCTTGCCGCAGTAGTATGACTTGGACGACCCCGACGACCGGCTTCCTCCTTAATCATCAGGGCCATCTGGCGGATGGCTCCCAGGTGGTAGGATGCGTGGGGTATCAGGGCTAGGACCTCCTTCAACTGCTCTTCGGAGTGCCAGGTGATGTCCGAGCGCAACGATTGAACCACTGCTTTGAACTCGGCCTCCAGCGACCCGATCAGCGACACCCATTCCTCAGGGTTGACGCGCCTCACCTTCCAGCTCTCGGACCAGTCCCATGAGGGGTTCTCGCCCCGTATGAACGAGTTCGCTTTCAACAGGGTCCACCTGAGGTGCCCGACGTGGGCGGCTACCGTGGTTCCTTCTTCGACGACCGGGGTCGACGCCTCCTCGGCGCTCATACCCCTTATCGTCCCTAGTAACCCCGAGTCCGGCGCGTTGTTGATGAACCAGGTGTACTGGTGCTTGGGCCCGTCGTAGACCTCTTCGAGGAACTCGATGATGGCGCTGTTGGTTTTTTCCATGTAGGCCGATCACCTAGAAGCACAATACATCTTAACAGTATATGCCTTTTAATGATTAAGTTCATAAAATTTAAGGAAGTTAGAACTCGGGCTCCAATTTTCCCAGCTTCTTGTCGTAGGCCGCCTTCACGAACCCGTAGTAGGGCGGGCTCGGCGCCCAGGGCCGGCTCTTGAACTCGGGGTGGAACTGGGTGCCCAGGAAGAAGTAGCGGTCCGGCAGCCACAGAAGCTCCTTCAGCTTCTTCTCCTTGCTCCACCCGGGGAACACGGCTCCTGCGGCCTCCAGCCTGTCCCAGTACTCGGGGTTCACCTCCCACCTGTGCCTGTGCCTCTCACGAATCTCCGTAGAGCCGTAGAGCCTGTGGGGCAGGCTGCCCTCCTGGAGCACCACCGGGTTGGCGCCCAGCCTCATGGTGCCCCCCAGCTCCTTCAGCCCCTTCTGCTCGGGAAGCAGGTCTATGACCGGGTGAGGCGTCTCGGGGACGCACTCGGTGCTGGCTGCGCCCTCCAAGCCGACCACGTTCCTGGCGAACTCCACGGTGGCTAGCTGGAACCCGTAGCAGATTCCCAGGAACGGCTTGTCGCGGGTCCTGCAGTAGTTGATGGCTATGATCTTGCCCTCGGCGCCCCTCTGCCCGAAGCCGCCGGGTACGAGGACCCCGTCGTAACCGTCCAGTACGCTGGTCCTCTTGAGGTCCTCCTCGAAGAACTCGGTCTCGATCCAGTCGATCTGGACCCTGCACCCGGCCTTGGCGGCGGCGTGGCGCAGGGCCTC
>CAZAKG010000005.1:0-40145 GCA_964485755.1 uncultured Candidatus Bathyarchaeia archaeon | reverse complement strand
CGAGCATGCTGCCGGCCATCAGGCTCAGGGCGACCTACCTGATGATCGTGCTCATCACCATGGCGGACGCGGCCCAGATCTTCGGAAGGAACGTCGTCCAAATCAGCGGCGGAACCCTCGGTATGTTCATACCGGATATACTGAGGTGGTACCCGGGCGACCGCACTGTGGTGACCGCCGTCATCACCCTGTTCATCGGGCTTGTAAGCTTCTTCGTCTTCAGGACGATGCTGAACAGCCCATACGGCAGGCTCATGAGGGCGATTCGCGAGAACGAGGTCACTGTGAGCAGCGTAGGCAAGAACGTCATCGGCATCAGGAGGAACATCCTCATGTTCGCCAGCGGCATCACAGCCATCTCCGGCACGCTCCTGGCCTTCTACTTCAGCTACGTCGTGGAGGCCAACTACCAGCGCGCCTTCTGGACATACTGGCCCTGGCTGATGCTGATACTGGGAGGCCCCGGCAACAACGCCGGAACCTTCCTAGGCTGCGCCCTAGTCACCGCCATGCGCCGCATCATCATCGTAGAGAAGTGGCTCATCGAGTCCCTCTTCTTCTTCCCCGTCGCCTACTTCGAGAGCGTACTCCTGGGGGCTCTGCTCCTCCTAGTCATCATGTTCCGCCCCAACGGACTGATACCGGAGAAGCTGCTGTACATCCCGGGGGTAAACTACACCCAGATGGTGAAGGAGGACGTCAAGGTTGACTGGAGGAGCGCCCCCAAGGCGCGCGGTTCCAGCAGCGGAGTGTCAGGGATGCTCCGTTCGCTTGGCCGCGGCAAGAAGGAGGCGGCCAAGTGATGGACTGGGACACCATCCTGTTCTGGGTGATGATCGCGCTATGGGTCATCATGCCTATCTTCATCGTCTGGGAGGAGCTCCGTGAGCGTAGGGCTCTGAGAGAGTCGGAGAGGGTCTCCGAGACGCTGGAAGCCGAGACGAAGAGCGAGTAAAATCCCCATTTTTTCTTTGTTTTTACTATAAAAAAGATTATTGTATTGAGCTAGGCGCCGGGCTCACTCTGTGGTGAGAGTGTAGTGGACTCCGAGGCCGGCCAGAGCCTTATCGATCTTCTCGATGAGGTCCTGGACCTTCTTCAGGGTGGGCTTCTCGGTCCACTCGAAGACGAAGTCGGAGTCGCCGAGCGTCATGCTCGCGTCGCTGATGATCTTCTGGGGCTCATAGCAGTCGGTGTAGGTCTCTTTTAGGTTCTTCAGGTAGTTGTTCCAGTCCCTCTTGTCGCTCTGCAGCCGCGTCGGGTAAGGCACACACTTGTGGCTGAACTTCACCTCTGTGGCCTTGGACATCTCCACGGCTACGCCCTCCAGAGCCCTGATGGCCTTCATTAGCGGCGGCCCATAAATGCGAACATAAGTCTTGGTCATGGTTATCGACAATGAAATGTGTACGATGCGATAAAAAAAACCTTTCCACACGCGCCCGGGCGGCGGAACGCCCAATTAAAAGCGTTAAGCGTCACTCATGCTTCTCGGACGAGAGGCGCCTCATGAGGAGCCTGTACTTCCTGTACTTGTCGTCCATCGAGAACTTCGCGGGGTGAGGTGAGATGGCCTCGCCTCCGCACCTGGGGCAGGTCTCACGCAGGGTGTAGCCGCGGCACCTGGTGCAGCGTCGGAGAAGCCAGACCATCGCTGATCTACTCGCGGGTGAAGCTCACCGAGCCCTCGAACCCGGTCCACGCCTTCTGGGTGGACTTCACTACCTGGTCGAGGGCCTGCTCGGCCTTCTTGTAGTCCTCGGCTGTGAGCTCTATCCTGTACTTGGGGGCACCTAGGGTGTATATCTTGACGGCGGCGTCGTACTCCTGGGCGGACTCCTCGGCCTTCATGAACGCCTCCTTTATGTCCATTACGCCGCTGTTGGACATGGCCATGGCCTCGAAGACTCCCTGGATCGTCACGCCTTTGATTATGATCTTGTCTTTGGCTATGGCGGAGATGACGTCGGCGGCGCGTCCGGTCACCCCGGCCTCTGTCAACGCCTCGACGCCCTTCTTGGAGGCCACCTCTAGGGCCTCGTAGAGGCCCCCGTAGGTCTGAACGAGCTTCACGCCGTAGGAGTCGTATAGGGCTTCAAGGCTTGTGCCGAGCTCCTGGGCGGCCTGGGCTAGCAGGGTCTCGGCCTTCCTCTCCTTCTTCCAGCTCTCCAGTTTCTTCCTCTTCTCATCGCGGCTGACCCTCCTGAGACTGAGGTCCACCTGGCCTTTGCTGGTGTCTGTTCGCAGAACCTGCAGGACTACCTTCTGGTTGGGTCTGACGTGGTTCCTTATGTTGCGGACCCAGCGGCTGCTGATCTCGGAGATGTGTAGCAGCCCCTCCTTGTCCTTGTACTCGTCGAGGCTCACGTATGCGCCGTAGCTTTCCACGCGTTGGATAGTGGTGACGACGAGGTCGCCCACCTCGGGCCACTCGGGCAGTCCAAGACTCAAAGCGCTCACCCTAGCACTGCTATGACGGAGGCGTTTATCTTGGCCTTGCCTCCCGTGGGCTCGGCCAGGGTCTCGCCGCATGTTTGGCACTGTATCTTGGTGGTGCTGTGGCTGAATATTATCTGCTCGCTCTCGCAGCTGATGCACCTGACCCTGAGGAAGCGGCTTGTGGGTCTGGGTATGAGGTGCTCCCACTCGGCCATCTTAGGCTACCTCCGCCTTCTTGAGCCTGATCCCCTTCCGTTGGAGGGTGTAGTTGCACTCCTTGCACTTGAGCATCAGAGAAGTCTTCTTTGTGACCTTGGCCTGGTTGTGCTGCTCGGGGAACTTCTGGCCGCCGTACCCCTTCTTCCGTACGGCCTGCCTGCGTTCACCCAGTTTGGCGCCGTGGCGCTTACCAGCCTTGTAGATGGAGACGCTGAACTCTGTGTGAGTCTTACACTTGGGGCAGAAGGTCCTCAGTGTCTTAGGAATTTTCATGGCTCTATCTCAACCAGCTTAGCTATACCTCTCCTTATTAGGTTTACCGCATTCTGTCTTGGGATGCTCGCCACGTCCTCTGGCTTGAATGGGCCATACGCCTTCATGTCCACGCCCATGATGGCGGGGAGCTGCTGAAGGAAACGGACCACCACGAGGTCGGGCTCCTGGGTCTTGATTGGGGGCTGAGGGGCCTCGGGGCGCTGCCTGGGGGCCGAGGACGCTCTCGTGGGCGGCTCGGCCTGCGGCGCGGGAAGCTCTGAGCCATCCCTGTATGAGGCGAGGAGGTTACGCAGGTTGGCGTGGAGCCTCTGCTCCTCTGGTGTAAGGGACTGAGCGTCGATGGGCTTCGCCTCCAGTTCGCGCCGCACGATCTTGCTGAGCCTCACCTCAGTGAGCTCCTTGAGCATCTGGTTCACGTGCAGCCTCTCGTTCAGGGTTATCCTGCCTGTGAGGGTCTCGGTGTCCACGGGCGCCCTGCTCAGCTCCTGGGCGTACTGCTTCATGTCGCGGATGAACTCGTCGTTGATGTTCTGGAGCTCCTCGGTCTCACGCTCCTTTACCCAGGCCCCGTGGAGCCTCTGGTACCTGTCGCTCATCTCGCCAGCCTCGCTCCCTTCTTGCACAGGTAGAACAGGGCGGCCTCCAGCGGCAGCTCGGCCGATTCGCCGCAGTAGGGCCCGTACCATTGGTCGTTCACCCTCATCCTGGGGGCGTCCCTGAACTCCAGCTTCACGGGGTCCCCCCTAATGATCGCGGCGCTGCTCAGGGGATCGTAGTCAGGTAACCCGCCGTAGGGTACAGTCTGGACCTGCCACCCGGTCTTGCCGTGAAGCGTGTTAGGGAGGCGGATGAGGCGGTGGATGTCCGTGGTGACCACGGTGTCGATCTCGGACGCCTGAAGCTTCGCGGCCACATCCACTATGATCTGGAGGCTCTTAGGCTCTATGAGAGGCGTAACGTTGCTTGGGTGCTTCTCCATCAGGGTGCTCAGCACCTTCGACCTGCCCCCAGTTACGGCCTCAATGGTTTTCGGGTTCACCTTGAGCTCCTTGAGCTGGTCCTCCGTGACCCCGGACAGGTAGTCGTAGAGGGCGCGGGTGGTTCTCCCCCGCCAGCCTCCCTCTGCTTGGACCGGCTTGGCTCCCCTGTTCCTCTGGCTGAAGCCCTGGTACTCGGCCTCCAGGCCGGTGGCCATAATGTAGTCCACTATCTCCCGGCGGGCGTGCTGGTCCAGCGTCTTGACTGTGTCGCTGTGGACGTGGACATGGAAGCCGCGGTTGCCGCTGAAGTTGGTGGTGATGTCCTCTGGTTGGACGCCGAAGTCCTGTATGAGGATGTCCAGCAGCTTCTGGGTCTCGTGTTTGGCGGCCTGGAGGCACCTCTCGCACAGCCAGGTCTCGGTCTGGAACTGGGCCTTTCCGCACTCGCACAGCTCCGGCGGGTGCCCTGTGCCCTGCTTCCCGCAGTTCCTGCACACCCACTTGTCGTGCTCCCTCTGACATGGTAGGTCGAAGTGGTCGGCGTCCAGGTCGAAGACCAGGTCGGCTCCCCTCCAGCCCTTCCTCGCCATGTCGGCGGTGGGGTCACTGTAGTAGCTGCTGCTATGGTAGCTGTGGGCCGGGGCGTTCTGTCTGAGGTAGCGCTGGAGCTCCTCCTTGGTGGGGAGCCGGATGTGCCTGTACATGTTTCTTCCGTGGAAGGTGAGGAACCCGAACTCGCGGCTGCTGATCTCCAGTGGGGCGGGCACGGTGTGGCTGTACTGGGCGTACCACCTCTGGAACTGCTCCGCGACGAACTGGGGGCTGCCCCACTCCTCTTCCATGGTTCATGTAATCTACGCGGGGGTTTAAAACTGGTTACTGTCTGGGGTAGGTGCAGTGGGGGCAGTGGCCGCATGCGGGCTCGTTGAACCTGACCACGTTGTTGTAGTGTTTGCAGTAGTGGAGCCCAACGCCTTTGAGCTTCTGTTTGCGCTCCTCTGATAGTGCCTGCATTCTTGTCCACACTATCCTAGGCGGTGGTATTTGAGGGTTCAGCCTCTTCGGATTCCTCCTGTTTCCTCTGAAGCCTCTGCGCCTTCTTCCTGTAGTAGCTCAGTGGGTGGGACACGGTCTTGCATACGGCGTCCTGGTTCCTGCATATCCCGTGGGTCCGCAGCGTATTGCACGTGGGGGGAGTGTACCTGGTTCTGGCTCCCTTCAGGCCGGCTATGTGCTCTATCTGGTACCGGGTCAGCGCCTCGTCGAAGTCGGTGACGCTCACGTACAGCTGCACCATGTCGTCTATGGGCATCCCCACGTTGACTAGGAAGCTCGTGAGGCCGAAGCGCTCCATGTGGCTGGCCCTCCTCCCCGCGAGGAGGCCCTCCAAGCAGTACCTCATGCATGGCGGGAATGCCTCGTTCATAACCTCCTCCGGAAGCTGGCTGCCGCCCAGCTTTGACCTGTTCTCGTCGAAGACCTCCCTGATCTGGTCGAGCCGCGTCTTGAGGGGCTCAGGAAGCTGGAAGTTGCTGGGGGCCGAGATCCTGTCCTTGACCCAGTTCTCGACCTCTACCTGGAGAAGCCGCGCAGCCTCAACCCCTGTGAGACTGACGTACCCGTTCACCAGTTTCCTGTTCACCAGCTTCCACTTGGGCTCGTGGAACCCGACGGACGCCTTAAGGTAGTCCGGGTACGCTATCTTCAGGCTGTAGAGGACGCTGTCTATGCTCTCAGGCTCCCGCTTGAGGTCCCAGTGAAACTCGTCCCTGGCGATCTGGATTATCTTCTCCTCGTACTCGTCCTGCAGCAGATCGTAGGCTCGCACAGCCTCGGCCAGGGCGTACCTTCTGCTCAGGAACTGCTCTCCGATCAGAGAGACGTACATGGCGGCCACAGGGTAGCTGAGGAGCTCCGTGAGGGGGTCGGCCAGCTTGGATGAGACCACGCCCTGAACGATGGCCTCTGTCACCCTCTCGGCCGCCCTGTCAAGCACCTTGCTGTAGTTGGGGTCTGCCAGGTCTTCCAGCCGGAGGTTCAGCCCATCGACTAGCTCTACCCCCAGGCTCAGGAACGGGTACTTGGCGGCCTCCCTCTCCGAGAGCATCAGTGGAACTGGGTCACGGCTTATATTATCGTTTATGGCTGAGCACGGCTGCATCGGTTTTATATTTCGGGGTTCCCCAGCCTCACCCATGCCTAAGAAGTACGAGTGCCAGGTGTGCGGCTACATATACGACCCTAAGCTGGGTGACCCGGAGAACGGCTACCCCGCGGGGACAGCCTTCGAGGACCTCCCCGACGACTGGGAGTGCCCACTGTGTGGCGCACCTAAAACAGAGTTCAAGCCACTGGCTTAGGCTTCAGGGTGTAGCTTATCCACCAGAAGCATTTTCCGTAGAACACGTTTTTCTCTGTGACGCCTGCGCTGTGTCTCCCAAAAAGGTCTACTAGCTCCTGCGCCGTCGGGTAGTTCTTCACTATCAGGTGCTGGCTGCCGTCGTTCAGCGTCCTCAGCTTGTATGTGTTGGGGTCACCGGGCTTGGTGACCAGCTTCCCTCCGACGCCCTCGATGAAGGTGTTGTCGGCGACGAACACCCTGGCTCCGGGTTTCAGCACTCTCTGCATGCCCTCGACCCACTGGCCCATCTTCTCGCGTGGGACGTGGCTCAGCCAGAAGGACGCCAGGGCGCCTGTGAAGGACCGGTCCGGGAACTCCAGGTTATAGGCGTCCATGAGGCGGAAGTCCGAGGGGCAGCCGTATACCTTGCTTCTGGCGATCTCCAGCACCGTGTCGTTGATGTCTACGCCTGTCACACTCTCAGCCGCCTCGCTGACGCGCTCGGTCCAGTACCCTGTGCCGCAGCCGATGTCGAGAATCGAGCAACCCTTTAGGGCTTTCTTCATCTCGTCCCCCATCCGGTCCTGCTCCTCCTGCCGGTCGGGGTCCCTCCACTCGTAGACCTGCTCATACTCCTTGGCCCTATCCCTGTAGTACTTGACCATGTCAGCGGACATGGATTTATTCTGGCTGCACGTGTTTTATAACGGTGTTGAGAACCCCCTTCTAGGTTTATGACTGGAATTTGGGGAAGGCTAGTAGATGTGGGGGATGAGTCTGTACCTGACCCGATCCATGTAGTCCCGGTACTTCTGCTTATACTGCCTCTTGAGCGCCTCCTCCTCCTTGGGTACGAATACAGCGATGACGGCCATGGTGATGACGACTAGGAGCCGGGTCTCGTAGACGGGTAAGGCTAACGCTAATCCGACAGTCAGCGTCATGAACCCGGTGTATAGGGGGTGCCTCACGTAGGCGTAGGGGCCCTTCGTTAGCAGCTTGCCCTTGAAATTCTTGCTCCAGTAGAGGTACCAGTAGAGGCAGATGGCCGCTCCCACCAGGGCCATTCCGGCGCCGAAGCCTACGATTATGAGGTCTGCGGGGGTCACCTTACTTCACCGGGTACGACGCCAGCTCCCGGGGGAAACCGGTCAGACACCTGCCGCCCTTCTCCGTGCAGACGACGGTGTCCTCGATGCGTACACCTATCTCTCCCACGATGTAGATGCCGGGCTCGTCGCTGAACACCATGTTGGGCTCCAGGCGCCGCCTGTTGTTTCTCACAATGTATGGGTGCTCATGTATCTCAAGGCCTACGCCGTGGCCGAGCCTGTGAATGAAGTAGGGGCCGTAGCCGGCCTCCTCGATTACATTCCTGGCGGCCACGTCCACGGACTCGCACGTCGCCCCGGGCTTAACCGCTTCCAGTGCAGCCCTGTTAGCCCTGAGCACCACGTCGTACACCTCCCTCTGCCTGCCCATGGGCTCGCCGTACATAACCGTCCTGGTGCAGTCGCTCCAGTACCCGTCCACGGTGCAGCCCATGTCCACGAGCACGAACTCCCCCAGCCTCAGCTTCCTCCCAGACGCTCCTCCGTGAGGCAGCGCCGCCCTCTCCCCGAAGAGGACGTCCGCGAAGGCTCTTTCTGCCCCCGCCTCCTGCATCCCCGTGACCATGAGCCTCTCCAGCTCCAGTTCCGTCATCCCGGTGTGGAGCCCACTGAAGGCGACCTGCATGGCCTCATCTGAGACCCTGCAAGCCTCAGCGATGCTGGCCACCTCATCCGCCGTCTTCACCATCCGCACGTAGCCCAGCCGTTCACCCACGTCGACGAACCTGGCTGCGGGTATATGCTCCTTCAGCTTATTCACCCAGCCCCAGGGAGCCTCCTCAGGTACACCCAGGGCCGCGGACTCGTAGCCGCTCCTCTTCAATGTCTCGGCGAGAAGCCTGACTGGGTCCTCGTGCTCTATCCACGTCTCGGTCCTGCTGAACCAGGGCTTGAGGCCCCGAAGCTCGCCCTCAAGCTGGTTTACCACGAAGTAGGGTTCACCGTGGACGGGTATGACGGCGGCCGCGAGCCTCTCGCTGAGGCCGATCTTGAACCCTGTGTAGTAGCCGATGTTGACCCCCGGGAAGAGGAGCAACACGTCCACCCCGTCCCTCTCAAGAAGTCCCAGTACCTGCCGCGCCCTAGCCTCGGGGAGACCACTCATGGAGAGACTAGAGGCTACAATCCCTATAAGGGGTTACTGAAAAAAGAGTGAGGCCCGCGCCTACTGGGAGGCGAGGAACTCGTTCATCTTCTCGTTGATGTTGACGCCGTCGAGGGTCACAAAGGCCTTGGTCTGGCCCATGGAGGTCCACTGGGTGGTCTCGTACTCCACCTTCTTGTTGAGGACCAGCTCGCTCAGCTTGTCCCTGGCTTTTTTGCCCTCAGGCGTGGACTTGTCTGGGACATCGACGCCGTCCAAGATGATGATGGCGTCCGTCCTGAGGCGGAAGCTCTTGCCGTCCATGATTTCCACGGGCGTGGCTTTCTTCATTGACATGTTCGTTCTCGAATCGCAGATTTTAACACTTTTAAATGTTTCTGAGAAGAATCTCCCCCATAAATACTGTACACAGTGCCTCAGTCGGCCCTACCCATCACATACATCAACCATCAAAGATAAGCACCACGGATGAACACATAAAAAATGAATTATATCCTCGATCAGCATGGATGATCGATGGGCGGTCGGTGGGCGAACTACGAGGAGATCGTCGAGGCGTCCCTCGAGATACTACAGCAGTACGACACAGCCATCACCCTCAGACAGCTCTACTACCGGCTCGTCAGCAGGCTCCTCATCCCCAACACGGTGAACAGCTACAAGAGGCTCAGCCGCACCATGGTCAAGGCCAGAGAGGACGGCGACGTACCCATAAACTGCCTGGAGGACAGAAGCAGAAGAATCTTGGGCAGAGGAGACGTGGGGTACGGCTCAGCCGAGGAGTACCTTAAGACGCGCCTAGAATCGCTACAGGACAGCTGGAAGGGCTTCACCATGCCCATGTGGGACGACCAGTCAAGAAACGTTCTGATAAGCCTCGAGAAGGACGCCCTCAGCCGACTTGTGAGCCGCATCGCCAACAAGTACAGCGTCCGAACGTTCCCAACCCGCGGCTACCCCAGCTTCAGCTACGTCCAGGAGATGTCCAGGTACATCACGTCGAGGCCCGGCGGCAAACACTCCATCGTGCTCTACTACGGTGACTTTGACCCAAGCGGCGTAGACATAGAGCGGGACCTGACGGAGAGACTTGAGAAGTACGGCGCCAAGGACTTCGAGGTCCACAGGGTGGCGTTGACCCTGGACCAGATCAGGCAGTACGATCTGCCGCCCATGCCCGTGAAGAGAAGCGACGCCAGAGCTGATGGGTTCCTTGCCGAGCACGGAGACAGAGCCGTGGAGCTGGACGCGCTGGACCCCAACCTCCTACAGCGCACAGTTGAGCAGTCCATAAGGCAACAGATCAACGCAGCCAAGTGGAACGCCAAGAAAAGGAAAATCAACGGACTGAGGGACTGGATAAAGGTGAAGCTGGAAGACATCGAGAAGATCATCGACAGCGAGGCGCAGTCAGCCTAGAACCCCCAGCTCCACGAGCCGCCTCCTCAAGGCCTCCCGCTCATCAGGCCTCATGCCCCGCAGAGGAGCCCTCGGGACGCCCACGTCCACGCCTCTGAGCCTCAGAGCCTCGTAGTGGGGGGCGATCGGAGGCTTCTGCAGTGCCGCCCTCAGGACGTTTAAGCTGAACTGCTGTCTGCGCGCCTCAGCGTGGTCCCCCTCCGCTATGGCCCCCCAGAACCTGGCGTAAAGGTCAGGGAACGCGTTCGCGTACCCCGTTATACAGCCCTTGCACCCCATGACAGCCGCCGGGTAGATGTAGCTGTCAGTCCCGCAGATGACCGTGAAGTCCTCCGGGAGCACCCTAAGGTACTCCAGGAGAAGCACGAAGTCCCTGCTGCTGTCCTTCACACCCACCACGTTGGACACCTCGCTCAGCTTAAGCATCATCTCGGGGGTGACGCTGTTCACGGCGTTCCTGGGGATGTTGTAGACGTACATGGGGAGCGACACGGCCCCCGCTATGGCCTTGAAGTGGTGCACTATGCTTTCGTTGTCTGGGGTGAGGAAGTAGGGCGGGACAGCCCCGACGGCGTCAACGCCGGCCTCCTCGGCGGCAGCCGCTAACGCGACAGCCTCCTCCGTGGACGCGGCCCCTACGTGGGCGATGGTTTTCACGCGTCCGCCCGCGTACTTCGCCGCTGCCTTAAACACCTTCTCCCTCTGGTCAGGCCTCATGATGACGCCTGAGCCCGCCGTCCCGCATAAAAACAGCCCATGGACGCCTCCTCTAACCTGAAAGTCTATGAGACGCCTGAGGGCCTCCACGTTAACCTCCCCCTCGGCGTCGAAGGGGGTGACGAGGGCCGTGATGACTCCCGATAATCCGACCATGCACTTTCACCAACTGATACATAGGCCATGTTAATGGGGTTATCCATGAGCCAAGTTTTATCAGATGACCGCGAGATACATCTTGAGGTCGATTTGAAGCCAGACGTTGTGAGCCTCGGGGAGCCCATGGTGGAGTTCTGCGCCACAGGCACAGGCAGGCTGGGCCAGGTGGAGCTCTTCAAGCGGGGGTGGGGGGGAGACACAAGCAACTTCGCGGTGGCTGCCGCCCGCACCGGCTCCAAGGTCTCCCACCTCTGTAGACTGGGGGATGACGAGTTCGGCCGCAGCTTCACGGACCTGTGGGCCAGAGAGGGCGTGGACGCCAGCCACGTGATAGTTGAGCCGGAGGCCTGGACCGCCATCTACATAATCAGCCTAGTGGAGGGGGGAGGCCACGACTTCACCTACTACAGGGCGGGCTCAGCGGCAAGCCGCTACAATGTGGACGATCTGCCCGAGGAGTGCGTAGCCTCAGCCAAGGTCTTCCACACCAGCGGGATAAGCCTGGCCGTGAGCCAGAGCCTCAGAGAGGCTGCGCTCCACGCCATGGAGCTGAGCAGAGGCTCGGGCGGGTTAACCACGTTCGACGTCAACATGAGAACCAAGCTGTGGCCCATCCACACGGCCAAGGCCTCGATAGAGTACGCTTTCCGCAGAGCAGACACCGTGTTCGCCAGCTTGGACGACGTTAAAACCCTGTACGGGGTGAGTGACCCGGTTAAGGCGGCGAACCACATAAGAGGAATGGGGGTTGAAACCGTTGTGATCAAGCTGGGCGACAGGGGCTGCTACGTGGCCTCTGAGGAGGAGTCCTTCGCCTGCCCAGGGTTCAGCGTGAAGCCTGTGGACACCACGGGGGCCGGGGACGCCTTCGACGGCGCGTGGGTCACAGCCACGTTGGAGGGATGGGATACTCGGAAGAGGGCTAGGTTCGCCAACGCGGTTGGCGCCATCACCGCCACCGGCCTGGGGGCCGTCGCGCCGATCCCTGGGAGGGAGCAGGCTCTGAAACTCATGGAGGCGAACGGGTGATGGTTGAGGACAAGGTATTAAGGGGAAGGATCGCCCGCATCATCGCAGCCGCTAGGTTCCCCTTCGTAGACCAGGAGGACTGGGATGAGAGCAGGAGAACCATAGTAAACGACTACAAGACCCGGGTGTGGGCGCTCAGCACCCCACGGGGCGACCTGTACCCGAGCATAGTCGTGCTCAACGGCGACGGCTCCATAAGGGAGTGCGGCGAGGTGGAGACGGCTGCGACTTTCAAGCCTGAGACCGTTGAGAAGTGGGCGGCCATGTCCAGACACACAGGCATGGGTGAGAGGTTCAAGAAGTTCTTCCTATACGTTCCTGAGGGCTCAGAGGAGAAGACGGAAAAACTGCTGGACGACGCGAAAATAGAGTACGCGGGTCTACGCACGTGGGCCATAAAGAAAGGCAGCCTAGTCCTGAAGCCCATAAAGACCCCGGACATGGCCAAGGACCACCGCTGACAAGTTTTAGTTTCCACGGGTTACACACATTCGCTTATTTTAGAAAAGTCAGGGATACACACCGCTGGTTCAGGTGACTTCGCGGTGGCGGTCCTAGGCGCATATAGGCATAGAAGGGGCATGACAGGCCTCGAGGTGGCCATCATGCTGGTGGCATTCGTGATCACCGCTTCAGCCTTCTCGTTCATGGTGCTGAACATGGGTTACCTCACATCGGAGAAGGCCGAGTCTGTGATCTCGGCAGGTATGAGCGAGGCCAGCTCGGCTCTATTCCTGGACAGCGACCTGATAGGGACCTTCGCCAACAACACGGGCTCCCAGAGCGACATCTGCCTCACGCGGGCCGTCTTCTACGTCAGGCTCGGTGAAGGAGATGAACCGATCGATGTGAGCGACAGCAGGCTCACGGTGACCTACTCCAACCAGAGGTGTCAAGCGTCAGTATACGACAGCAACGGCACAGTGTGCACGGTGAAGGGGGTCACGGGAAACGGGGACACCCTCCTTGAGGCCGGCGAGAGGTTCAAGGTGATCATAGACTTCACCCAGATAGACAAAGCCGACGTGGACCCCGCGCAGGTCAGCCAGCCCAGCGTCTACGTGCACCCGTACGAGAGGATCAGGATCGAGCTGCGACCCTCACACGGAAGCGTCCTGAGCATCGACAGAACAATGCCCCAGGTCGCCAACACCGTCCAGGCATTCTAGCGCAGCCCATCGGGTCCAACCCATCTGCTGGCCCCGAGATCATAGAACCAGGCCTGCCGCGGGTTCTCAGCCAAGAGAACCTTCAACCTGTAGAGCCTCATGGCGGCCTCAAGCTCAGGAAGCTCCAATCCGCCGCCGGAGCCCAGAAGAGCCGAAGCCGAGGGACAGTTCATGTCGAAGCCTATCATGGGCCCCCCGTCACCCGGCTCAAGGCTGAAAGGGAACTGCCTGCATGAAGCAGGTCTACTCGCATAGACCAGGCACTGGCCGTCACCGCGGTGAGGGCAGACGCCTGCCGCGAGCTGATACGCCAAGATGATGAAGCCCTCACAGCTTGGTCCTCGCCCGACGCCTATGGCGGGTTCAACCATTCCAGGCGGGAATATGCCGATCTCGTCAGGCAGCAGGGTCATGCCCCTCAGAACGCCTTTATCCTCCAACACGAGGCCCTCACAGCACTTACCGCATCGCGTACAGCTGAAACTAGCGGTACCTGAAGGCATCGAAGATGATCCAGTGTTTAAGGCTAATAAATTGAATACCATCAGCGTCTCAAGTCCACTGACACCAACGATTTCTGAACAGCCAAGTTAGCTGACAGCTGCATCAAAGCTAAAAAGGCTTATGCTACCTGAAGACACGGCGCACTACCAACGACATGAAGATAGCTCTTACAATCCTTCGCCAAGAGCAATTTCACTGTGAGCCCCGGTTAGGCTCTAATATGTGGGTACCCTGGGGCTCCGGGTGAGCTGCTCGAACCCGTCCTCCGTGACCACCACGTTCTCCTCCATCCTCACTCCCCCGTAGCCGGGCAGGTATATCCCGGGCTCCACGGTGAACAGCATGCCCTCACGGAGCACGTGGTCGCTGGTCTTGGAGAGGTTGGGAACCGCGAAGCCGCTGATGGGGTGGCCCAGACTGTGGGGGTAGTCTGGGAAGCCGTGGTCCTTCAGGACGCTTCTGCTCAACGCGTCCAGGTCGCTGCACTTCGCTCCAGGCTTCACCGCCTGCACGACGGCCTCCACCGCCTTGTCCATGGCGTCCAGCATCTTCTCCTTCTTGGGGTCTGAGCCCAGGAGGAAGGTGCGTGTCTCGTCGGCCGCGTAGCCGTCTATCTGGGGCCCAAGGTCAACGAGCATGAACTCGCCGTCCTTGAGTCTGCGGCTCGTGGGCCACCCGTGGCTGTACGCGCTGCGTGGACCCGTGGACACTATGGTGGCGAAGCTTGTGAGCTCGGCCCCCTCCCGCCTCATGGCGTACTCGGCCTCGGCCGCGACCTCGTACTCTGTGACGCCGGGCCTCATGGACTCCCTGGCGGCGGAGCACGCGATGTCGGCCAGCTTGCTGACCTTTCTCTGGAACTTGGCTTCGCCCGGGTGGAGCCCGTAGAAGACCTCTGGGACAAGGGTGCCGCTGATGTCCACCAGTTCTCCCCTCAGGTTCTCCTTCATGAAGCCGTAGGATGTGTGGCTGAAGCCCTCGGACTGGACCCCCACCTTCGAGCCTTCGCGTAGGTGCTGGTTGCAGTAGTCGGCTATCTGCCGGTCGGCTTCGGCTCTGCCTTTCAGCTCCTCCACGGGCACCCATGACTCCTCCCGGGTGCTGTTGATGTCCACGGAGTGGCAGAACAGTCGGGGGTTGCCGTCCAGGGGCACTATGAGGGCTGTCCCTGAGGTAGTGTCGGCTATTCGTTTGAGTCTCTGGCCTCCGCCCTGGAGGTAGACTAGGTCGAGTTCATGGTTCTGCATGAGCTTCTTGAGGTGGCTGAATCTTCTGCGGCAGAAATCGAGGGGCTCAGACATGGTCATTGCTGTGCAGGCGGGTATATAGAGGTGCGTGTAGAGTCATAGTTTTTTATGGCGCCTTGGCGTGGTTCTTGAACAAGGACAAGGACCCTGAGAAGGCGAGGAACTTCCTCATCGTGGAGGCCGTGATGACGATCATCAATATCTACCTGATGTACGGGTAGCCCCCTCTTTTTCATCTATCTTCGTGTCTTCAGATAATATACTGTGGATGTATCTTTTCTGATTAAATTATTTAGATCAATTTTAGCTTTTTAAGTTTCGACGTGGGCAAGCCGTCACCCGAGATGCATTAGATCGGGAAACATATAGATTCTCTGCATGACGCACCATGAGGAGCATGAACTCTTCACCGGTGCCCCAGGAAACTGTACTCGGCTCTCGCGGCCCAGTATGTGAGCCAGTCGGGCTCCGTGAGGTGGAAGAGCCTGTACTTCATGACCCTCGGGTCTCCGCCGTCCAGCTTGCGGTTCATCTTGGACACGGGTTTACCGGTGTAGCGGAAGAAGCTCTCACCCGGATCGTACATGGTTTCCAGCCAGTCCAGCAGCGTACCGATTGAGCGCTGGTCTGGGCTGAAGCCCATCTCCCCCAACATTATTAGCTCCTTGACGGGTTCGTGGCCGTGCCAGAAGAATCTCCTGATCTCCTCGGGCTGCTTCTGGTCCAGGTGCCAGATAATGAACTCCAGCGCCTCTCTCAGGGGCTCCCTGCATTCTGTTACACCCGAGTGGTACAGGGCGCTTGCGGCGAGGTAGCTGACCCATGGGCAGCTCCTGTCCCACACCTTGTAAGGGGCCGCGGTCCCGTCCCTGTGGCCCTCCTGGACCCAACCGCCGTCCTCCCTCTGCCATCTCAGCAACAATTCCCAGGACTTCTTCATCCGAGGGTCAGCGCCGAAGCCAACCTTCGCGAGGCCGTCCATCTGTATGCTCATCCTGCAAGGGACATTCCGAGGGTTCTCGTCGTAGTCGGACTCAGTCGGGGGCGCCCTTCTCTCCGACATGACCCCGTTGGGCCTCTGCCACCCCATGACCCACTCACATGCGCTCCTCACCCTCTCGTCCTCCACCGTGTAGCCCATGTCGCCCAGGATGGACAGCAACCAGACCGTGGTAACGTACTTAGGGCTCACAGGCGTGTACCCGCCCTTGGGCACGTAGCTGGGCCTAGGCGCCCACGGGCCGCCGTCGCACCACGACCCGTCGCGCCGCTGCTTACTAAAAATCTCCACACCGGCGGGGTCACTCTGGGCCTGAGCCCACAGCTCCCGGGCTGCCGGCGACGCCGGGTTGAAGCCCTGGAGGTGTACACGGGTGAGGTACCTGACAGGGGCGGAGCCGTGGCTATCCAGCCATGCCACGCAGCGCTCCAACTGGTTCTCTGTGAGCATAAGCCTCGACGATTGTTGGGTGCGCGGATGTAATAATGCTTCGATACACGGCCCGGGGGCTCATATACCACGGAGTGAGAACGTATTAGAGAGACCCATGGGCGGATTCGGCGTGGAGAGCTTCAGGATACGTAGACTCGCAGACAGGCTGGAGGCCGAGACATGCGCGGGGATGATGGCGGCCTCCGAACCGTGGACCACGCTGGGGCGGGGCTACGAGGAACAGCTGAGGATCATCGCGGACCCGTCACGTGAGGTCTACGTAGCCGTAACGGAGGGCAAGGTGGTCGGCCTCGTCGTCATCGAGATGAACGGCTCGTTCAAGGGGTACGTGAAGTCTATATGCGTGGCCCCTGGCCGCAGGGGCTTGGGCGTGGGGGCCGCACTCATGTCGTATGCCGAGGACAGGATATTCAGGGAGACCCCCAACGTCTTCCTCTGCGTCTCAGACTTCAATGTGGGCGCACAGAGGTTCTACAGGCGACTCGGCTACGAGACCGTGGGCGAGCTCAGGGACTACGTCGTCGCGGGGCACTCCGAGATGCTGATGAGGAAGACTGTGGCTCCGCTCGCTGATTTCAAGAAGGATACGAACACGTAACGCTGAACACGTGGCGACCTCAAAGAAGCGCGTGTCAGCTCCAGAAGACCCAACAATTTTTATTGGAGACGTCTAATACGTTATGATGCCTGTGGTTGTACCATCTTTTAAAGACACGGTGAGGACCGCGGAGCGTAAGCTCACCTCGGTCCTGGGTGGGACCTGTATCGTGGACGTACGTCATTGCCTGGACGTGGAGCTACTGGAGATCGTCAAGGCCATCGACGATGAGAGGTTCAGGGAGGAGCTCAGGTACAGTAGGGAAGAGCTTACAGAGCGCGCCGGTCGTCCTGGATTCATGTGCTTCATCGTCACCCTGGACGATAAGCCAATAGCCTATGACTTCGGGTACGACGACGAGGACCAGGCTGTCTTCTACTCTGATAGCTCCGCCAGCCTCATCGAGCGTAAGGGCGTGGGGTCCACCCTCTCAGTTGTGGAATCCATGTACTGCTACAGGCGTGGGTACAAGTGGATCAAGTGCTCCACCGAAGAGAGGGATGAGAAGGGCATGGCTCTCAGGGCGTTCTGGGAGAGGCTCGGCTACAGGGTTGTCTCAGTGGACGAGAACGACAATATAGTGATGAAGATGAGGCTCACAGCGAAGACCGTGAGGGACCTCCACAGCAGATACCTAGCCGATAGGGATTCATCAAAGGTTTATGAGTCATGCGCCGGGGTGACCCCCGGTTCACTCTGAAGGCAACCCCGTTACGCGAAGCAGATGCTCCAGTAGACGGCTTAACGCCTCAGCCTATGCCTCCATAGGGGCGCCCGAGGCCGACTTCTTTAATACCGTTCGGGTCAAGGAACTTGCCATCGGTGCCACATTATGCCTTTCATCAGAGTAGACGACGCGGTGATCGAGTGCAGGCTCGTCTTATTCGACCTCGACGGCACGCTGGTGGACAAGGAGTTCAGGAACAGGTCGCTCGCGGAGGCCAAGATGAAAGCCATACGGGAGATCGCGGGCGACGACGCCGCGATGCTGTGGGCCAATCTTTCCGGCGTCGACCCCGCGACGTTCGACGTTGACATCAGGGGGCCGCTCTCGAAGGCGCCTCGGAGAGAGGACCTAACCGTAGCCACAGCCGCCATCTGGCTGAAACGGATGAACTGGTTCAGGGCCAGGGAGCTGGCGGCGGAGGCCTACGCCCGGGCGGACGCCCAGCAGAGCAGGAAGTACAAGCCTGCACTAATCGAGGGAGCAGAGAGCACCCTGCGGGGCATGAAGGACGCCGGGCTGAGGCTCGGGGTCGCCACCAACGGGAGCGGCAGGACTGCGCGCGAGATCATGAGGTCCATCGGGGTGGAGGCCCTCTTCGACGTCTTCGTGGGGGCCGACGAGGTGCCTGAGGGAAAGCCGGCCCCCGACATGATACTGGCGGCGTGCGAGCGGATTGGGGTCAAGCCCGGGGACGCGGTGTACGTGGGTGATGAGGTCGCTGACGCCGCCGCGGGGCGGGCCGCCGGCGTGGCGGCGGTCATCGCGGTGAACGCGGAGGGCGATGTCTCCCGGTACACACGGCACGTGGCGGACTCGGTGGCAGGAATAAAGACGGGCTGAAAAAAGGCCCTCCGAGGCAGTCCCCAATCATATTAGGCGTGCTCATCTATGGGAAAGGCGGCGCCACAATAGTTGTTGACGCGGCGCAAGAGATTCGAGTCAAGTGCGCGTGAATGTCAATCCCCCAGCACAGATCACCACGCCCATCGTGGGCGTCAACTTCATAACCGTAAAACCAAACACCACGATTCTGTGAACTCCATAAAGCTATACATAAGAGACGTATGATAAACCAATAGTAAAACTCGGAAGGTGCCCACGTGTGCGAGCGCTTGGTAACATCGTTCGTCGCACATTACTCGCCACTCTTCTGATTCTGACGTTCACCACGGTCCATGCGAGTACGCCGGGGGAGGAGCACACCTTCGCAGTCTTCCAGGACGACTTCGAGGACTGGGACGAGGACGCCTGGGAACTGAATATCGGCCCCAACGCCTCCTACGGCGCCTATTGGAAAGTGCTGGACGACGGCGGGAACAAGGTTCTGAGCGTGAAGGGGACCGTGGGGGTCGCGGCGGGGGCCTCTTACTGGAAGGATTACACGCTCATGGTCAGGGTCAAATTCGTGGATGTGCCCGAGTATCTGGGTATTCAAGTTAGGATGGCGGAGACTGGGCAGGGGTACATCGCCAGCTTCTCCCTAACCGACGTGGTGTTCGTCAAGTCGCCTGGATGGGGATCCGAGTCCATCGACTTTACGAAAATCCCATCAACACTCAGCGGTAACACGTGGCACACCTTGAAGATCGTCTGCGTGGGAGACGAGTTCTGGGTCTACGTCGATAACGAGCTAAAGGTTGAGGTCAAGGATGAGACCGACCCGGTGCCCTCAGGCAGGATCGGCTTCGCCGTCGGACCCAACAGTAACGTCTACTTCGACGACGTCTGGGTCGCCGCCACGCACGCCGACTACGTGGGGTACCTGATCACGGGGGCTCAGCTGTTAATCGACGAGGCGAAGTCGTTGGACGCAGACGTCGATGAGCCGGAGCGCATGCTGAGGGAAGCAGAGGCCAAGCTGAAGGAGGGCGATCTCGGCGCAGCTGAGGGCCTCGCCAGGGGCGCGGCCGAGAAGGCTAAAGGGAACATGGAGCTGGCGACCGCAGAGAGGCAGGAGCCGCCGCCCGAGGCCCAGCAGCCCCCTGCCGCACAGCAGGGCACGCCTCTATCGATTGAGAGGGTCGCGACGCTCCTCACCATCGGGGGGGCCATCGCTGGCGTCGGGGGGTGGGTCCTCAAGGCCCGTAGCGAGCGGAGGAAGAGGACGATACTGTTCAACGAGCTGATGCAGGGAACGGACGACATCTATGAACGCCGTCGGACGGATGCGCAGCTTTGTGAAGCCGAGCTCCTCAGAATCAAGGATCGGGCGATCAACGAGTATAAGAAGAACCTGATCACCGAGAAAGACTACAATACCTTAAACGAGAAAATAAAGGAATACATCAGAAGGTTAAAGGAAGCGGCTGGGGAGCAACGGCTTGGCACTCAGGCGAGGTGACGCTCAGTACGCTGTACTTTTCCTACAGTTTACAACTCAGACAGCATCATGTTTACGTGGCGCAGCGGAAGGGATTCGAACCCTTGACCAGCCACGGCGAGTAAAGAGCCATATCGATCCACCATGTTATGTATTCTGGCTTAGAGTGAGACCACATGACTGAGAAGTTCATAGAGAAGCGCCTAGCATCCATGAAGACACACTCCCACGCCAAGGTCGTATCCATGGCGGCCGGGATTGAGGGCGTCATGAACCTGGGGGGTGGAGACCCGGACTTCGACACCCCAGCCCACATCAGGGACGCCGCCATAAAGGCGCTCAACGAGGGGAAGACCCACTACCCGCCCAACCAAGGCCTCCCGGACCTGAGGAAGGCCATAGCCGAGTACCACGGCAGGGACAACGTCGACTGGACCCCCAGCGAGGTCACCGTCACAGCGGGCAGCGGGATCGCCCTGTTCGTCTCCATGGCGGGCACCGTGAACCCCGGCGAGGAGGTCATCCTCCCGGAGCCCTACTTCCTGGACTACGCCAACATCGTCGAGTACCTGGGGGCCAAGGAGGTGGGGGTGGCCCTCGACGAGGAGCGGGGCTACCGCCTCGACACTGAGGACCTCAAGGAGAGGGCCACAAAGAAGACCAAGATGATAGTCCTCTGCAACCCCAACAACCCCTCGGGGACCGTCTACACGGAGGCCGAGCTCAAAGCCATCGCCGAAGTAGCCGTCGACAAGGACATTCTGGTCCTCTCGGACGAGGTCTACCGCGAGTTCGTGTGGGACGGCCGCAGGCACATGAGCATCGCCTCACTCCCCGGCATGAAGGAGAGGACCATCCTCTGCAGCAGCTTCTCCAAGACCTTCGCCATGACGGGGTGGCGCCTCGGGTACTTCCTTGCCGACGAGGCCATCGCGAAGAGGCTGCAGAAGATACCCATAGGCTACCGCACCAACACGTTCACCCAGATCGCGGGCGTCACCGCCATGAAGGGGCCCCGGGACTCCGTGGAGAGGATGGTCAAGGAGTTCGACAGGAGGAGGCGGTTCATGGCGCCGAGGCTGGAGGAGATCGAGGGGATCAGCTGCCACACGCCGGAGGGGGCCTTCTACCTGTTCCCCAACATCAGAGGCCTCGGCGTGAAGTCCGAGCCCTTCTGCGAGTCACTCCTCAAGGAGAAGAAGCTCGTGGTGAGGCCCGGGACAGCCTTCGGCAAGTCGGGGGAGTACCACATGAGGATACCGCTGATAAAGCCCGTCAACGTCCTCGAGGAGATCGCCGCGAAGATCGAGGACCACGTCAAGAAGATGAAGTGACCAGGGCCTCACCCCCCACTTACCCCAATAATACGTTTTATTAACCGGCGTTTTCCGGGGCTCAGCGAGGCCTTATGTACAAAAAACATAGGGGGGTATCGTATAATGGCGGTTTTTCAAATCATTAAACGCGTCAGCTGCCCCGCGGGGGTGACGGGTGCGGGGCGCACGTGAAAAAAACGTAGGGGGGGCACCACACAATCGCTGCGCGGGGCGCCCGCCCAGCCGAGGCCGGTGACTCGCAGAAGGCTGACGGGATAATGATCCCCGAACCATCCGACCGAAAACCCTTTTGTACAGGGTAGTAGATCAGACACGACACGTACGATAACCGGAAAGTGATGAGATGCCTGTACTGAGCGCAAAGCAACTGAGAACCTTCAGCGCCTCGATATTCACCAGTCTAGGGGTGCCGAAGGATGACGCGAAGCTCGTGGCCGACCTGCTGGTGGACGCCAACCTCACTGGCTTCGACAGCCACGGAGTGATAAGGATCCCCATCTACGCTAGGGGGATCAAGATGGGGGCCGTGAAGCCCGGGGCCGAGGTGAAGGTCGTGAGCGAGACCCCCTCCACGGCTGTAGTCGACGGGGGCTGGAACCTGGGCCAGGTCGTGGCCAAGTACGCCATGGAGGTGTGCATAGAGAAGGCCAGGAAGGGGGTCGTCGGCATGGTGACGACCAGGAACAGCCACCACATAGGCCGCCTCAACACCTACGCGGAGATGGCCATGGCGGAGGACATGATCGGCATAGTGAGCGTAAACTCCAATAGCTACGTCGCGCCCTACGGCGGAAAGACGAAGCAGATGGGGACCAACCCCCTCTGCTTCGCCATACCCTCCGGCGAAGAGCCGCCCATGGTACTGGACATGGCCACCTCGGTCTGGGCCCAGGGCAAGATCATGGTCTACCAGGCCCGGGGCGAGAAGCTGCCCGAGGGGATATTCATGGACTCCGAGGGCAACCCCACGACGGACCCCGGCCAGTACACCAAGGGCGGCATCCTACGCACACTGGGCGGCGACATCGCCGGCTACAAGGGCTTCGGCCTCTCGCTGCTCGTCGAGGTCCTGACGGGTGCCCTCACGGAGGGCGGCGTCTCCAACAGCGAGGAGTACAGGTCGAGGCCCTTCTACGGGGGGAACGGCATCTTCATGATGGCCATAGACGTCGCGCAGGTCACCGACCTGGACGCCTTCAAGAGGCGCGTGGACGGCCTCCTCAGGACGACGAAGAACTCGCCGACGGCTCCGGGGTACGACGAGATACTCATCCCGGGCGAACCCGAGAGGCGGAAGAAGGAGAAGCTCCTGCGGGATGGTATCTTCGTCGAGGACAAGACCTGGAACGACCTCGTAACGCTGGCCAAGGAGCTGAAGGTAAAGATCCCCGTCTGAGGCGAACCGCTCATAGCCGCCGACGGGTCAGCCCCTAACGCGGCAGGGCCCTCTCTTTTCCCACGGCCAGGTCCTTGAACTTCCCCTGTTTGACGTCTATGGGCGTCGTCAGTGGGTTCAGGGGCTCAAATTCGACCAGCTTAACTAGGGCTGTCTCAGGGGCGCTTCTCATCCCACGCCTGTAGCGGCGCTCCCCAAGTCGCGAGAGAAGACGCCTATTAGAGAGAAGCTCTTGAAATTCAAGGATTTTCGCGATAACTTGTCGTAATTCATCATAGTAATTGGTTGCCGAGTAGAATTTCACCCTAATATTAATGAGCAAACCGCTCTAAAGCCAGAAAAATCTAATTAGGGCTAAGATCTATTATATACAATAGGAGATAAAATTATTATTGTTAAAGAATATTTTGAGGCAAGCATGGAATAAAATTAATAAATTTATAAATTGGTGGTTAGAAGGATACACTAAATACAATATATTTTAAATGTATATGTAATATTTGTAGGTCTTGATCATGAAGCCCTCTTCTAAGCCCGAGCATGGTGCGGGCTAGACGACTTTAATTTTGTTACACGTATCAGATAGAAACCTTTTTCATATCTTTAACAAAGCATATCCAAAAGATAAAGCCGCTATCGTGATAAAAAGGGTTAAAATATTTGATTTTGAATTTTCTCGATGTCTTCATCTTTTAAATGGGCAAACCTTTTTTGCTCTTTAATATATTCTATTACCGGTTTAAGTTCTCCTGGTTTGTAGGTATCTCGTCGTTCCCCCTTTTCGATCTCATAAAGCTTCCACATTCCAGTCTCAACTGCAAGTTTCCCGATTTGCACAGTCTTTCTTGAGGGGAACCCCCATCCTTTTGGGCAAGGAGCGTGGAGATGAATGAAAGTGGGGCCGCCTGTTTTGAGCGCCTTCTTAACCTTAGTAATAAGGTCGTTGGGATATGCGATGCTCGCCGTCGCTGCGTATTTTACATCTGGATGACCTGCCGCGATTAAGCCAACGGCATTTTTCTTGTGCCGAGGATTACCTATTCTGTATTTTTCGATTGATCCTGGTGGAGTAAAGGTGGTGCTGGCGCCCCAAGGTGTTAGACTTGTTGCCTGTATCCCTGTGTTGGCATAGGATTCATTGTCGTAGAGCACTACTAGCAAGTCCTGATCCGTCGTCATGGCGCTGGATAAACTTGAGAGCCCGATGTCCATGGAGCCCCCGTCTCCGCCTAACCCAACCACGTTAATCTTATCTTTCGGAATTTTTCCCTTTCTCATTAGAGCTCGTAAACCTGCCGCGGTTCCAACGGCAGCGGACCCGATGGCTCCCAGCTGAGTGTGCATCCAAGGAGCTATCCATGGCGTCGAATAGTAACTTGTGTTGGCGACGTACATGCAGCCTGTTGCACCAAGAAATATGCTCTTTTCTCCAGCAGCTTTAGCGACGAGCCTACATCCTAGAGCTGGGCCACAACCTTGACAGGTTCTATGGCCAGAGGCATAGTATTCTTCTTCGGGGACGTTTACTATAGATTCAGCCGTTCTCTTACTCATTTCCTACAGCCTCACATCAATCCAATACACATTCTTTTCAGGTTTACCTCGTTCCGCCGTCTTAAGCACGCCATCCATAATATTTCTAAAGGTACTCTGAGTTATTGGCCTTCCACCTAAACCGACGATGAAGTTAACGATGGGCGGCTTCTCCTGCTCATCATATAGCGTAGATCTAACGTCCTGATATAACACACCGCCATAATTTGGAGAACCAAATGAGAAGTCGACGTCCAGTACTCCAACTGCCTTTCTTCCTACCAATAGTTCTTTTAACTCATTTGTTGGAAAAGGTCGATATCTTTTAAGTTGGATGAAACCAACCTTTTTTCCTTGTTTTCTATATTCTCTGACAGAGGCTCTTGCTGAGAGGGCTAAGCAGCCCATCCCTATTAATAGTGTATCAGCGTCCTCCGTCATGTATTGTTCCATGAAGGGCTCATGTTGTCGACCAAATATCTTGCTAAAATCTTTGTGGGCCTTCTTTATTACTTCAGGTTCTTTTCTCACTGCTTCATCTATTTGTTTTCGTGTCTCAATTACATACTCGTCATTACATTGAGGGGCTATTGATCTTGGATTGTCTGGATGTAGAGCATGTGGTAACTTGTAGGGAGGTAGAAATTTCTCAACTTTTTCCTTGGATGGGATTTCAACGGGATATTTTATGTGAGTAACAAAGCTTCCATCAGCGCATATAGCGCTTGGTAACATGATTTTATGATCCTCGGATATCCTGTAGGATAGAAGAGTCAAGTCCATTGCTTCCTGAGCATTTGATGCCCAGCTTAACATCCATCCGACATCCCTTGCCATTAAGGCCTCATTATGCTCTGTACCAAAAGCTCCTGGATCGTCTAAGGCTCGGTTCCCCACTAGAGCTACCAAAGGGGCTCTATTTGTCGCAGTGATGATGATGGGCTCAGCGGCGTACGCCCAACCAACACCGCTGCTACCTACGAAGGCTCTTGCTCCAACCATAGCCGCGTGTTTACCTATCTCAAATTGTCCATGCTCGGACTCTGCTACTATATACTCGGCATCAAATTCTCCGGCTCCGAGCATTTCAGCCACAGCGTTCATGACGCCCGTATACGGTCTTATAGGGTAAGCTGCGATGACATCAACATCGGCAAGCCGAATAGCGTGAGCTACTGCAACGCATCCAGTTATCAGTTTTTTATTTCCATCATTCTTTTTCTCCATTATTCAAGCCTCCCTCTTTAACTCGATATTAGATTCTATTGCTTGTACCGGACAGTTATTCTCACATATGAGACAGCCAGTGCAATAATCATAATCGATTGATGGATAATCATTACCGTTTTTATTTATTGCTCCATCTGGACATAGTATCCAACATGTTTTGCATCGGATACAAGTATCAAAATTTATATTCGGTTTATATGTTCGACTGCTACTTGTCTTATAATTAGGGTTACGACTGTTCTTGGGTACGGCTGGTATCACAACACCAATAGGCATTTCCGATACTGTTGGAAGCTGTGGGGGTGGGCTGAATGGAGGTGCTCCTCCTTCACCTTTTCGTACTTTCATTATTTTTAGCGTCGATGCTGCTTTGACAAACGTATCGATGTTTTGATACTTTTCTCTTAGAATATTACCTATAGTATTTCCTGAGATAATTGGAAACTTGGACACAAATGCTCCCAGAAGCGGTAATACGCTGGGTCTTTCCATATCTCCACAATCAATCGTTATTAGGGAGTAGTCAACATCTGTTTTAGGTAGTAAATCTAAATATTCGTCGGGTGGCATCTTTGTATTCACAATCACTAAAGCATTAGGTAAAATTTTTTCAAAAACTGATCTACGTCCATTGTTTGCCCAACGTTCTATTCCTTTTGAAAGTGTTGGATCTAAAATGAAGCTCACGTGTACGTTATCTGGGTTATATCGAGCCACTTCTCCTTCAATATTTTCCCAATCGGAGCTAAAAGCGGCAAAAGCTTTCATAGGTATCCCAATTCTTGCAGGATCATCGCCATATGCCATGTAACTTACCGCTACCATATCGTCTTTTAATGCCGCTGTGGCAATTGTATCCACAATTTCTCTAGCAATTAGATCACTTTTAACTCCTCGTCCATTAACTTCAACATAATACACTTCATTCAAACTTAAACCACAATTTAATTTACCATTTTCTTGATATAAGAGATTTTGGTTCTGTGTGCTTATGTAGGAAAGTTTAGCATCCTGCTCCTTGTAGAACTTAACTCATAATCGAACTCCTTCCATTTGCACCAGTCACGGTAGGCATAGCTTAGGTTGTTTTTTCTCCTAGCACCACATCTAGAATCATTAATGTAATCTCTAATAGAGTCACTATCCTAGAGATTACACTTAGTTTCAAGGTGTTTGATCAGCTTAAGCTTGTACTCGATTGTTGTTTCAGCTAACCCGCGACCTTAAGGTAATCCTCGAAAACGTCACAGGTTTGTGACGTGGCGCAGCGGAAGGGATTCGAACCCTTGAGGCACGGAGGCCACTGGTTTTCGAGACCAGCACAATAACCGCTCTGTCACCGCTGCCCGCACAACTAGCAGCAGAGCATCCCCTTTTAAGTTTCACGTATGAGGCCGAATATGAAGCGGCTTCATCTTTTCCCCTCAGCCTGACGCCCCGCTGCGGAGGCTCATATTATTAAGAAAGATGTCGCTACTACCTGTGAGGCGTTTTGTTCGGCCTGAGCAAAAAGGTGGTTCTCAGGAACTTTCAGGAAGAGGACAGGGAGACCTACCTGAGGTGGATGAGTAGAGACGGCAGGTGGAAGCAGATGGACGCCCCCTGGGACAGGAAGGCATGGTCCGATGAGGAGAGGCGTAGAGCTGAGGCCGAGTTCAGGGAGATGATGGGTCCCACCAGGAGGTTCGCCGTGATCGTGGACAGGAGCGACGGGGCAGCCGTTGGCTGGGTTTCCTGCTACCCTGAGAGGTCCCACTCCGACGCCTGCGAGGTGGGCATCAACATCTGTGAGGACGACAGGCAGGGCTGGGGCCTGGGCTCGGAGGCCCTGACCCTGTGGGTGAACCAGATGTTCGAGTCAAGGTTTCACCGGGTGGCTATAAAGACCTACAGCTTCAACGGCGCCATGAGGAGGACCGCCGAGAAGCTGGGCTTCAAGCTCGAGGGCGTTGAACGCGAGATACAGTTCTGGGAGGGGGAGTGGCTGGACAGGGTCATCTACGGTATCCTCAGCAGCGAGTGGAAGCCCCCGCGGAGATAGCTTCCTGTGGCCGGTCTAGCTCTCGCCCAGGAGGCGATGGACGCCCTGCCAGCCCTCACGGCTCTTGGCGGCCACGACCTTCAGGGCTTCGTAGGCGCTGTTGAGCTGGGGCCTCTGCTCACCGCTCCTCCTGAGAAGGTACTCCGCTGCTCTCAGCAGCTTGCCGTTAAGGTCGCTGTCTGCCTGGTCGGCCACCGATACGACTAGCGCCTCCAGCGTCTTGGGCTTGGTAGGCCCAGCGTCGCCGTGGTGGCCTGCCACCACGTGTATGAGGTCTGTGGGGTAGCCTCTCCTGTGCATCTCGGCGACGAGGAGGGTCAGGTGGTCCACCATGCCTCCGTACTCGCTGGTGTGGAAGCCTCCGCCGCCGTTCTCTTCGTAGCAGTACACTTTCATGACGTCGTGGAGGATGGCCCCCGCCTTAACGAGGTCCCGGTTTACCTCGCCGCCGTAGAGCTCCTCTATGATGTCGCAGAGGACCATGGATATTCTTGTGACGCTGAGGGTGTGCTGGACCAGTCCGCCCGGGTAGCTGTGGTGCTGGTATGCACCCGCGGGGCACACGTTGAGGGGCAGCGCTGGCTGTGGAAGTTCCGCCGGCGGGTCGTTGAGGAGCTCGTGGACCATTCTTCTTAGTTCGCTGTCCTGTATCGTTTCCGTCAGGGACCTGAGATCCTCCACCAGACCCTTCACCTCGGGATGAATCCCATACACTCATCGCGCCGGTTCTTAAATTCTTCCAATGCCGTCAACCCCGTTATCCGATAACGCGACGACGCGGCTTGTGGGTTCGACGGGCCACTTCTGTTACTTGAGGGCCGTCATCTTCTCCACGATGGCGCGGTAGGCTTCCGCGGGGTCGCTGAGGCCTTGCACCATGGCCTCGAAGGGGCAGTATATGCGCCCGTCCAGCATCTTGATGTGGGGCGTCTCCGCCGCGTAGCTGAACCTGAGGCCATGCTCCTCCAGCACCCGGCGGCCCTGTGTGCTTATGAGGGCTGCGTGGGCCTCCGCGGCTTCACTGTATAGGATGAGGAGTGCGGCTGCGCGTCCGATGATCTTGTCAACCATGACTGAGCCGTGGAGGGCGTCCCCGAGGCTGTCTATGGCCTCCAGGTGGGGCCTTATGCCTTTGCTGCCGCTCTGGAATATGAGGCGGCCGCCGCTGTAGGCCATGAGGCTGCTGCCTGTGCGCTCAAGCTCGTCCAGGTACCTGTTCAAGGGTATCAGGGGTTTGTGGTGGCCGCGGCTTTTATGGTTTCTCAGAGGTGCTTCTCGATGACGTGGTCTATGGTCTCTTTGATTTGGTCGGTGAGGCTGTCGAAGCGGTTCATGAGGGACCTGTGTTTTGTCTGCAGGCTGGCCTTGAGGCGTCTTTGGCTCTCGGGCGATGTGGCTTCCTTTGTCCACTTGATGAGGTTGAGGGCTTGTTCCTTGGCTGGCTCGGTTACTCTGTGGTGGTTTTCTCGAATGTACTCGCCTACCTCCTCCTGTGTGGTGTAGGCGAGGGCGATGAGGGTCCAGAGGAGGAAGCTCATGCCTGGGATGAGGCCGACGCCTGTGGTTATGCCTGTGTATGTGACGTTGATGGTCATGATTGCTACGGTGACGGTTATGGCCCACGCCACTGTCTTTCTGTTCAAGTTCACGGATCATGCTTGGGTTCCCGGGCTGATGAACCAGATTAAATCTGAAATCGGTTAACAGGATGACAGCACGTTTTAGGTGCGCAGCGAAGGCTTCATCCTACCCAACGTCGGTGGCAATATCTATTAATCCCCGTCGTAAATGAGCAGCCATGCACGAGTGGGCCCTAGCCGAGGGCGTCATAACAACCGCCACACGTTTCGCCGAGCAGAACGGCCTCACAGAGGTCACCGAGGTCGTCGTCATGGTGGGCGAGCTCCAGCAAGTCGAGCACGAGGTGCTCCAGTTCGCCTTCCAGCAGCTCAAGACCCCCCTCTTCAGGAACGCCGAGTTCGTACTCAGGCCCCAGCCCGCCAAGTTCAGGTGCAGGAACTGCGGCCACGAGTGGAGCTTCACATCGGAGGGCATGACCGAGGAGGTCTCCGAGGCCATCCACTTCGTCCCCGAGATGGCCCACGTCTACATCAAGTGCAGCGAGTGCGGAAGCCCCGACTTCGAGGTAGCGGAAGGCCGCGGCGTATGGCTCGCCACAATAAAAGGAGTCAAGGGACATGAGTGACCCCAGGATCGCCGTCATCGAGAAAAGGTTCGAGGATGTTGGGCGAATCATAGCTGTCACCAGCGGTAAGGGCGGCGTCGGCAAGAGCATGGTGGCCACAGCCCTGGCCCTCAGCCTCGTCTGGATGGGCCACCGTGTCGGCCTCTTGGACCTGGACTTCACGAGCCCCAGCACCCACGTCATCATGGGCGTCGAGGGACTCTACCCGGAGGAGGATTACGGCATCGTGCCACCGCTTGCCCACGGCCTCAGGTACATGAGCATAGTCCACTACAGCGCCGAGGAGCCAGCCCCGCTCCGAGGCGAGGACGTGTCCAACGCCATAATCGAGCTCCTCGCCATAACCCGGTGGCAGGAGCTGGACTACCTAATCATCGATATGCCGCCCGGCATCGGGGACGCGACCCTGGACACAATTCGGCTGATACCGAGGATCGAGTTCATAGTGGTGACCACCCCCAGCAGAGTAGCGTACGAGTCGGTGAGGAGGCTACTGCTGCTGCTCAAAGACCTGAGTAAACCCGTCATAGGCGTCCTCGAGAACATGGTGATGAAGCCAAGTGGCTACGTGAAATCGGAGGTGGAGAGCCTCGGCCTCACCTACATGGGCGCCATCGACTACGACGAGGGGCTCGAAGAGACCATCGGGAGCCCTGACAGGCTCATGAAGACAGGGTTCGGTAAAGACGTGGGCAAGCTGGCCCGTAGCCTATCCTAGTTCTTGTCCTTGACGAAGAGGCTCACTAGGAAAGCCACCGCGGAGAGAACCGCGAAGAAGTAGAACACGTAGTCAAGGCCGTAGTTGGCGGCCAGGTAACCGGCTATGGCCGGGGTGAAGAACCCGAACCCGTACTTCAAGGTGAAGTTGACGCCGTAGGTGACACCCACCGTGTCCTTGTGGCTAACGTCGCCTAGGAGCGCGTTCATCGGGCTCTGGGTGACGAAGAATGAGAAGCCCAGCACCACTACCAGTCCCGCCAGCAACAGGAGGTTGCTGGGGGCCAGAGTCATGGCTACGAGGCTGACTGTGACGACCCCGAAGCCGAGGAGGAGTATGATCTTCCTTCCCATCCTGTCGCTGAGGTCGCCTCCCAGTATCTGGGCTGCCGCCCCCACCGTGTACTTCAGCGTGGAGAGGCCCCCCGCTATGACCAGTGCCACCATCTTCACGTCGGTGATGTACACCATTATGTAGGCGCTGACGCCCTGCCAAAGCATGCCACTTAGGATGACGATGACGAAGGTGAGGAGAAGCGTGGTGCGGTCCGCGACGGCGAACATCTTCCTTATGGTGGGTATGACGCCCTTACGTTCGGGGTCTATTTCACAGGCTATGTCCTGGATGACCAGGTGGTCCATGGCTGCCAGAGCCAGGCCGACTACGCCCCAGATGATGAAGGTGGCCCTCCACCCGAACTGGGTGCCCAGGATGCTGGTGGTGAGGTAGCTGAGGGCCATGCCCACGTCGCCCCCCATTCCCTGGATGCCCATGTAGCGGCCCCTCATGTCGTCGCTGAGGAGACTCATGTGGGCGTAGCCGCAGGGGTGGTACAGGCTGGCCCCGAAGCCTAGCACGATGAAGCCAAGGGCCGCCACCCAAACGTTAGGGGACAGGCCCACGATGATAGAGGCAGCCCCCAGGAGAGCAATGGAGACCGTGATGAGCATCTTCTTGCTCATCCTATCGGCCATGAAGCCCACCGGTAGGCTGCCGAAGCCATAGAACCAGTTGACAAGCGAAACAAGGAGCCCGAAGGTCGCTATCCCCCCCAGGTCCCCGTGCAGCAGAGGCAGTAACGCAGGCAGAAGAACCAGGTAGCCGTGCATTATGCCGTGGCTCCCCGTGATGGCTATGACGCTGGCGTCCTCACTCTTCATTTTTGACACCGGATTCCCCTATCTTAACACGCGTTCCTATATAATCCTATATCGGGAACCGAGTGATCACTGTGCCACTCAGCTCCTGCACTTCCCTACAGGTTTACTGGACCTTCCAGTCAGACAGTTGCTCCCGTACGTCATCCGGGATAGGGTTTTCCACTATCAACCCATATTTAGGGGCCTTACCCATTATGTGCGAGTCGTTCGTCACGATGATGGGCTTGCTGTGCTGCAGAGCCGTGGCTATGAGGTAACCGTCTCCCAGAGGAATGTTTTCAGCCGCCGCTATTTTGAGGCCGTTGGTCGAGGTTTCGAGGACCTTCAGGCCCTCCAAGGTCAGGCTCAGCTTCTCCAGAAGCCTCGTTAAAGGCCGCACCTTGTAGAACCAGAATAGAACGTTATAGGTCTCCAGGACAGTGGTGTGGGTGACATGCAATTCAATCTCGCCTACCAGGGCACGCTCCACGACACGCCACGCGTTGGCGTGGGCGGGGCTCTCGTCGTACAGGGCGTAGGCGAGTATGTCGGCGTCAATCACCCTCAGAGCGTTTCCCGCCGTACTGGTCTTTCACCGCCGCGGCGTCGACGTTAGCCCTATCGGTGTCTCCCGTGAGGTTTATGCTCTTGACCCTGTCTGCGAGGTCGCCCAGGTCTTTCACCGCTCTCAGGATTATGGTGTCTTTGTCCGCCATCTCGACGCTGAAGGCTCTGTTACTGATTTTTCGTCTGATCTCGGCTGGGATGAGTATTCTTCCCCTATCATCCACGTTCACTGTTTCTCCCACACCCATTTCCCACACCCACATAAAATGAGCCAGACCTTATAATCTTTGTTAATCTAACGGCTTGTCAACGATAAGTGTTGGACGTTCGGGTTCATTGTTTGGGCCACAGTAATGGTATTTGACAGCCCTTAAATCAGAAGCAAAAACGATCTTCATTTAGAAGCAGTTGCATACCCATAGAACTCTGCATTTCCTTGTAGCCATAATGGCCCTTGCGGTGACCGTGACACAGGCGCCTCCAGTAGCAGCCAAGACGGATCACTCTCCCATCTACATTACCGCTGACTCAGGCTTCGCATCAGGCGGCTTCCCCGGCTCAGGCACCGAGGAGGACCCCTACGTCATCGAGAACCTGAGGATAACTACGGACGCGCTGAGGAGGAACGGCGTAGAGATCAGGAACACCCGCGCCCACTTCATCGTCCGCGGCTGCGAGATAACTGCCGCCTACATCGGCGTCCTCGTCGAGGGCGCAGCGCCGGGAACCGCGACGATCACAGGCAACGTGATCACGGCCAGCTCCCATGAGGGCGGCGGAATAGTGCTGGGCGCGGACGGAGTCACGGTGACCAACAACACGTGTACCGGCTTCGTGGAGGGCATCCACACTAACTACGCGGACGACTGCGCCATCACCCTCAACAACTTCAGCTACAACAGCTACCACGGCGTCAGCCTACGCTACTCACATGACAACCTGGTGGCCCACAACACCATACTGGGCAACGGCGCCCACGGCGTATTCATCATCAGGGACTCCACAGGCAACAGGGTCATCAACAACACCCTCAGGGGCAACTCCCAGATTGAGTCCTACGACTGGGACGACATATACCACTTCACTGTGGGAAGCCAGGGCCTCGACGAGGGACGCGGCAACCACTGGAGCGACGAGGAGACCCTCCGGGGCAATAGCTGGTCGGACTACTCGGGGGAGGGCGAGTACCTGATAGACGGCTCGGCCAACGCGGTGGACCGGCACCCCGCGAAGGCAGAGGCGTTAACCCCCGCCCAGGAGCACCTAGAACAGGAGCAGGACACGGGCGGAGTCGGGGTACCCGGGTTCACGGGTGTAGCCGTGGCGCTCGGAGCCTTAGCGGCGACGCTGATCCTATTGGGTCTTCGGCGGCCCAGGTCCACGTAAGAAAACAGCGGCTCTCCTTATCTATGATCCTTAATGCGATCCGGTCAAGTTGTGCGGGTGCCCGTGACGCTTTGTTCAACGGCTGTGAATGGTTCAGCGGGTCCCAGGTGCGGCCGTCAAGTTACTTTTATATACTGAAAGCGTGCCCCGGAGCACCAAACTTTATCTAAAAAAACGACGAGTATCAGGGTGAGAACATGTCGGCTACCAAGCTCAAAAACGAGATCGGCGTCCTGCTGCTGGACAAGCCCATGAGCCTAGCCGAGCTGGCCGAGGCCATGGGAGTCAAGGAGAAGAAGGCCTACAACCTCCTCAAAGGCATGTTCACCGAGGAACGCGTCAACGGCTTCAAGGACGTGGACGGCGTACGCAGGTACAGGTGCAACGCGGAGGAGGCCAAGGCCGCGGCCAAGCGGAAGACAAGGGCTGACAAGAAGGCGGACAAGTAGAGCCTCAGCTGAGCCTTCATCGGGTTACTGTTTTAAGCTACACGCGCCACCCCATATCATGCCTAGTTACGGGATCAACCACGAGTCAGGTACACTCAAGAGGGTGATGGTCCACCACCCCGGCAGAGAACTCGAGATCGCCAACAGGGACCCCGAGCCCCACCACTTCGAGATGCCCGTTGACACCAAACGGTTCATCGGCGACCACCAGCAGCTCATCGACGCCCTGGAGGAGGCGGGCGTCGAGGTGCTACAGGTCAGGGACCTCGTCAAGGATGACAAGGTCGCCTACGAGCAGAGCTTCAGGTGCCCCAACCTGGTCTTCGTCAGGGACAGCAGCACCGTGACCAACGGCGGAGCATTCCTGTTCAGGATGGGCTTACCCACGAGGCGTCTGGAGACCCCGGTCATCAAGGCCGCCCACAGGGCCCTGGGGGTCCCCATCGCCCTGGAGATGCACGAGCATGAGAGCTTCGAGGGCGGAGGCTTCGCCATGCTGGACGGCCGCGCGGCCGTGGCCGGCCTCTGCGACAGGTCCACCCAGGGCGCCCTGGACCAGATGGGCGACTACCTCCTAGACCACAAACTGGTGGACCTCTGGATCACCCTGGACATGCCCGAGGGCATAGTGCACATAGACGGAGAGTTCGCGGAGCTGCCCGGCAAGGTGGCCCTCAGCTACCCCGGGGTGATGGAGGCTGTGCCCACCCACTTCAGGACCATGAAGGAGAGGTGGAACGGAAGCTTCATGGAGTGGCTCAGGGAGGAGGGCTGGGACGTCCTGGAGATCACCTACCAGGAGTGCATGGACATGGCCGCCAACTTCCTGACGGTGGCTCCGGACCTGGCGCTCCACTACACAGGGAACCCCAGGGTCATGAAGGAGGCGAAGAAGCGAGGCATAGACGTGGTTCAGATACCCGGAGAGGAGCTGCGGAAGGGGTGGGGAGGCATCCACTGCATGACCTGCCCCATACTAAGGGTGTAGGACTCCCGAAAAGCGTTTAATCCTCACCCTACAACTTGGACTCATGTCATCGATTTCCATCCCTAAACTAGTAGCGTTAGTTTTATTCAGCTCCGCCGTGTCCGTCGGCTCAACCGCCACCATCATGAGGTACGCGCCCGAGCTGGTGCCCATACCCCTGCCTGAGCCCGACGTTCAGCTCAAGAGCGTCGTTGCGCCCACGCAGCTACTCTGCGATGCGCAGATCGACTGGCAGGACGTGGAGGGGCTGTCGACCAGCTTCAACCTGAGACAGGACAGCACTGTGCTGATCATGCTCACAACTCGCGTATCCTACGACTACCAGGTTAATGACCCTGACGCGGTGGCCTTCGTATTCATCAACGCATACGTGGACGATACACGGGCCGAGCCTCACGAGGTCTGCCTGACCTACATGAGTGAGACTGCGGGGATGGGACAGACCGTGCTATTCCATGTGGCAGGGCTGAAGCAGGGAACCCGCAGCCTTAGTTTCCAGTGGAAGAACACCGGAACCACCCGAGGGGTGCTCAGAAACACGGTTGTAGAGATCATAATAATCCCGGCCAAGAACGTCATGTAGAGCCTAGGTTCAAATGCCTTACCCGTACCAATGCTTTTTTTAAACAGCCGGACAGAGACAAACCCCTTTATCCATACAATAGCCAAATCCTGATCACTTTGATGTTCAGGGCCTCGGTTAGGATTGGGAGGGCAGTCGAGGACGTGTACGGATTCTGTGGGGACTGGATGAAGGGGACTTCTCCAGCAACGAACTTGTGCCCGTCTACGAGAAGACCACGCCGGGGCCCAGGGCGGTGGGAACCATCATCAGGGAGGTGGTTAAAATCCCCCTTTTCGTCATGGAGGGAAGCCGAACGAGAGGCTTGCCTATGTCTACCACTCGGACAGGTTCAGCGGCGAGCTGACGTACACCTTCACGGCTGAGGGCGACGCCACACGCGTATGCCAGCACCACTCCATCAGCCTGAGGGGATTCAACAGGCTGCTGGCGCCCTTCGTTGCGTTATTCTTTCCTTACATGATCAACCGGAGGCTGAGGGGCATCAAAAAGCTACTCGAATCCAAGCCCCGGTAAGCTGACTGGGGTTAGCCGAAGATGGCGGGCTGGAACTCCTTGAAGCCATCCGGGAAGTCCATGGGCTCGACGACGAAGTCTAGGACCGAGGGAACTCCCTCAACGTTCTTCTTCATCCCGCGTTCAAGGGCTCCACGGATGCCATCCACCCTCGTCACCTGCTCACCGTAGCAGCCGCACGCCTCGGCCATCTTTGCGAAGTCGGGCTGGGCCTCGAAGTCCACGGCTATGTACCGCTCCCTGTTGGCCCACTGGTGGAGCTTGATCCATCCCAGGCTGAAGTTGTTGAACACTATCCATGTGACGGGCGCCCCGTACTGGACCGCGGTGGGCAGCTCCTTTGCGAACATCTGGAAGGCGCCGTCCCCCGTGGTGCAGATCACCTTCTTATCCGGCACAGCAAGCTTGGCCCCGATGGCCCCGGCGACGCCCAGGCCCATGCAGGTCTGCTCGGCCGGAGCCACGCAGCAGTCGTAGTCCAGCACCCTGTAGTAGGGGTAATAGTAGCTCCAAAGGTCCTGGCTCCCGTTCTCATTCACCAGCACCGTTCCTCCTCCGAAGACCCTGCACGCCTCGTAGACCACCCTCTTGGACTTCACCTCGGCGTCGGCCATCACCTCGGCCTCCACCTCAGCCATGTAAGCCTCCTTGGCCTCAACTATGGACTTTACGCGCGGCATCTCCCTCAGCGGCGTCCTAGCAGCCTTCCTCTTGACTGCCTGGATAAGGTCCTCGAGGAACAGCCGCGCGTCGCCCACTACTGGCACGTCGGGCCTCCAGTTGCGGCCCAGCTCGTCGGCGTCTATGTCCACCTGGATGAACCCTGCCCCTTCAGGGTAGTAGGCCCACGACGCTGTCTGGAACTCCTCGTTCCTTGAACCCAGGCTCAGCACGGCGTCCGCCTCCTCGTACACCCGCTTCCCCACCCTTGTCCTGTATAGGCCCACCAGGCCAACGGCCAGTGGGTGGGACTCAGGGATGCAGCCCCTGCCGCTGGGAGTCGTCAGCACCGGGACCCCCAGAAGCTCGGCGAACTCCACGAGCCGCTGGCCTGCCCCGCTCATGAAGGCTCCGCCGCCGGCCACCACAACCGGCCTCTCAGCCCTCAGCAGAAGCTCCGCCGCCGCCTTCACCGCCTCTACGCTGGGCCTCGTCCTCAGCGGCCCAACAGACTTGGCGTAGCACATCTCTTTGGTCTCAGCCATCCCCACGTTGAAGGGCACCTCCACGTAGACGGGGCCGGGCTTACCGTTGATGGAGAGACTGAAGGCCCTGCTCATGGCCCACGCGGACCTGTCCGCTGAGGGGACCCTGTAGCTCCACTTGGTTATGGGCCGCATCATCTCCATCTGGGGCGCCTCCTGGAACGCCCCCATGCCCTCAGCATCCGTGCCCGCTGAGCCTCCCAGCACCACCATGGGCTGGCACCCGCTCCACGCCTCAAGGACGCCGCTCATCAGGTTCGCCACGCCCGGCCCCGGGCTGCCGAAGCAGACCCCGGGCCGGCGGGTGAGCTTACCGTAGGCGAAGGCCATGTAGGCGCCTGAAGCCTCGTGGCGCACGAGCACGGGCTCCACGTCGCTGTCGTAGAGCGAATCGTATAACGCCCAGGGGTTACCGGGCAGACCGAAGACGTAGCGGACGCCCTCAGCCTCCAGAGCATCCACCACAACGTCCCAGCAGCGTCTCTCAGACAAAGCGGCACCGGGTCTTCTTTGGCGCCGCGGGTTGATAAAACCTAGGAGCGGTCCAGGACCTCTTTGTCGTCGTCCTCGTCGTCGCCGTAGATGAGGCGCAGGTCCTCGATGGTGAGCTTCTCACCGTTCTCCATCTTGCGGAGAGCCTCCTGCCTCAGGGCCTCGGTCCTCTGCTCACCGGACATGCGGCGGCGCTCAGCCACCTTGAGGTCCGCGACCTTGAGGCCGTCCCTCAGGGCACTGATCTGGGGCATCACCACGTTGAGGTCCTCCTTCACGTTGTTGACCTCCTCGATCTTCTGCACGTACCGGGTGTGGGCCTCGTCCGCCTTCTTCTTCTCGGCGTCGGCCTGCTCGTGGAACAAGATCATCTTCTCGTGGTGCTCCTGGCTCTGCTCGCTCAGCTTCCTTATCTCCTCCCTGAAGGCCCTGATCTCCACCTCGGTGGCCTTCTTGTCCGCCATGTACTCCATGCGCTTGCCCTCCTGCTTCTCCACGTCCTTGTAGTCCTCCAGGGTCCGCCTGAGCCGGGACGCGCGCTCGAAGACCTCGTCCTCCCTGTCCAGCATCTCCCTGGTGGGCGTGGTCATGATCTCCCACTCGGTGCGCTTCAGGTCCCTCTCCACCCTGGACTTTTCTGGCCTGCCCCTATACTCCTCCCTGAGGGTATTCTCGGCCTCCGTGAGGAGCCCCTTCTTCTCGTCCAGCTCCTCGAAGAGGGGGCCCAGGCTCTTCTTGATCTCCTGCACCTTGGCGTTGATCCTGTCGCGCTCCCCCCTGTGCTTCAGGGCCTCCTCCCTCATCTTCCGGGCCGACTCGTTGAGGCGGTCCCTGTCTTCCCTGACCTTCTTTATCTGTTCAAAGAGCTGGTTCCTTGTCTTCCGTAGCTCGGCTGCCTGTGTCTCAAGTTCATCAAGTTTTCTTTCTTCGGCGGACATGTAGCAGGTGCACCGCTATTTGGTGTAGCTTACCGTCTATGGAAATATTAACCCAGCTAAAAGGGCTTCTATGTTTATTGTCTCTTACACATGGAACAGCGCCGGATCGCGGACAATGTTAGATAAACTTATATGTAAAAATATTGATGTCTATTCGTCTTTCAACGATTGTTGAACGATACGTCTCGGACCGGTAGCCCAAGAGTCTGAGAGGTGAAGGGGGTCAGTGGTGCACGTAGGGCTGGCAGCCTCATACCTAGCTCTAGCCTTCGGTGGGCTCTACTTCATATACGCTCTGAAGTACTACGCCTCGACCCTCATCGCGTTAAGCGTCCTGAACCCCGAGAACCAGTTGAGGGGCACCCTAATCCAGCCCACCGAGCTGGGCCACGGCTACCCGGACCAGCCCTTCGTCTCGATACACCTCCCATTCTACAACGAGGCTAACGTGGCCCGACGCATAATAGACGCCTGCATCGACCTGGACTACGTCAACTACGAAGTGCTGGTGGCCGACGACAGCAGAGACCAGACCCTGGACGCCCTCAGGGACTCGGAGTACAGGATAAGCAGGCCCATACTCAAGTTCATCCACAGGAGGGATAGGAGCGGATTCAAGGGCGGCGCCCTGCAGCAGGCCCTAAGGTACATGCACCCCGACGCGGAGTACGTGGTTGTCTTCGACGCCGACTTTATTCCGCCTCCCGACATCATAGCCAAGTTCCTGAGCATATTCTCCAGGGCGGAGGGCATGGGCAAACCCGTCGCAGCCGTCCAGGGGTACCAGCTACACTACCTCAACAAGAACGAGAACTGGTTGACCAAGGGCATACGGACCGAGTACAGCGGTAGCTACATGGTGGAGCGGGTGGCCGAGGAGGCCCTGGGGGCCATGAAGATGGTGAGCGGAAGCGTCTTCATGTTGAGGGCCGACGCCCTGAGGAGCCTAGGCTGGACCACGAGCATCACTGAGGACTGGGAGCTCACCCTCCGCCTCTACCTGGAGGGCTACAGGGTGGTGTACACGCCCCTGATCCAGGCAGCCGCGGAGATACCCAGCACTGTGAGCCGGCTGCTGAGGCAGCGCATGAGGTGGGCCGAGGGCCACACATACGCGGTGCGCCGCTACTTCTGGCGCGTGGTGCTGAGCACCAGGATGACCTTGACCGAGAAGCTGGAGTTCATGTACTTCGCGCCCTACTACCTGCAGTCCCTCTTCTTCATGCTGGGCACGGCCCTCTGGATAGTCTCTGAGGTCTACAGGCGGCGGCCCCCCTTCTGGACACCCGAGTTGGGCTGGGGCCTGGTGGTGAGCAACCTACTAGCCATACCGTTGATGGGGCTGGCGGGCGTCTTCCTCGAAGGCGACCTAAGGGAGGACTACCAGGGAGTGCTCAGCTTCATAGCCATAGGCTACCTCGTGGCCCCCTACCAAGCCTACGCCGCCCTCAAGGGGCTGCTTGAGGGGGAGGAAGGCACGTGGATCAGAACCCTGAAGACGGGGAACATCACCGACAGCTTCATCGGCCTCAAGTTCAGGAGCCTGGTCAAGTGGCTCCGGGGCCTTGGGCTGACCAACGACTGGGGTGGCGAGCCTGCGAGGGTGG
>CAZAKG010000004.1:0-41701 GCA_964485755.1 uncultured Candidatus Bathyarchaeia archaeon | reverse complement strand
AGGGAGAGGGTTGACATCAGGACCCAGGCCTACTTCCAGACGCTGGGCTGGGACGAGCGGGGTATCCCCAAGAAGGACACCCTGGCTAAGCTCGGCCTATCTGACCTTGAGCCGGTTATGGCCAAGTACCGCTGGTAATACCCCTTTTCATTTCCCGTATCGTTTCAGTGCCCTCCAAACAAAATCGATATGTTTTACGGTACATTTCGTAGTTTCAGTGGAATCTACGAATCTTTTTATTTCATCCTCACGATGATAGTGTGACAACTTCTGGTGAATTGAATGGTTAAACCTATCTGGATCGCCAGGGACCAGTCAGCCTGCTCAGGGTGCAGACGCTGCGAACTCGCGTGCAGCATGCACCACGAGGGCTGGATGTGGCCCGAGGCGTCAAGAGTCCGCGTCTTCATGCCCTTCCCCGGCCTGGAGGTGGCGCACCTCTGCGCCCAGTGCCAGGACTACCCGTGCGTAGCCTCATGCCCCGTACAGGCGCTGAGCACAGACCTCAACACGGGGGCCGTGCTGGTGGACAGGGAGAAGTGCACAAGCTGCGGCGCGTGCATCCGGGCGTGCCCCGGGATGGTACCCTTCCTGCACCCGGGCGACAATAAGGCAACGATATGCGATCTCTGCGGCGGTGACCCTGAGTGCGTCAAGGTGTGCACCGAGGCCGGGTACAACGCCCTCACCCTCACAGAGGAAGGGCCCAACATCCACAAGAAGCTCTACAGCAGGAACCCCGTCGAGGTGGCCAAGGATCTAGCTATCAAGTTCTTCGGCGAGAAGGGAGAGGAGGTAATCGAGTAATGCCGGGCGGATACGCAGGAAAATGGCTGGAAGTAGACCTCACCAAGGATAAGATCAAGAATGTCACCTACAGCGACAAGGTGCTTGAGCAGTACTTCGGGGGCAGGGGCCTAGCCGCCAAGGTCCTGTGGAACATGGTTGGAGAGAAGTGGCCTGAGCTGGACCCCCTCGCCCCAGAGAGCCCGCTGATGGTGTACACGGGGCCGATGACGGGCATCTACCCGGGCAGCAGGATATGCGTGAGCGGCAAGAGCCCCGTCAGCATGGGCACCGTCGGCAGTACGGCGGCGACGGAGTTCGCCAACGAGATCAAGCAAGCGGGCTACGACGGCGTCACGTTCGTCGGAAAAGCAGACAAGCCGGTCTACCTGCTCATCACCGATGACGGTGTGGAGATCAGGGACGCGAGCCACCTGTGGGGCCTCGACGGCGAGAAGACCCTCATCAAACTCAACAAAGAGGTCACTGAGCTGCTCCAGAAGCGGAAGCCCAATGTTGGGCTATGGAAGGAGCCTGGCATGGTGTACATCGGCCCCGCCGGAGAGAACATGGTTCGCAACGCGGCTGTCATGGCGAAGATATGCCACGCGGCGGGCTACGGCGGCTACGGCAGCCTCATGGGCAGCAAGAACCTGAAGGCCGTCGTCGCCAAGGGCAGAGGAGGACTGCCCAAGGTGGATGCACCGGAGGCGGTGAAGCTCCTATGGAAGAAGACCCACCAGATACTCATCGGCCGCACCCAGTTCAGGCGCCACGGCACCGGCTACGCCGGGTATAGCGCCGGAGCCGAGAGCAGCAGCGAGCCTATCCGCAACTGGCAGGAGGAGTGGCACGACGAGAAGAGCTACGCCGGGCCCAGGTTTGAGGATAGGTTCTGGGTGAAGAAGAGGTGGGCCGACTTCAACTGCACTACGAGCTGCATGAAGGTGAGCTGCATCAAATCCGGGCCATATAAGGGCGATATAACCGATATGCCCGACTACGAGCTACAGGCATACTGTGGAACCAACTTCGGCATCTTCGATCCCGAGGCCAATGTCCACTTGAGCGCTTTGGCCGACACGTTAGGCCACAGCGGAATCAATGGCCCCAACACCGCCGCCTTCGCCGTGGAGCTACACCAGCGGGGCGTGCTGAAGGACAGCGACTTCGGGTTCAAGCCAAAGTGGGGCGACCCCGAGACCTTCGACAGGATACTCAGGATGATGGCGAAGCGTGAGAAGATAGGCGACGCCCTTGCGGAGGGCACATACAAGGCGGCCCACATCATCGCAAAGATGAAGGGCAGAAAGCCCGAGGAGCTGCTGAAGTACGCGGTCCACGTGAAGGGCATCGAGATCGGCGCCCACGGTACGCGGAGCGACGCGGACTACACCCACGACATCAGCTACGCGGGCAGCGTCCAGGGCGGAGACCACACCAGCACCAGCTCTGACGGGTACAACGACATGAGCGGCGCCATCTTCACGGACTCGGCTGTGTTCTGCAACTTCTGCTTCTACGGCGTACCTCAGAGCCTGGTCATGGACTACGCCAAGGCAGTGACAGGGTTCCCCATAACCCTCCACAGTTGGCGCAGCGTCAACGGCCCCAGGATCGTGACCCTGCAGAGGGCGCTCCTCATGCTAGGCGGGCCGGACCTCAAGTGGACGCCGGTGAAGGACGACGACAATCCGCCAAGGTTCTACGAGCCCCTGCCCAGCGGCCCCTACAAGGGCAAGACCACTGACAGGAAGCTTGTGGACGAGAAGCTCAAGGTGTACAACGAGACCCTGGGCTGGGACGAGAGGGGCATCCCGACGAAGGAGACCCTGAAGAAGCTGGACCTGAGCTTCCTGGAGAAGAGCATGGCTAAGCTGAGGTAAACCCTCACCACCTTTATTTTACCAAAAGTTTCTTGATTTCATCCTGACTCAAGTAATCCATGAGTTCCATCTGGATCGTTAGAGACTACGAGAACTGCTCGGGGTGCAGGCGCTGCGAGCTGGCCTGCAGTATGCGCCACGAGGGCTGGATGTGGCCCGAGGCGTCACGCGTAAGAGTGTTCATGCCGTTTCCCGGCTTGGAGGTGGCCCACCTCTGCGCCCAGTGCGACGACTACCCCTGCGTCAAGAGCTGCCCCGCCGGGGCGCTCTCAGTTGACAGTAAGACCACGGCGGTCATCGTGGACAGGGAGGCGTGCACCGGCTGCGGGGCCTGCGTCAAGGCCTGCCCCGGCACCGTCCCCTTCCTCCACCCCAGGGACAGGAAGGCCACCATATGCGACCTCTGCGGTGGCGACCCCGAGTGCGTCAAGGTCTGCGGGGAGGCCGGGTACAACGCGCTGAGGCTGGTCCACGAGGGCATGAGCGAGAACCGCAAACTGTTCTCTAGGAACCCCGTCAAGGTGGCCAGGATGCTGGCAGTGAAGCTGTTCGGCGAGAAGGGTGAGGAGGTGATAGCGTGACGCCCAGAGGCTACGCGGGTAAGTACCTTGACGTCGACCTCACCAAGGGGAAGACCGGGGATGTCACCTTCCCCGAGAAGACCTTGGAGCAGTACTTCGGCGGCAGGGGCCTGGGAGCAAAGATACTGTGGGACCGGATCGGTGAGAGGTGGAGCGAGGTCGACCCCCTCGGCCCCGACAACCTGTTCCTAGCCCTCACGGGGCCCATGACGGGCATATACCCAGGCGGCCGCATATGCTGCACGGGGAAGTCGCCCGTCAGCAATGGCACCGTGGGGTCCACGGCCAGCACCGAGTTCGCCCACGAGCTTAGGACAGCGGGCTACGACGGCGTCATAGTCTCAGGCAGGGCCGAGGAGCCCGTATACATACTCGTTACGGAGAACGGGGGCGAGATCAGGGACGCCAAGCATCTGTGGGGTTTGATGGGGGAGGAGACCATCAAGGCGCTGAACAAGGAGGTAGCCGAGGAGCTTTCGCGGCGAGACCCTGCGAGGGGCTTAGTGAAGGAGCCCGGCATGATCTACGTGGGGCCAGCCGGAGAGAACATGGTGAGGAACGCCTGCGTCATGACCAAGCTCTGCCACGCGGCCGGGTACGGCGGCTACGGCTCAGTCATGGGTAGCAAGAACCTGAAGGCCGTCGTCGCCAAGGGCTGGGGGCCGCTGCCGGAGGTCTACGCGCCCGAGGCCGTGAAGCTCCTGTGGAAGAGGGCCCACGAGCACCTGATAGCCAACGACAGCTTCAGGCGGCAGGGCACCGGGTACGGCGGCTGGTCCACGGGCAACAAGTTCAGCAGCGAGCCCATCAGGAACTGGCAGGACGAGTGGCACGACAGGAGGAGCTACGGCGGCCCAGCCTTCGAGACGGGGTTCTGGGTGAAGAAGCAGTGGGCCGACTTCAACTGCACAACAGGCTGCATGAAGCTGAGCTGCGTCAAGAGCGGCCACTGGAAAGGCGACATCACGGACAACCCCGACTACGAGCTACAGGCCTACTGCGGGGCAAACTTCGGCATCTTCGACCCGGCCGACGACATCCACCTGAGCTCCCTCATAGATAACCTTGGCCACTCGGGCATCGGCGGCGCCAACACAATGGGGTTCGCGGCCGAGCTCTACCAGAGGGGCATCCTCACGGAGGAGGACCTGGGGTTCAGGCTGGAGTGGGGTGACACCAGGGCATTCGACAGGCTGGCCCGGATAATAGCCTACCGTGAGGGCATCGGCGACGTGCTGGCCGAGGGCACGTACAGGGCGGCCCTGAAGATAGCCGAGATGAAGGGCCTGAAGCCAGAGGAGCTGCTGAAGTACGCGGTCCACGTGAAGGGTATCGAGGTGGGCGCCCACGGAACCCGCAGCGACGCCGACTTCTTGGCACACGACATCGGCTACGCCGTCAGCGTGCAGGGCGGCGACCACACAAGCGTCGTCAGGGACGGGTACCACGACATGTCAGGCTCCGTGTTCAGCGACTCAGCCGTCTACTGCAACTTCGCCAGGGCCCCCCAAGAACTGATATTCGACTACGCCAAGGCCATCACCGGGTACGATATGTCCATCGATAGCTGGCGCAGGGTCAACGGGCCCAGGATAGTGACCCTGCAGAAGGCTCTGCTGCTTCTGGGAGGACCAGACGTGACCTGGGAACCCGTGAAGGATGACGAGAACCCCGACAGATTCTATGAGCCTCTCCCCAGTGGCCCCTACAAGGGCAGGGTCACGGACCGGGAGCTGGTGAAGCGTAGGCGCACAGCCTACTTTGATACTCTGGGCTGGGACAAGCGGGGTATCCCGACGAAAGAAGCCTTGATGAGGCTTGACCTGGGCTTCCTGGAGAGGAGCATGGCTAAGATGAGATAGCCGCCACTTCCCACTATTATGTTTTAGTGGGTTAATAATCTGTTAATCCCACTCAGTTTTTATAATGGGAATGATATTACCTATATGTGGTCGAGACAGTCACAGTGGACGATAAGGGTAGGCTGGTCCTACCCAAGAAGGTAAGGGAGGAAGCCCGGATAAAGGCCAACGCAGTCCTTTTAGTAGATGTTAAAGAGGAAGGCCACGTGGAGCTCATCGACACAGAAGCCCTCATGAGGAAAGCTCGGGAGATAGCTAAAGTAAAACTACAAGGCTGGACGGAGGAGGACCACGAGGCCACTAGGCTGATCACCGAGGAGGCGACGAGGCGCAAGGATGCGGCTCCTTGACACTGTGGTTATAATCGATGCTCTGAACACAGAGAACAGGCATCATGCTGAAAGCGTTAAACGCCTTGAAGAGCTTGGTGAGAGTGGCGAGGCCCGAGTACCCGTGACGGTATTGCTGGAAGCCGATCTCGTTATGAAGGCCAGGGGCTACACCGCCGAGGAGCGGAGGCTTACCTGGCGAGCCCTCCAGGGCTGGATAACGGCTGGCAGGGTGATCCCTAACACCGTAACATCGATACATAACGCGGTTGCTCTTCAAGAACACGGTCTCGACTACTTCGATTCATTAATTGCTTCACTCGCTCTTGAGGTTGGTGCAACTGTGGTAACCACGGACAAGGCAATGAGAGACGTGGTGGACACGGACTGGTAGAGCGTTATACCTGTCGCAACCTATTGTTTATCAACCACTACGGTAAAGGATGAAGGGATGAAGGTCAGGGTCCGCATCTTCGGAGACGTAGCCTCAACCGTGGGCAGCAAACACGACGTCGAGCTAGAAGACGGAGCCACTGTGCGTCACCTAGCCAACATTCTGGCCGCCAAGGCGGGGCAGACGCGTCAGGGATACCTCGGGGAGTTCAAGGTCGGGGGCGCTGACCTGGCAGTCATGGTGAACGGCAAGAACATACAGCTCCTGGACGGCGTGGAGACTAGGCTCTGCGACGAGGACGACGTGGTCATCATGCCATTTGTGGTGGGCGGTTAAACGCCGGCAGGCCCTATTTAACTAAATAATACGAAAATTAACCCGAAAAATTTTCACATTCTTCCACGCAGCTGTCATCTTCAGAACACAAACTCGAAGCGAACACCGGAGCGCACAAACCAGCACTTCGAGCTGAACATTCATGCAGGTCGATGGTAAAAGGCTTAAACCCGTTGCACCTTCCAGTTAACTGATAACCATGAAGGGATGGAACGGTAAGCTCCTAAGGGTAGACCTAACCAAGGGAACCACAACGGTGACGCCCTACACCGAGGAGCTAGCCAGGAAGTTCATAGGAGGCAGGGGCCTAGCCGTCAAGCTCCTCTGGGACGAGCTCCCGGCCGGCGCCGATCCCCTGGGCCCCGAGAACATGCTCATCTTCGCCACGGGCCCCTACACGGCCTTCCAGGTGCCCAACAGCGGCAAGATGGTTGTAGCCGCCAAGAGCCCGCTGACAGGCGGCTACGGTGACGGAAACCTGGGCACCCTGGCGTCGACCAACCTCCGCAAATGCGGGCTGGACGCCGTGGTGATCACAGGTAAGGCCAAGAAGCCTGTGTACCTCTACGTGGAGGACGACAAGACCGAGATTCTGGACGCCGGCCACCTGTGGGGCAAGGACAGCTATGTGGCGGAGGACTGGCTCAAGGAGAAGCACGGCAAGGCCGCCGGCGCCCTCCTCATAGGCCAGAGCGGTGAGAACAAGTGCCTCATATCCACTGTGGTCAGCCAGAAGGGCAGGGCAGGCGGCCGCCCCGGAATGGGCGCCGTCATGGGAAGCAAGAACCTGAAGGCCGCTATCTTCAAGGGCAGCAAGGAGCTGCAGGCGGCTAACATCGACAAGCTGAAGGAGCTCGGGAAAGAGGGATTCAACAAGATTCCCAAGTTCGACGCCTTCCCCGGCTGGAAGAGGGAGGGCACCATGATGGCCGCCGCCATGATGCAGACGGCCAGCGCCCTACCCACCCGCAACTTCAGCGAGGGCCAGTTCGAGCACATAGCCAACGTGAACGGCGACGCGGTCCACGCGGCCACCGTCACCCAGCGGGGCTGCCCCAACTGCAACATGATATGCGGCAACACAATCCTGGACAGCGAGGGCAAGGAGTCTGAGCTGGACTACGAGAACGTCACCATGCTGGGTAGCAACATCGGCGTGGGCGACCTCAAGCAGGTGGGCACCCTCAACAGGATGTGCGACGAGCTGGGCCTGGACACCATCGGCGCGGGCAGCGCCATGGGCTTCGCCATGGAGTGCGCCGAGAAGGGCCTTGTGGACATGCCCATCAGGTTCGGGGACTTCGAGGGCGCCAAGAAGCTCCTGGTGGACATGGCCTACATGAGGGACATGGGAGCCACATTCGGCCTCGGCGTTAAGAAGGCCGCGGAGAAGATAGGCAAGGGCTCGGCCGACTTCGCCATCCACTCGAAGGGCCTTGAGGTGAGCGCCTACGACTGCCACGCCTGCCCCGGTATGGCCCTCAGCTTCGGCACAAGCCCCATCGGGGCGCACCACAAGGACGCCTGGGTCATAAGCTGGGAGATCAGCAGCGGCAAACGGGACAGCTACGGGCCCGAGAAGGCGGACAAGGTCATCGAGTTCCAGCGCATCAGGGGAGGCATGTTCGAGTCCCTGGTCTCGTGCAGGTTCCCCTGGATCGAGCTGGGCTACCCCCTGGAGGACTACCCCAAGTACTTTGAGGCTGCCACCGGCGTCAAGATGACCCTGGACGAGATGTGGGAGATGGGCGACAGGGTCTACGCTCTGATACGGGCCTTCTGGGCCCGGGAGTACGGCGACGAGTGGAGCAGAAAGATGGACTACCCGCCGGCCAGGTGGTTCAAGCACCCCCTGCCCAAGGGACCCATCAAGGGAGCCAAGCTGGACGAGAAGAAGTACGACGCCCTGCTGCAGAGCTACTACGACAAGAGGGGCTGGGACAAGCGGGGCATCCCGACGAAGGCCACTATGAAGAAGCTGGGCCTAGAGAAGGAGGCCGGGCAGCTCTCTAAGCACGTCAAGCTGGGGTGACCCAGCCACCCTCATCTCACCCGTTTGCCTTCAGCCGTGTTACCGGCCATGTTCTTTGTACCTAGTTTAAGGGAACGGGAATCCTAAGGTGTTAGTCGTCCTCGCCCTCTTTCCTGGGGGGCTCCACGTGCATGGTTATTTCCACGTCAGGGACCTCCTTACGCATGTCGGCCTCCAGGTGGTCCATGAGGTCGTGGGCCTCCTGCACCGACAGTCCCCCGTCCACCCTGAGGTGCAGCTCCGCGTACACCCTGTCGCCGCTGCGCCGCGTCTTCAGGTTGTGGAAGTCTAGGAACTGGCTCCTGTGCCTGTTCATTATGGTCATTATCCGCGCCTCGGACTCCGGGCACGTGTTATCCATGAGGAGGGAGGCCGACTTCAGGACCAGAGCCGCCCCTATGCGCAGCACCAGGACCGCCACTACCAGGGCCATGACCGGGTCAAGGATCGGCGCGTTGAACCTGTCAGCAACAAGCAGCCCCGCCGCTACGCCCAGCGACGACACGACGTCCGAGAGCAGATGCGTTGCGTCGCCCTCCAGGGCCATGGAGTTGGTCTCTCGGGCCTTCCTCATGAGCGTCCACGAGAGCCCACCGTTCATGGCCGTGGCCACCAACGACAGCAGCACAGCGAAGCCCAGCTGCGTGGGCAGAACGGGCGTGAAAAGCCTCATGACTGCCTCACGTCCGATCAGCAGCCCGGCCACAAGCACCAGCGCCCCCTCAACGAACGACGAGATGCTCTCCACCTTCTGGTACCCGTACCTATGGTTCTCGTCCGGGGGCCTCATGGAGATACTGACACTCACCAGCATCATCAGCGACGCCAGAATGTTCACAATGGACTCAAGGGCGTCAGAGAGAAGGGCTACGCTACCCGAGACCAAGTAACTGTAGAGCTTAACCACAAAGATGATCAAGCCTCCAACCACGGCTGTGGTCGCGAGCCCCTGTTTCTGCATGCGGGCAAACACATTAAGCCCTGCTTTTAGGTGTTACCTTTAGCCAGCCTAAAAACCGGGTCTTTGTTAAGTTAGATTAACTCACCTGAGCCTGGTCTGGGTCGGCCTGGACCTATACGTGGGTAGCTCCACGACGTGGTGTATAAGCCGCTCCAGCTGGCCCCCGAACTCGTCGAGGAAGCTGGGGAGGGCCAGGATGCTGACGCTGGGCACCCTCCTGTAGATGCTCATGTCTGTGGGGGATAGGGTTAGGGCCACGGGGACCACGGTCGCTGTGCCCCAACCTTGGGCCTTGATCCTCTTGGACAGCTCGGGCAGGCGCCTGCTGAAGACCTCCGTCTTCTCTATGTGGGTCTCGATGATGCCGCGGGCCGTGCTGTTGCCGATGCCCTTCGTCCAGTGCTTGCACTCGGCGCAGACGATGTATGGCCGCCTCAGCGCCAGGACGTCCATCTCCCAGCGCCGACCGTCGGCCTGGAACCTGAACCTCCTGAGGACGCCGTACCCGTTCATCTCGAATACGTAGGCGGCCAGCTCCTCGAACTCAAGCCAGCCCAGGCTCTGGCTCACCGTCTGGAAGTCGGCTCCAAGCTCGATCGCCTTGACGGCTAAGCCGAGACGGTTGTCCCTTGATAGCTCCAGGGAGTCTCCTCTCACCGTCACAAGCCCCTCTTCGCTTAGCTGGATCAGCGCCTCCCCCAGTGCCTCGTTTGAGACATTTAACGCGTCATTTAATTTACCTACGTCAACTTGCCCCGTCTGCGTCCCGTTTAGTATGGCCTTGAGCACGTTTCTGAGGAAGCTGGGGTCCAATTCTCTGCAAGTCTACTCGCTTGCGTAGATGAGGTTTACTGCCGCCATTTCCCGGGAGAGACGAATAAAAGTGCATGCTTTTCCGCGTCAAATGTTGGAGTGCTAGCGTTATTCTAGGGTGTATATTATATATTAAAACAAAACAAATAGTTGTCGGAGAAAAGGAGACTACTAAAAATGGCTTTCCTAATCCAAGGCAGAATCTTCGGGTTACTCTGTCTACTGTTCATAATGGCCTCAGTGGCCTACTACATCAAACGAGCGCAGGGAGGCAAGGTGCCTAAGGTTCGGCGCATACCCGGAATCGACGCAATCGACGAGTCGATCGGCCGCGCTGTGGAGATGGGTCGTCCCGTCTTCTGCAGCCACGGCATCGCCACACTACGTGACTCTACGGCGGGGCCGCAGACCATCGCTGGTCTTAGCGTCCTCAACTACGTCGCTAAGCGCTGCGTGGCCGTCGGGGCCAGGATCGTGGTCCCTGTCAGGCAGCCGGAGGTGTGGCCCATCGCAGCTGACATCGTCGAGACCGAGTACAAGCTGGCCGGCAAGGGCGAGGAGTTCAACGCTGAATGCGTCCAGTTCCTCTCCAGTGATCAGTTCGGTTTCGCAAGCAACTACATAGGGCTGATGATGAGGGAGAAGCCCGGCGCCAACATCATGGTTGGCGCGTACTGGGCCGAGTCCCTCCAGCTGTCCGAGACTGGCTCAAGGATCGGTTCCATGCAGATAACGGGGACTGCACAGACTTCTCAGATACCTTTCTTCCTGGTGACGTCGGACTACTGTCTGATTGGCGAGGAGATATTCTCCGCTGGAGCCTACCTGACTAACGACGCGATGCTCATCGCCAGCCTGGCTGGCCAGGACGTGGGGCGCATCTTCGCCGTCCTTCTTGGGCTCGTCGGCGCCTTAGTCTTTACTATGGGCAGCAGGTTGTTCCTGGACATATTCGCGATGTGATGAAACATGAGTGATGTATTAAAGAGAATCGAGATCCCGATAGCGTTGACGATAATCGCGACGCTCCTACAGGTGATACCATACTACTTCGACATCCCGGTGCTATCTACCGTGGCCGGCACCGCGACGAACGCGGTGTTGCTGATCGTCGCCTGCGCCACATTTGTGGGCGTCATCTCAGTCCTCATGGTTCACGCGAAACGTGTGCAGAGGAAGACTGAAGGATGGTACTTCAGTGTCCTCATTATAGTCTTCGTGGCGATCATGGTCTTGACAGGTTTGCCACTTCAAGAATTTGGTCTAGGCAGGAACAACTCCATCTTCAACTGGGTGTTCACTAACATTCAGACGCCTCTGGGAGGCACCATGTACAGCATCTTGGCCTTCTTCATCACGTCGGCGGCCGTCAGAGCCTTCAAGGCTAGGAACATCGAGGCTGCTATAGTGCTGGTCTCAGGCACGCTGATGGTCATGGGCAACGCACCAATATTCACAAACACGGTACCTGTACTGGTCGACATCAGCCTATGGATCCGTAACGTACCCAACATGGCGACCATGAGGGGAGTCATGATCGGCGCGGCCCTCGGGGCCATCGCGCTCGCCATGAGGACGCTGATGGGCATAGAGCGCGGCTACCTTAGAGGAGGCGAAGAGTAAGATGTCCATCATGGACAAGATCAACAACCTGGACAGGAGGATCATCTACCTCTTGGCCTGGCTATTCGTCCTCTACCCACTAATATTCCCCCTCGGCCTACCCATCCCAATCAGCGGCGACGCCAGAGCCTGGCACGGATTCGTCGAGAACAACGTAAACGATGGAGACACGGTGATATTCAGCCTCATGTACGGGGTCTCAGGCATGCCTGAGCTGTTCCCAATGTCCGTCGCCACCATGAAGCACATCCTCGAGAAGGACGTGAAGTTCGTGGTGCTGGGCTTCTGGACAGAGGGGCCGCTGGTCTTCAACGCCCTGCTCCGGCAGGTGAACCCAGCGGACTACGGCAAGGTCTACGGCGTCGACTGGATCAACCTAGGCTTTATACCCGGGGGTGAGACAGCCATGGGCGCCCTAGCCACAAGCTTCCAGAACACCGTTGCAAACGACTTCGTGGAAAGCAGGCCCCTGAGCAGCTTCCCCATCATGGACAACATCCACACAGCAACTGACATCGACCTGATAATCAGCTTCGAGACGGGCACCCCAGGCGCGCCGGAGTGGCTCAGGCAGTGGAACACTGCCTACGGTGTGAACATTATAGTCGGCTGCATCGGCGTGTCCGTGCCAGGGATGATACCCTACATCAACTCAGGCCAGATCTCGGCCCTAATGCCGGGTCTGACCGTCAGCGCTGAGTACGAGCTGCTGCTGCAGAAGCCCGGGCTAGCCGTGGCCGGCGTAGACGCCGTATCCACCTCGCACCTACTAATCGTGCTACTGGTCGTGATAGGTAACATCGCCTTCTTCATGACAAAAAAGGAGGAAGAAAAGTAATGGTTGACCTCATCGCAGCATGGACAGCAGTGTTCTTCACCCTAGGCATCTACAGCATACTGTACCGCGAGAACCCCTGGTACCGCATCGCGGAGTCGGTCTACCTGGGCGTCGCCGTAGGCTACGGCGTGTCCGTGGACCTGCTCTACATCAGGAACCAGTGGAGCGGAATGTGGAGTGCCAGCGCAGGGATGATGCTGCTCTTCGCCATAGTGATAATCATAGGCTTAATGTGGTACGGCAGGTTCACCAAGAGTACCTTCTACCTATACAGGTGGCCCCTGGCCATAGTGGTCGGCACGGGCATCGGCCTGGCTCTGAGAACAGTCATCGACGCCCAGTTCCTCCAGCAGATCGTCGCCCAAGTGAAGACGCCGTTCTTCGTGGCGGGGAACATGGGGTCGACCATCAACAACATACTGATCCAGATCATGGTGCCCAGCGTGCTCCTCTACTTCTGGTTCACGGGCACGATCCGCGAGAGCGCGCCCATGAAGATAGTGGAGAAGATCGCGCGGTACACAATGATGGCTGGGTTCGGCTCAGCCTACGGCTACACCGTGCTCACGAGGTTCAGCCTATTCATCGGCAGATCACAGTTCCTGCTAGGCATCCCACCGAACGAACCCTCAAACCAACTGGCCTTCATAGTCATCGCCTTCATCATGCTCGCCAGCATGATAGGGTGGGACTTTACCCACAAGAAGACACCCGAAGTATAGACCCGGTTTTTTCCTATTTTCTTTATCTTTTTGAGCACCCTAGACACAGAAAACCCTATAATTGGATCAGGTATACTCGATCCGGTGTAACGCTTGCTAGCTATAAAAGGCAAGAGGATTCTAACCATAACGAAAGGCGTCGTCGAGGACGGCGTCGTGCTCATCGACAACGGCAAGATCAAGGCCGTAGGACCAGACGTGAAGGTCCCCGACGGGGTGAAGACACTGAAGGCCAAGTACGTGATGCCCGGCCTGGTGGAGGCCCACTGCCACATAGGCATCTGGGAGGAGAAGATAGGCTGGGCGGGCAGCGACGGCAACGAGATGACGGAGCCAGCCACGCCCCACGTACGGGCCTTGGACGGGATCAAGGCCAACGCGGACGAGGGTGGCCTTGAGGCGGCCCTCTTCGAGGGCATCACCACCGCGCAGGTGCTGCCCGGCAGCGCCAACGTCATAGGCGGGACGGGCTTGGTCCTCAAGACGACCCCCAAGACCACCGTCGACGAGATGGTCATCAAGGACCCCAGCGGCATGAAGGTCGCCTTCGGCGAGAACCCGCGGCGGGTCTACGGCGTCGAGCAGAAGAAGATGCCCAGCACAAGGATGGGCGTCGCAGGCGTCCTCAGGGAGTGGCTGCAGAAGACCAAGAACTACATGGAGAAGAAGGAGAAGTTCAAGGACGAGCCCGATAAGCAGCCCGAGTACGACATCAGGCTGGAGCCCCTGATCCCTGTGCTCAAAAGGGAGATACCCCTCAGGGCCCACGCCCACAGAGCCGACGACGTGGCCACGGCCGTCCGCATCTGCGAGGAGTTCGGCGTCAACATGAGCTGGGAGCACGCTACCGAGGGGCACAGGATCGCGGAGTGGATAGCCAAGAAGGGCATCCCCGCTACGTGGGGTCCGAGCCTCAGCGCCCGCGGCAAGTGGGAGATGAGGGAGCTTGGCTACGGCACACCCAAGGTCATGTACGACGCAGGCGTCAAGTTCGCCATCCAGACGGACGCAGTGGGCAGCACCATCAGGTTCCTGCCCATCTGCGCCGCCCTGAGCGTCAAGGAGGGGCTACCCTACGACTACGCCCTGAAGGCCATCACCATAGTGCCGGCCGAGATCACGGGCGTGGCCCACAGGGTGGGGAGCATCGAGAAGGGCAAGGACGCCGACCTGAGGCTGCTGAGCGGGGACCCGCTGGAGTACGCGACCAAGGTGGAGAAGGTCATCATAGACGGGGAGCTGGTTCACAGCCTTTAACCCCTTTATCACCCTATTTCTCTGAACTAGTTTTTCGTGTCCATCTTGATGGGGCACCCAAGGCTCTCATTCGTGGAGCCCTGGGGTCTAGCTCTCCTTAATGTAGGCTCTCACGATTACTATGTTCTCTATGGGCCAGTTATCCATGGCGCCGTAGGGCGTCTGCTTGGACCCCGTCGAGGATGCCTCAATATCGTCCACCACGTCCATGCCCTTCACCACTTTACCGAAGACGGTGTACCCGTACCCGTCTGGTTTAGGGTAATCCAGATTGGAGTTGTCCACGGTGTTTATGTAGAACTGGCTTGTAGCCGAGTCGGGGTCCGAGGATCGAGCCATGGCTAAGGTGCCTCTGAGGTTCTTCAAACCGTTGCTCGCCTCGCTCTCCACCGGGTCCCTCGTGGGGCTCTTCCACGTGCCATCCGGCTTGAATCCTCCACCCTGAACCATGAAGCCTCCTATGACCCTGTGGAACACCAGGCCGTCGTAGAAGCCCTGCTCCGCGTAGGCGACGAAGTTCTCCACAGTCTTGGGCGCCTTAGCCCCGTCCAGCTCTATCTCGATGACGCCGAGGCTGGTCTCCAGTACCGCGATCTCCTTCACCTCAGGCTCCTTGAATAGAGTGTCAGCCACCATCATAAGAATTGAGCCCGAGAACAGGAACAGCGCCAACGCGGTGAGCGCTGATTTCCTGGTGAGCTTCATGGGTACTTGAGGCACCCATGTGATTCTTAAGGGTTATTTAACCGATCACGCCCAGCAGGTCGGCCTTGGTGATGATCCCAACGACCTCGCCCTTCTTCTGCACTAGGACAGCGGGGTAGTACTTCAGTAGGCTCGAAAGCAGGCTCAGGGGCGCGTCCTCGGAGACCTGCGGGAAGCTCTCATCCATGATGTCCCGCACCCTCTTCTTACCGGGGGGCGTCTCGTCGTCTGGGTACAGTATCTGGTCAAGGAGGGTTCTCTCCGAGACGCCGCCCACCGGCTTGTCGCCGTCCATGACTGGGAGCTGGCTGAACCCGTGGCCGCGCATGATCTCGACGGCCTCCTGTGCGGAGGCGCTGGCCTGGACGCTGACGACGTCGGTGGTCATGATCTCCGTGGCGGACACCTCCTTCCTCCGCTCGATCTTGTCCAGGGCCTCGAATATGGCCTTGACCTTGAGGTAGCTGGGCTCGATCTTGCCGGCCTCCAGCTTAGCGATGTAGCTCTGGCTCACCCCTGCTAGGTCGGCCAGTTGGTTCTGTGTGAGCCTCAGCTTTCTGCGTCTATCAGGTATTATGTCGATGGCGGGCAGCATGGCATAAGGTGACCGGCTCAGAGAATATATTCTTTACGTCATTTTTTTGGCTAAGTTGTATTAGCAACGGCATGGAGGTACGGCTGGCCACGCGACCACTACATTCCCGTAGGAATTATTGGCTCAAAAATGGATATATATTGGAATAAGGCTATTTGGGTTACCCATACAAGGAGTGAAAAGAACTCACACTGAAACTTGACGACTGGGGAACATTCGAGGGCGTGGGCCAGGGCTACGCCTTCAACAAGGAAGGAAGATTCTACTCGCTCTTAGAGACCAAGAGAGGCGCCTACAGGGGCAACCACACCCACCCGTACAGACAGTACACGCTTCTCGTGTCAGGTAGGGCCAAGTACGTCCTCTTCGAGGGTGGAGAGTACAGGGAGGTGCCTCTGAGGGTGGGCGAGGTCGCCACCGTGGAGGCGGGCGTCCCCCACGTGATGGTTGTGGATGAGGACATCACCACCTTCGAGTGGTGGGACGGGGACTTCGTGGCCGACCTCTGCGGCGGCGAGTTCAAGAGGCAGACCCAGGGTAAGCTGGGCCCCGAGCACTACAAGAAGTAGCTGACTGGGCGGCGTCTGCACCCCTCAGTATTTTATATTCATGGCACCGTAAATCCATTCATGGCCGATAACTTGGGGGTCTCCAGAGGCTGCTTCTACTTCGACGTCCACGGGGAGGCGAACACGGGTAAGACCATCGAGCTAGCCCACGCCAGGGCAGAGGAGCTTGCGATAGAGAAGGTGGTCGTTGCCTCGGAGACCGGTCTGAGCGCCCTGGAGGCGCTGAAAGTCTTCAAGGATCAGAGGCTCATAGTGGTCAGCAGCGCCGCAGGGACGACTGTGGAGAGGACCCCCATAGGCGACCTCATGATCGGGATACCAGACGAGGGCGTCCAGAGGCAGCTCACCGACATGGGGGCCACGATAATAAGGGGCACCGACCCATTCTGGAACCTGGGAGCCCACACCCAGTACATAGACACGGGGAAGCTGGGGATGATGTTCTACAAGGTCTTCTGCGGAGGCATCCACGTATGCATGACGGCCGTGCTGGAGGCCACGGACGCCGGCCACCTGGAGGCCGGCGAGGAGACGATCGCCATGGCGGGCAGCTGGGTGGGCCTAGACACCGCTATAGTCGCCAAGGCCTCCAACACCGTGGACTTCTTCAGGGAGTTCGAGGTCCTCGAGGTCATCTGCAAGCCCCGGAGGGCCAGGTACACGTGGCCGATAAACAACGTGGACTGGAAAGGAGACCTGGAAAAGTACAGGCCGTACGCCGGGTGGTGAAGCCGCAGACTGTTATCGGTTGGCGGGAAAGTGAGCCTAGGCGGCTCCTCATTCTACCCTCCTCTATGATGCCCGCCTGAACACTGAGGCGACCTTGTAGGTTATCCATGGGCACGGGGTCTTCTTCTGGCCCCAGCTCCAACCCTTCCACGGCAGATACATGGACTCCGGCGTGAAGCCTCCGCCCTCTGTCTGTTTAGGGGGCAAGACCGAAAGCATCTCCTCGAACCTCGGGTCACCATGGGCCGCTTTGAACCTGCTCAGGGCGTCGGCCACATGAAGCACGTCGTACCACACAAGGGGGTACTTCAGCTTAGCGAAGGTGGAGCCTATGCCGAACATGAATATCTTCTTGCCGCCCCTGTTCTCCCAGTGCCTTAGCTGGGCCTCGACGCACCGCTCAGCCTCCCAGGAATCCCTGTGGTCTGGGGCGAATGCCAGCGCCTTCAGCAGTATCAGGTTGGCGTAGGGGCAGTGCTCGTCCTTCCTCCCGGGCCCATAGAACCCGGGGAAGCTGCTGCGGCAGGGGAACCCGCTGTCCCTCACGAGTGAGAGGGCGTGGCCTAGTGCGGCATCTACTCCGCTGTCCACGACGCCGAGCCTCAGCAGCGAGTAGATGAGCGTGGGGGCGTCGCACGTGACCCAGCCCAAGCACTCATCGCCGCTGCCCCCGAAGGCTTTTGGTATCAGCAGGCTCGACTCGAGTGCCCCCTCCTCGGACCTGTGGCCCAACAGCCTGTCGGCGATCAGCCTGATGGGCTGCTCCTCGGTCGTCAACCCGATGTCGGCGAGGAACGCTATCTTGTGGATGATGTGCCCTGAGTCGCTGTGCCTCCTTATGGGTGGGCCTGGCCAGCCAAGGCATTCACTGACGATTACCTCTACCCTCGGATCATTCAGGATGTCCTCTCTGAGGCTTCTGGCCGAGGCGCTCGCGGTGGGCTTCCCCATTAGGTCCGTCTCCACGCCGTACTTCACCCATGGGTCGGTCTGGCGTTTGAGGTACGGCAAAGGATCGTAGGGGAGCTCAGGCAACCTGAATGGAGGTGCTACTTCCGCCGTTTTATCTTTTCCAGTGCGGCGGCCACTATGAGTGGGAAAACCGTGGTGACCTCGCCGAAGATGGTGGACGTCTTCTCCTCCAGTGCCCCCTCCTTGAGTTTACCCCACGTTATGGACTCGGAGAGGGGGGCCCCGCTGAGGCTCCCGTCCTCAGCCCTGGCGCTGCTTATCTGGATCGCGGCGTCCAGCCCGTCCCTCAGGGTGTGCATGTACTGGGTGTGGTGCTTGGGTGTGCCGCCGCCCAGTATGATGGCCCCCGACTTCTTGGCGTCGTACACCATGTCGGCGAGCAGGTTGAAGTCCTTGAGCGGGTTGATGACCAGCTTCTTCTGCTGGCCGTAGAGCCACAGGGGTATGCCCAGCATGCTGTCCAGGAACCCTGGGCTGAATATGGGCACGTTCTTCTCCGCCGCCGCGTGGAGGATGCTCTCAGGGTCCTTGAGCCTTAGACCGATCTCTCGGAGGAGCCCGTGGATCGGCGTGTCCACCCTCTTCTCCTCGGGGATGTCGTCCAGGATTCCCCCGATGAAGCCCTCGATTTCCACGAACGTCTGGCTCTCTATGAAGATGTCGTAGGCCCTGTTGTAGCCCTCCTTGTAGAGCTGCTCGTCGTCCACGTTCACGGTGCCCACCAGGTGGCTCCGGCCCATGGCCTCAACTATGTCGTGTACCATGTTGGCTCCGTTGGTCATTACCGCGTTCACGTACCCGTCGCGTATCAGGTCGCGGAAAACTAGCCTCAGGCCGCCCGGGACCAGGGGCCCGGATAGGGTTATGAAGACAGTGTAGTCGGGGTCACTGAACATCTCGGCCACTATGTCCACCGCCTTCCCAACCCTCCCGGCCCCTATGACCCCGGCCTGCTTCATCTCCTCTGCTAACTCGAGGACGGTCATCCCGGGGCGGAGCCGCATCTGGTGAACTCGCTTCATCTGTGCGCCTTCAGCTCTTGACGCGATGGATCTTGACCCTGTCCATTATGATCCAGTACTCGACTTCCTTGCCCGCCGCCAGCTTCACCTTGATCTCTTCATCAGTGGGTAGAACAACGTCCCTGATGTCGTAGGTCTCCATGTCCATGAGCTGGAAGCTGCTGGGGCCCATGCTCACGATCTGGCCGCTCCTCTTATCCACTATCGGGACCTGGACCGTGCCGTCCACGCTGCTGACGAAGCTCTGCTTCCGGCCGTCGAATAGGCTGATGGCGGTGCACCTGAACTTGGCGCTCCCGTGCTTACCCGGCTTGCTCTTCTGGATCTGGACGATCTGGCTGGGCTCATCGTTGATTATGGCGTAGCTTCCTTCCTTGAGTTCCCCGACTCTGGACATCTTGAATGCCAATACATGACACCTTTCAGTAGTTTTAATCACAATGAGAGATTAGGAAGTATAAACCTACCGAATAGACTTCGCCTTCAGGCTGCTCAGAGCACATAAATGGGCGTATGGGGCGCCTGTTTCCTCATTTTCCCTTCTTGATCTTGGGCACATCGATGGTGAAGGTCACCGAGTTGCCTAGGACCTCCGTTTTGGGGATGACTCCAAGAACCTCCTTGAAGAAGGACAGCACATAATTCTCCAGGAAGAGGCTCCAGCCCTCCCCCAGGCTGTGGCTGAGGTGAAGTATGTCGTTCTCTTCCCTGTGGTGGTAGGTGGCCCTATACCAGTTGCTTGTATCGCCCAGCAGCTCAGTAAGGTACCATATCACCGTGTTATAGTTTAGGGGCAGGCCCCTTAGCAGTAGCAGGTTTTTGGGCCTCTCCTCCCCGAGGGATCTGCCCAGCTCACTCATCTTATCCTCCGGGATGTTGCTCAGCAGCTTCACCAGGGTCTTGCCGCTGATGGTGACCGCGCTCAAGCCGTCGAAGTACCTATAGCTGTGAGAGTAGCGTCTCAGCACCTGGTCCACCAGTGTGTTGACGCTGACGCCGTGGCGCTCCGCCTCGTACTTCAACACCTCGTCGTACGCCTCGTTGATGCGGATGGTCCTGGTGACCGTCTTCTCCTTAGGGAACGGGTCTACTATGCTCATGAACACAGATGAACACACTTGCCCATGTATATATGGGTTATTAGTCGGAGCCAACTAGGTGTACTCGGCATCCTTATTACCCATCCCAACGTGCAACTCTGATCCAAGGCTTTAGGTTCGGAGGTCACTGAAGATTAACTGCCCAAGCTGCGGAAGCGCCGCCATGATCATCGACTACGATTCGGGTGAGGAGGTGTGCGGAGCCTGCGGCCTCGTTGTCCAGAGCAGCATCGTGGACACCGGGCCAGAGTGGAGGTCATTCACCACGGCGGAGAACCAGAGCAGAAGCAGGGCGGGCGACGCCCTGTCGTTAACCCTCTACGATAAGGGGCTCTCAACGGTGTTCAGGCCAGACAAGGACCACAACGGCAACCCACTGGACAACGAGACCCGTATACAGATGACCCGTCTGAGGCGGTTCGACAACAGGGCCAAGCTGGACACGACCCAGCAGAGGAACCTGAACCTGGCAATGGGTGAGCTGGACCGCCTCTCGGGCCAGCTCCATCTGCCCGGGAACGTCAAGGAGAGGGCCGCCCTGATATACAGACGCACCCTCAAGAAGGGCCTTCTCCGCGGGAGGAGCATCGACGCCTTCGTGGCCGCCAGCGTCTACGCGGCTTGCAGGCAGCTCCAGGTGCCACGGCCCCTGAAGGACCTTTCGAACGCCTCCACCAGGGACCACGCCGAGGTAGCCCGCACGTATAGGCTGATTCTGAAAGAACTGAGCCTCAGGATGCCCGTCGACGACCCCATCAAGTTCGTCCCCAGCATCGCCTCCAAGCTGAAGCTGGGCACACGCACAGAGAGGTGCGCCGTAGACATCCTAGTAGCCGCCCATAAGAGGCAGGGTCTCACTGGGAAGGATCCGCGTGGAATGGCGGCCGCGGCCCTGTACAAGGCGTGCCTCGTCAACCAGGAGAAGAGAATCCAGAAGGACATCGCCATCGCCGCGGGCACCACAGAGGTCACCCTGAGGAACAGGCTCAAAGGCATCGAGAGCCTCCTCGGAGACTAGGGAGCCTGATACACAAGCTCAGGATCGTCCAGACGGTTGAGTACGTCGTCCAGCGCAGCTCTCTGCGCCTCGGCTAGCCTCCTCTCCGCTATAGCGGCAACCGCGTGGTCAACCTGGAACTGAGGCATCTTCCTGTACCTTGCGTGGCGCACGACGCGCAGCCCAGTTAACCTGTAGGGGCGTCCTCCAGCATCCTCGGTTGACTCGCAGCTGAACTTGTACCTGTTGAACTCGATCAGGCCAACACCACTGGGTAGGAGGCCCGGTGAGACCAGTCTTGCGGGTGTGAAGACGTAGTTGTAGTTGCACCCGGCGCAAACGAACCCGTTCCTGAAGTTGCTTCTGCTCACCTTCACCTCGACCCCCCTCAGGACGTTGAGCCCCACGTAGTAGATGTCCGGCTGGGGGAGACTGAAGCCCTCGCAGCCCTCTTCGCGCGCCATCAAGCGGCTGTAGGGTCTGTACATGAGGCCGACGCCCAGCACGTCCACTATCTTCTTGTTGTCCAGCTCGTCCAGGTGCTGTAGGCCAAGCTGGTTTAGCATGACCTCGGTCTCCACGGTGTGGCACCCCTGGTTGAGGAGAAACAGTCTGCCGACCTGCTTCAGAAACGTGTGCATGCCCGTCTCGCCCATCGCCGTCCCCTCGATGCCTGCGCCTGATGCGTGCAGCCTCCTGTCAGCGGAGCCGCGTAATAAATGGGGCGTAGCTGATAGGCTAGGGGTCCCATGTGAAACAGGTTAGAAGACGAGGTCCGTGAGCCTTTCACGGGTCTGCGTCACGGTGGCTTCGTCCACGCGCTCGACGCCCGGGTTCTTCGCGGCCTCTTCGGCGTACTTGCTCTCCATGTACTTGACCCTCACGACGTAGGGGGGCTCCAACCTGAAGGGCTGAACGACGCCGATCAACCCCATGGCCTTCTTCGCCTTCTCCGTGACCAGTCTCCTGGCCTTTGACGGCGATAGTGAGACGGCCCTCCTCACCGAGAGAGCCCCGAGCTTGTACTTCTCCTCTAAGCCCCACTTCACCACCGCGCCCTCGATCCCTGGGGCGAGAGCCCTCGCCTCTTCCACCGCGGCCTCGTCCCCTGTGGCTAGAACTGTCGGGACGCCGTGCTCCCCGAAGACGGTCATGTTCATCGCGATCTCGCCTATCTTACGCTCGTTCAGCCACACGTTCCTCAGCAAGGGCGTGAAGCTGTGTGAGAGGACCCCGTTCTCCGCGCCCGCCATGCCGTGAAACCCGTGCAGCATCATGGCGTCGAACGACTCGTCTACGCCGGCGGGGCCGCCGTCCCCCGCGTGCATGACCAGCCTGCACTCGGGGTGGAGCAGCTCAACGTCGATGCCTCCGGGGAAGTCGCCGTGGCCCGGCCACGCGTAGACCTCGGAGGCTCCGCCCTCCAGGGCGCCCTCCACGACTGCGTTGAGTTCAAGGGTCGCCAGCCTTATCGCCTGCTGGTAATAGGCTCCCTCCTCCATGCACTGCTTCCTGAAGTCCACTACGCCGGCGACGCCCTCAAGGTCACACACAACATAAACCTTCATATCATCACCAACTGCGCTAAGGCTCTGCTTTAACCATCTGCACCAGGAACCCGTTGGGGTCCCTCACCGTGAGAATCCACCTCTTCGTGTCCGGGTTGAAGGTGGGGCCATCGACATCATAGCCCTTACCCCTCAACACCCTGCTTGCCTCGTCCAAGTCGTCCACCTGGACTGCGAAGTGGCTGTAGCCCGGGTTATCGGCGGCCCTAGTCTTGTTCAGGTCCACAGTGAGATCGCCTGCCGTGAGCTGAGCCGCCTCGCGTCCACCGTGCTGATGCCTTTGGGTGAGAGTGAACCCCAGGGCCTCGTAGAACTCTATGGACTCGTCGAGGCTCGTCGCGAAGAAGTGTATGTGGTCAACCTTCATGATCTTCATGGGTGATTCTCGACGCACCCATACTAAATAGGTGATGGTCAAGTTTTATCTGCGGATACATATATACTTGGATCGATGTCAAGGCTGCTCACGGCTATCAGTAATTTCGCTGTCACCAACAGGTGCAATGGGCGCTGCAACACCTGCAACATATGGAAGATGGACCCCCGCCCTGACCCTAGTCTAGACCAGATCACAAGGTTCCTCCACGATAACAGGCCCACGCTCAGGCACCTGAGGTTCATGCAGCTCACGGGCGGCGAGCCGTTCCTCAGGGACGACCTTCCCGCCATAGTCGCCGCCGTACAGGAGGCTCTGCCCATGTGCATGATCTGGATACCCACCAACGGTCTTCAACCCGAGAGGACTGCTGAGATGACCCGGGAGATGCTCCTGAACGTTGATGACCCCCGCCTCGGCGTAACCGTGTCCGTGGACGGTGAGGGGAGGTCCCACGACATCCAGAGGGGCATCGACGGCAGCTTCAAGCTGGCCATGGCCACGCTTAAGGCGCTGTCCAAGCTGAAGCAACAGCACCCGCGGCTCAAGCTGTCCACAGGGTTCACGTTGACCACCCTCAACTACAAGCAGGCCCCCATAGTGCAGAAGATGTCGTACAGGTACGGCGCCGACTTCAGCGTCAGGCCCGTCAACATAAGCGAGCACTACTACCAGAACCTGGGCGAGAACAGGCAGATGAGCCCCGAGGACATGGAGCCCGTCGTCGCGCAGATGGCCCACGCCGTGAGGAGCGAGAAGGGCACCCTCAGGGGCCTGACGAACCTAGCCTACCTGCAGGGTGTCAAGGAGTTCATAGCTGGGGGCAGGACGATGGCCTGCTCAGCTGCCGACGAGTCCGTCTTCATAGACGCGGCTGGGGACGTGTACCCGTGCATAGTCATGAACCACAGGCTGGGGAACGCCTTCGAGGCGCCCCTCAAGAGCATCCTCTCATCCGAGGAGGCCGAGCGGGCGCGGGAGAAGATACGCCGGCTGGAGTGCCCCACTTGCTGGCTGGAGTGCGACGCATACAGGGACATCTCACGGGACCGGGTTAAGCTCCTGCGAGCCCTTCTTTGGTCACTCAACCGGTTCTCTTGATGATGTGGTAGCCGAACTGGGTCCTCACGGGCTCCTTGCCCGTCTCACCCACGTTCAGGGCGAAGGCGGCGTCCTCGAAGGGCTTAACCATCTGGCCCCTGCCGAAGCTCCCAAGGTCGCCGCCCCTCTTACCGCTGGGGCAAGTGCTGTGCTTCTTCGCTAACTCGCCGAAGTCGGCTCCCCCCTTCAGCTCCTCAAGTATCCTCAGTGCCTGGCTCTGCTTCTCCACCAGTATGTGAGACGCCTTAATCTTGTTAGCCATGTTGAACCGAAGAGTAGGGGGGCCGACGGCTGATAAATGCTGTGAGGCTCAGGGATTGAAGGGCTCCTTGTGGCGGAGGATCACGTCCACCACCTCGGGCCTCATCATGGTCTCGTCGGGCCTCTTCCCCTCTAGCAGCAGGCTCCTCATCTTAGTGCCGCTGTAGTTCACGTGGTCCTCCGGCCCGTGTGGACATATCTTGTCGTTCTGGGGGCCACCGCACTTCCTGCAGTGGAAGAAGTTGCGGAAGAAGATGGGCGTGATGCCCAGGTCCGGGTAATCCTCGAATATCTCCTGAGCCTCAAAGGGCCCGTAGTAGTTGCCGACGCCGGCGTGGTCTCGGCCCACTATGAAGTGGCTGCACCCGTAGTTCTTCCTGACGATGGCGTGGTGTATCGCCTCCCTGGGGCCCGCGTACCTCATCTCCATCTCAAGGGTCACCATGGTGGCGCTGTTCCTCAGGAAGTAGTGCTTGAACGCGGCCTCGTAGGTCTCCAGTATCACCTCGTCCGTGAAGTCCCCCGACTTCTTCTTGCCTATGAGGGGGTTTATGAAGAGGCCGTCCACGAAGGCCAGGGCCGTCTTCTGGACGTACTCGTGGCCGAGGTGGGGCGCGTTCCTGGTCTGGAACCCGGCCACGGTCCTCCACCCCTTCTCCCTGAACAGGAACCTGGTCTCACGTGGCTTCAAGCGGTACTTGGGGTACTTTCCCGGGGACGGGTTGAACACCTCGACGCAGCCGCCCACCAGCACCGGCCTCATCTCGTGGGTCTTGGCTACGCCCGGGTGGGCGGGGTCGTTGGTCTTGTAGACGCGCTCACAGTGGAGCTTCCTGTCCCAGCCGTACTTCTCCTCCACGTCCAGCGCCGCGAAGCTCTCACCCTCGCAGGCCAAGGCGACCCTGTCGCCGACACCGAAGCCGGAGGCCTCGGCCTCCGTGAGGTCCAGCAGTATCGGTATCGTCCAGGGTAGGTCGTCAACGAGCCGCCCCTTAGCCAGCACAGTCAGGTAATCGTCCTGGTTGAGTGGCCCAGCCAGAGGGCTGTAGAGCCCGAAGGCAACGTTCTCGAAGTCCAGGCGGATCTCCTCGCTCACCTGGAGCGCGGTCAGCTCGGAGGCCTCCTCGGAGACCTTCTCTACGCAGTCCGGGGCCGTCAGCCGCTCCACCAGGCGTCCTCCGTGGGGTCTCGGCATACACGCTCACTCTATGTACCCTAGTTTCTTGAGGCGCTCCCTGATGAGGGCCTCCTCCTCGGCGCTGTACTCGGTCTCCTCGGGGAACTCGTTCTCCAGCAGGAGCACCAGGTACTCCTCCACGCTCGTGAAGCTGGTGCCCGCTATCTTCTCCATGATCTTTTCGTAGAGTTCGCGGGGGATTTTAACGGCTACCTTGTCCTCGCTCATGTCACGCACCTAGCTGATTCATGTCCGCGGGAATCTAATATAACTGTTTACCAAGACTACTAAAACGTGGCGGGGCTCGTGGGCCGTGCGCCGCCGGGGATATGTATTTAAGATAAGGCTACGTAGTGAATCCACTAGCTTATGGGGGAGATCCATCATCGCCAAGCTACCGCGCCAACCGGAAATCAACATAGGCACCATCGGACACGTGGACCACGGCAAGACCACACTTGTTCAGGCCCTCACAGGGCAGTGGGCGAGCCGCCACAGCGAGGAGCTTAAACGAGGAATCACCATCAAGCTGGGCTACGCCGACGCGGCCGTGTACAAGTGCCCCAGCTGCGAGGAGCCCGAGTGCTACTGCGTCTCCAAGGAGTGCCCCAAGTGCGGCGGCGAAGCAGAGCTACAGAGGGCGGTGAGCTTCGTGGACGCCCCCGGCCACGAGATACTGATGGCGACCATGCTGAGCGGGGCGGCAGTGATGGACGGGGCCATACTTGTCATAGCGGCCAACGAGCAGTGCCCACAGCCCCAGACAAGGGAGCACCTGGCCGCCATCGATGTCGTTGGGCTCAGGAACCTGATAATCGTCCAGAACAAGATCGACTTGGTCTCCCAGGAGAACGCGGTCAAGAACTACGAGCAGATCAAGGCATTCATCAAGGGCAGCGTCGCGGAGAAGGCGCCCATAATACCCGTGTCAGCCCAACAGAAGATCAACATCGACCTACTCATCCAGGCCATGGAGAAGTACCTGCCGACACCGCACAGGGACTCCGACCTGCCGCCGAAGATGCACATCATAAGGAGCTTCGACGTGAACAAGCCGGGGACAATGGTGGAGGACATCGTCGGAGGCGTCCTGGGGGGAAGCATAACCCAGGGCAGCTTCAAGACTGGAGACGAGGTGGAGATCAGGCCCGGCCTCCCCACAAGGCAGAAGAACAAAATCAAGATGCGGGAGCTCTTCACGGAGATCATAAGCCTCCACGTCGGCGGCACGGCGGTGGACGAGGCAGTGCCAGGCGGGTTGGCGGGCGTCGGCACCATGCTGGACCCCTCCGTGACCAAGAGCGACGGCTTGGTGGGCAGCCTGATAGGAAAACCTGGGACGCTGCCCCCCGTCCTCGAGAAGCTTGTGCTCGACTACAAGCTCTTCGACACCGTCGTGGGGAGCAAGGAGGGCGAGAAGGTCGCCAAGGTGGCCAAGGGAGAGAAGCTTCTCCTGAACGTGGGAACGGCCAAGACAATGGGGGACGTGACCGAGATCAAGAAGTCCGTCATGGAGACGAGCCTCAGCATCCCCGTGTGCGCCGAGACTGGTGACCGCGTGGCCATCAGCAGGCGAATGGGGAGCCGGTGGAGGCTCATCGGCGTAGGAACCGTTAGTGGCTGACTTGTCCGTCACAGTCCTCCTGGACACAAACTTTCTTCTGGTCCCCATCCGCTTCGGCGTCGACGTGTTCGCCGAGGCTGAGAGGGTCCTCAACCAGCTCGTGGACTTCGCCGTCACCTCGAACGTACTGGGGGAGATTGAGCGTCTGAGGAGTGAGGCCCAGCCTGGGTTCAAGGGGGAGCTGGACTTCGCCCTCAAGGTGGCCTCCAGATGCAGGGTCATCGACGCCGAGCCTGAGGAGGGGGAGACGGTTGACGACTCCATCGTGAGGCTCGCCGCCTCCCGTGGATACGTGGTGGCGACCACGGACGCCGAGCTCAGGAGGAGGCTGAGAGAGGTCGGCGTGAAGGTGCTCATCCTCCGCCAGAAAAGGTACCTTCAGCTGATGGGCTGACGCACGGGGAGGACGGGGCAGAGCCGCCTCTGATCATGTGCATGCGCGTATGTGTGACACTGTGTGCGCTTCTTTGAAGCTGATTATACTCGCGTGCTCAGAAAATAGAGCACGTTCTCGTTTCACGTTGCCACTATCATGAAATGTAATAAAAGCGTTGGAGAGGCCCCGTGCCTACCTCCAGCGCAGCACCTTTCTCCCATAGAAGACCTCGGGCAGTATCAGCAGGCCGGTCATGGACGCCCCGAAGACGATGGCCCAGTCCATGGGGTCGGTTAGCCACACCATACCGAATGCCCCGAAGTACGGAAGGACTACGGTGAGTGTCATGGACACCAGGACGGCCCCCAGGAGGAACTTGTTGGACGTGAACCCGGTCACGAAGGCGTTGTGCTTCTCGGACCGGCAGTTCCACACCACGAAGAGCTCCTGCAAGGAGGCCCGCATGAATGCCATCGTCCTTGCGCCGGCGAGCTTCTCTGGCGTGAGGGGTCCCGGCAGCATGTAGTACTGCCAGTAGAAGATGCCGCCCGTCAGGGTGAGCTGGAGGATGAAGGTCGTGATTATGGATGCGAACCTGCCGTACAGTATCCCCTCGTTTGGGTTGCGCGGAGGCCGCTTCATGACGTCCTTCTCAGGTGGGTCCATGGTGAGGGCCAGGGCTGGCCCCCCGTCCGTGACCAGGTTCAGCCACAGGATCATGGCGGGGGTCAGAGGCAGCTCTAGGCCCAGGAGGGCGAAGACGCCGATGATGGCGAGTTCGTCGAAGTTGCACCTCATGAGGAAGAAGGAGAACTTCCTAAGGTTGTCGTAGATGGTTCTGCCGCCCTCGACGGCGTTCACGATGGTCGCGAAGTTGTCGTCAGCTAGGACGATGTCGGAGGCCTCCCTAGTGACGTCGGTGCCCGTTATGCCCATGGCGACGCCTATGTCGGACTGCTTGAGGGCCGGGGCGTCGTTGACGCCGTCGCCACTCATGGCCACGACGTTGCCCAGCGCCTTCAACGCCCTGACGATCTTGATCTTGTGCTCGGGGGAGACCCTGGCGTAGACATTGACGTTGTTCACGATCTTCTGGTACTCGTCCTCGCTCATGACGTCGAGCTCGGAGCCTGTCAGGACCAATCCCTCCTTGAGGATGCCTAACTCCTTGGCGACAGCCTCCGCCGTTATCTTGTGGTCCCCTGTTATCATGATGGTCTTGATCCCGGCATCATCGCATTTCTTGACGGCTGTTTTCGCCTCCGCCCTGGGAGGGTCGATCATGCCTATCAGGCCGATGAAGACGAGGTCGTTTTCTATCTCCTCTTCGCTGAGTTTATCAAACCCTTCAGCTGGGAACTCTCTGTAGGCGACGCCGAGGACGCGGAGGGCCTTGTTCGCCATCCTCTCGTTTGCCTCAAGGATCTCTCTCCTCTTGTCGTCGTCGAGTTCCGCGTTCTTTCCTCCGACCGTCATCATGATGCTGCGTTCAAGAATCATCTCGGGTGCGCCCTTGACGTAGCATTTAAGCATCTCACCGTCCGACTTGTGGATAGTGGACATGCGCTTCCTCTCCGAGGAGAACGTGACCTCATGGACGCGGGGGGACTCCCTCTCCACGTCCTCCTTGATTAATCCATGTTTAGCGGCGGCGACGATGAGGGCCCCCTCGGTGGTGTCACCCACGATGTTGCCGCCGTCGTACAGTGCATTGGAGCAGAGAGTTGAGCCCCTCAGGATCAGGTCCAGGCTCTGTACCTCTCCCCACTTCAGGGTCTTCCCTTCCAGGAGAAACTCGCCCTTCAACTCGTAGCCGACACCCGTCACTTCGATGGTTTTATCGTCGACGTATATCTCCCGAACCGTCATCTCTCCCTTGGTCAGGGTCCCCGTCTTGTCGGAGCATATGACGGTGACGGCTCCCAGCGTCTCGGCGGAGGAGAGCCTCCTCAGGATCGCGTTCCTCTTAGCCAGCTCCCTCGCGCCGAGAGCCAGCGACACGGTCACCACGGCGGGAAGCCCCTCGGGGACGGCTGAGACCGCGAGGGACACGGAGACCATGAGGGCGTCCAGTATCATCTCGATGTGGAGCCCGCTCCTGAAGATCTCTATGACGAAGATGAGCACACAGATGCCTACGATGATCTTGCCCAGCTTCTTCGCGAAGCTCTCCAGCTTCAGCTGCAGCGGCGTCTGCTCCTCCTCCACGCTCTGCATCATCTCGGCGATTTTACCGAACTCGGTGCTCATGCCCGTCCCGGTTACAATGGCCCTGGCGCGCCCGTAGGTGACGTGGGTCCCCATGAAGACCATGTTCTTCCTGTCAGCGACGGGGGTGTTCTCCGGGAGGGGTCCCCGCTTCTTGCTGACGGGGGACGACTCACCCGTGAGGGCGGCTTCCTCCGTCATCAGGTCCGTGGCGTCTATAAGAGCAGCGTCAGCTGGAACGTGATCACCGGCCTCTAGGATCACTATATCTCCAGGTACCACCTCTCTGGCGGGTATCGTCGTCAGCTTTCCGTCGCGTAGGACGTGGGCGCGTGGCGCCTGGAGCCTCTTCATCGCCTCTATGGCCTTCTCGGAGCGGTACTCCTGGACGAACCCGACTGCTGCGTTGAGGACGACTATGGCTCCGATGGTAAGGGCGTCCACGTACTCGTCAAAGGAGTCGCTGCCCCCACTCTTGTACCAGCCTATAATAACGGAGAGGGCTATGGCGGCGATGAGCATCAAGACGAAGATGTCCTTGAATTGGTTAAGCAGGATCTGTAGGGGCGTTATGCGCTTCTTCTCGACCAGCTCATTGTATCCGTATGTCTTAGTTCTAGCCTCGGCCTCGCCACTCGTTAAGCCGTTTTCATTGGTTTCTAGGTCTCTCAGTGTCTCTTCGACGCTCTTTGTCTGCCACTGCTTCTTCTCCAAGGTCCACACCGCGTTTAGCTAAACTTGTTGAAGTAGGCTTCATCCTTATTAGGATATTTGGGAGGAAGCTATAAAAGTCTCACGTTATCCCATAGGCGGCTATACACTAGCCCTCCTCGCGGAGGTAACGCATGGACTTTTAAAAATAGCTAAGAACGCGGTGTTTACCCCACATATTTTTATACCCTATGGCTCGGTAAAATGTGAATCAATACCGGAGGTTTAAGTGACAATGGTTGACGCATGGTACATAGCCCCCGCGACGGCGCTGATATCGATAATAGCTGGCTTTTACATCCACGGCTTCGTCAAGAAGCAGGACCCCGGCACGGAGCGGATGCAGTTCGTGGCCGGAGCCATCAAGGAAGGGGCCATAGTCTTCCTTAACCGCATGTACAGGACCCTGGGTATGTTCGTGTCGGTCATGGCTGTCGTGCTGCTGTTGTTCCTGCCTCACCCCATCTGGGCTACTAGTAACATCATGGGTAACGTCACGCTTGCCGTCGCATACGTCTTCGGCTCCGTGTGCAGCGCCATCGCGGGTTGGCTGGGGATGGACGTGGCTACGGACGCCAACCTGAGAGCCGCAAGCGCAGCCCGGAAGGGCTTAACCAAGTCGTTCACCATAGCGTTCAGGGGCGGCGCCGTCATGGGCACCAGCGTCATCGGCCTAGCCCTCGCGGGCGTCAGCATCCTCTACTTCCTCACCGGCGACCCCAACGTTATCTTAGGGTTCAGCTTCGGCGCCTCAGCCATGGCCCTGTTCGCCAAGGCCGGTGGAGGGATCTTCACGAAGACCGCCGACATCGGCGCAGACCTCGTCGGAAAGGTGGAGATGGACCTGGAGGAGGACGACCCCCGCAACCCCGCCGTCATAGCGGACAACGTCGGCGACAACGTGGGCGACGTGGCCGGCATGGGCGCCGACCTGTACGACAGCTACGTGGCCAGCCTCATGGCCGTCATGGTGCTTGGCCAGGTTCTGGGGGGATACCTCCTGGAGATGCCACTGGTCTTCGCCGGCCTGGGCGCCCTCAGCAGCCTCATAGGAATCTTCGCCGTCCGCGTCAGCGAGGGCGGCGACCCCGGCTCCGTGCTGAACAGGGGCACCTACATCACCGTGGTCCTCTTCATGGCGCTGAGCTACGCAGCCTGCAACATCCTGGGCTACGACGTCAGGTTCTGGGGCGCGGCCGCCGTCGGGCTGATCGCCGGCGTAGTCATCGGCGTCACCAGCGACTACTACACCAGCATCAACAGGCCCCCCACCAGGATCACGGCCGAGAGCAGCGTCACAGGCCCAGCCATCACCATCATCACGGGCTTCAGCTACGGCCTCCTCAGCGTCTTCCCGCCGTTGGTGGGGATCGGCCTGGCCGCTTGGATCGCTTACTCGGTGACCGAGACCATTGGCCCCGGGTACGGCGTGTACGGCATCGGCGTCGCAGCCTTCGGCATGCTCAGCATCGTGGGCATCGTGGTGGCCAACGACAGCTTCGGGCCCATCGGTGACAACGCCAAGGGCATCGCCGAGCAGGGCGGCCTGGACCACAAGACCATAGAGATACTGGACTCGCTGGACGCCGCCGGCAACACCAGCAAGGCCATCACCAAGGGCTTCGCCATCGGAGCCGCGGGCCTCACCGTCATCAGCATCCTGGCCGCCTTCAAGGAGGTGGCCGAGGCCGAGCTTGGGGCCGCCGTCTCATTCGACCTCATGAACCCCCTGGTGATGCTGGGCGCCCTTATAGGCATCGCCATGCCGGCGGTGTTCAGCAGCCAGCTCATGCTGGGCGTCGGCAGGAACGCGTTCAGGATGATCGAGGAGGTGCGCCGCCAGTTCCGTGAGATACCGGGCCTCAGGGAGGGTAAGGAGGGCGTCGTACCCGACTACGCCAAGTGCGTGGACATCGCTACGGTGGGCGCCCTCAAGGAGCTTCTGCCCGCCAGCGTCAGCGCCATAGCAGTGACCCTCGCCGTGGGCTTCATCTTCGGGGTGGAGGCCATGGGCGGCTACCTGGCCGGGTGCATATTCAGCGGTCTCGTATTCGCGCTGCTAATGAGTAACGCGGGGGGCCTCTGGGACAACGCCAAGAAGTACATTGAGGAGGGCCACCTGGGAGGCAAGGGCAGCGACGCCCACCACGCCGCCGTCATAGGCGACACCGTGGGCGACCCCTTCAAGGACACCGCGGGACCGAGCCTGAACACGCTGATCACCGTCATCGGCCTGGTGGCACACATGTTCCTGCCCCTGTTCCTGCTGTTCAGCATCTTCTAGGCAGAACCCATCCCCTATATCTTTATTAGTTTGAACCAGTCTACTTTGATAGCCCAACGGAGAAAACAAGCATGTACAGGCACCTCAAGGAAGCTTGGAAGCGGCCCAAGGACAGCTACGTCCAGGGCATGATGCGTGAGAGGGCCATCGCTTGGCGCAAGCAGCCCTCCGTAGTCAGATTGGACACTCCTACACGCCTCGACAGGGCTCACAGCCTGGGCTACAAGGCCAAGACGGGCTTCGTTGTGGTGCGTGCCCGGATATTGAGGGGCGGACGCAGGAAGCTGAGGCCGATCCTGGGCCACAGGCAGAAGCGTATGGGTGTCACCAAGTACACTCCCTCGAAGAGCAGGCAGCTTATGGCTGAGGAGAGGGTGGCCAGGAAGTACCCCAACCTGGAGGTGCTTAACAGCTACTGGGTGTGGCAGGACGGCCGCCACAAGTGGTTCGATGTAATCTTGGTGGACCCGAGCCACCCGGCCATCAAGTCCGATAAGGACGTTGGCTGGGTAGCCGGAAACAGGAAATAGGCTTATTGCCTATCAGTTTGTCACGTTTGGCCTGTTATAACGAGAATTTACTGGTAGGTCTGCCTAGCGTAGCCGCCCTTCGTCGGCGTCCTGCCCATGACCATGACGTCCCACTCCATCTTGAACAGCAGCAGGATGTACCTTAGGAGCCCCACCTTCTTGATGCGGCGGACGCTGTAACGTATCCGCATCCCCCTGTCGAGCCTCACCTTGCCCTTCTCCTTGATGCGCTTGTATATCTCCACGTCGTCTGCGTAGGCTAGGGGCAGGTAGCCCCCCGCCTCGAGGAATGCGTCCCTCCTGAACGCCGAGTTGGCCCCACACAGGTGAAGCTTCCCGAACCAGCTCATCGCCACCAGCGTGGCGTTAGACAGGTCGAAGAGGAGCCTGTACGCGAGCTCCTCGAGGCCGCCCATCTCCCCGAAGTCGAAGGGGACGAGGACGCCTGTGACCGCAACGACGTCGGGGTCCCTGAACGTTCTCTGGATGACCCCAAGCCAGTCAGGGTACGGTCGGCAGTCGGCGTCGGTGGTGGCCACGATCTCGCCGCGGGCCACCGCGAAGCCGTCGTTCCTGGCTCCACCCACGCCTTCGCTGGTCTGGATGATGAAGGTGTCGGCGAACCGCTCCGCTATCTCCCTGGTCCCGTCCTTGCTGGGCCCGTCCACCACTATGATGTCGATGTCGCCGCGTGGTAGCGTCTGGTCGATTATGGACCTGAGGCACGCCTCTATGTTCTTCTCCTCGTTGTACGTCGGGACCACAACGGAGATCATGTTAGTCCACCGGCAGGCTCTCGGCGGCCCTCTTCCCCGAGAGGATGGCTTTGTCCATGTTGTGATACTCCCACTCGCCGAACCGGCCCATGGGTATGACCTTGCTCTCCCGCAGGTACCTGTGCACGGCCTCGACGTTCCTCCTGTGGTCCAGGTCGTAGATGACGTAGGCGTACCTGTGGCTTGACGCTTCGCAGACCTCCACCTCGTCGCCCTCCTTCAGAAGCTCCGTCTCCACGAGGTCGTGGAGCACGCGCCCCTTGGTCTCATCTAGGTCCGGCTGCCTGCCCCTATAGGTGACCTCCACCAAGATGCTGCTGCAGCCGGGCGGCGTGGTCCCGGGGCTGAAGTTCATGGGGAAGCTGATCCTGTTGAAGACCAGCTCGGGCTCCGGGAAGTAGAGCCAGTGCTTGTCCGTGATCCTGGGCCTCTTGACGCCCACGTTCACGCATATGATGCTGTTGTAGACCAGCCTGTCGGCTGCCCTGACCACGTCCTCGGGGACATCGGACATGATCCTCACGATCTCGGGCAGGGGCAGCGAAGACAGGGCGTACTCCGATTCCACGTACTTCGGGAAACCGTTCATCTGGTACGTCACCTTCACGCCCTTCTTGGTGGGCTTCACTTCAACAGCGTTGGACCCGTAGGACACGTCCAGGCCCTCGGCGAGGGCCCTCGGGAGTGCGCCGATGCCGCCGGACTCGGGGTACCAGAACTGGGCGTTGGGTCCGTAGTCCACCTTCTGTTCGCCCTCAGCGCCCCTCCTCATGTCCTCGACGCTTGGGCTGGGCACGCGTCCTCCCAGCCACTCCGTGTTCATCCTGTCCAGGGGGTACTTCCACACCTTCTCGTTGTACGGCACCATGTAGTGCCTCGCGATTCCTTCGCCGAAGCTGGAGCGAATCCACTCCATGAAGTTCCTGGGCTTCAGCGTGGGCCTGTCCACGACGCCTTGGATGCACTCCTCCCTGACCTCCCGGGGGAGGGGGTGAAGGTTTGCCTCGAAGGGATACTTGACGTATGTGCCCATCATGTAGATGTAGGCCTGGCGGTCGTGGGTCAGCAGGTTGCCCTCCAGCAGCCTGGCGAACAGGTCTCGGGTGTACTCGTCCCTCGTGAAAAGGATGTGGGGGGCGATGTCGAACACGTACCCCTCCTTAATGACGCTGCGGCACAGGCCGCCGGGCTCGGCCTCGCGCTCCAGTACCCTGTAGCCGTCTACGAGGTGGTAGGCGGCGCTGAGGCCCGCCAGGCCTGCACCTAGTATGGTTATCATGGGCTAACCATACGGCTCGTGGGCTGGTTTATGAAATGTCCGATGACGGTGTGGGGTGAGTGGCTGCCTGCATCTTTACGCCGTCCTCATGGATGATATCTGCGATCAGTACCTTATCACATTCACCTATCTATGACCCTTGGCTGACACTATCTGGATAACATCGCGGTCTTCAAGGATGTAGGTGTCGCCCAGCCGCTTCTTGGTGCGGGCGTCCACGGCGTATATGAAGCCCTCCGCGAGTTCGGTGTGTATCACCGTGGCGAACTGCTTGGCCGTGGTGCCCTTGGGTACTAGGAAGCAGTCGGGGAGCACTTGGCCGTGGTGGTTCATGAGCTTCTCGGCGTTCTCCACCGGGTACACTGTGATCATGTTCAGGAGGCCGAAGAACGCCTCGTTGATGGCCTGCTGCAGCCCAGTGGACCCGTACTTCTTTAACACCTTCTCCCTTATCCTGTCCAGGGCTCTACTCTGGCCCTCATTCAGCTTCTCTGGGCTCTTGACCTTGAAGTCCCCGTCCCCGGGCGTGTAGTCCACCAGGCCGGCCTCCGCGGCCCTCCTGAGGGCCAGCTCCGCCTCTGCGCACGTAGCGACCACTCGGTAGCCCGCGTCCCTGATCCGCTGAACGTTCACGTCGGCGCCGTCCCTGTCAGCTTTGTTGGCTGCAACTATCAGGGGCTTGCTCACCTTCCTGAGGACCGTCGTGAACCGGGTGAAGTCCTCTTTCGTCCACTGGCTGCTCCTGAAGGCGTCTAGGCCCGCCTCCTGCACAGCCTGAGCGATCTGGGCGCGGCCTATCCCCAGCCCTGTGAGCTTCTCCTCCAGGTACTTGTCCACGCTCTCCTTCTTGGCCTGGGCTGTGCGGACGATGCTGTCCCAGTCATTTGCGAGGAGCGCCCTGAGCCACAGGTCGAACTCTGTCTCGAACATCTGCACGTCCTCAACGGGGTCGTGGGCCAGGAGGCCGGTGGGCTGGCCGTTGATGTCAGTGGCTCCTGAGGCGTCGGCCACCACTATGAGCGCGTCGGCCCTCCTCACCTCGTCTAGGAACTGGTTTCCCAGGCCCTTGCCCATGTGGGCGCCGGGGATGAGGCCGGGCGTGTCTATGAGGTCCACGGGGATGAGGCGGACGCCGTCCACGCAGGCGCTGTTCTGGGGGTTGTCTTGGACCCCAAGCTCCTTGCAGACGCAGGGCGCCCTGATGTAGCCGACGCCCCTGTTTGCCTTGATGGTGGTGAAGGGGAAGGCGGCGATCTCCACGGGCTTCAACGTTGCCGCGGCGAAGAAGGTGCTCTTACCGACGTTCGCCTTTCCGACGATTCCGACTATCTTGGGCAAGGCTGCTTCACGTGAATGAGGGTTCTGGGTTCCTTAAGCTTATTCATGTGCACCTGCTAAGGCTCTCAGCCGCCGACACGGCCCTTGGACCCCGCGCAGGGCGCTGTGCCGTGACCCCATGAAGCATCAGGGTTCAGTTGACAGGCTTGCCTCCTCGTGATAACATTTAATTTGCTCTTAAGCGTCATATTAATGGAGGATCGTGTCCTTCACATCCGTTGAAGTTGAGCAGAGTTTCAGGAACATCGTCATGTTCTACTCGAAGGAGTTGAAGCTGGTGGACAACGGAGGCAAAGCCACCCTGGTCTTCAACGACGCTCAGAGGAAGAAGCTGACCAAGATAGGTATCTTCGAGAGAGTGTATCTGCACCGGGGGTGCAGGCTGACGCTGACCGAGAAGACCCGGCAGCTGCTGGACTCCCTAGACCTCTACGGCGCGAGCCCCCTTTCCATCATGTGAGAGCCGAGTCCCTGTGCCCGCCGCCGGCAGGTTCAACCGTCTGGTTAACCGGGAAAGAGGAGGGGCTACCCTTCCGGCGGGACGACCATGAAAGTCTGGAACAGCTTCATGTACTCGTCGAAGGCCGCCTCGTCCCTGTCCAGCAGGTTTGAGAGCCCCGTAAGGAGGCTGTGGTGGCGTCTCTCGTCCTCTAGCATGTAGTTCAACAGCTCGGCGACCCTGTCGTCCTCAGCCTCCTTGATCATCGTCTCGAGCCTGGAGATCATCTTGGACTCCACCCTGATGTGCTGCTTGATCTCCTGGTGGAGGTTAATGGCTCTAGCCATGTCCAGGTCCAGCCGCTGCGGCACCTCGCCGGCGTCCACGTCTATCAGGGCCTGGTATATGGAGGCGTGTTTACCGCTGTCCTGGATGATGGCCTGGAGAACCGCCCTGACCAGGGGGTGGCTGACCCTCCCGGCTAGGGGCGTGAGGGTCTTAACGTGGTTCAGCTCCAGGTCTTTCTGCTCCTTCAACTGTTTGACTATTCGGGACATGCTGGGTATCCTTGAGGAACCCCTCTATATAATGAGCCCCGATCTTGGCGACCCAACAGTCTGTGTGGGTGGCCCCGTTAACCCTCTCTCTCGTAGAAGCCGGGCTTCTTCTTGGGCCCGAAGCTCCTGAGGCCCTGATCCTTGAGTTGCTGGCATAGCTTCTCGGATTCCTCGGCCGTGACCTCTCCCCGCTTCACCAGGTACTCGATGATCTCGAACGCCTCCTCGTCTCTGCTGCACCTGCGGAGGAAGTCGGTGACGCCGGGGTCGTAGCCAGAGAACCTGCGGTCGGGCTTCGGCGCCTCCACCTCGAATCTGAGGTCGGCCTTCCCTGTGCCCTCCTCCATCTCCTTCGCCAGGGTGGGGTACCTTTTCTTGAAGTCGTCTCTCTCCATGGGTCAAGACTGGATGGAGGTCTGGGGTGTAATAAACGTGGCGGGGCTACATCTGCCTCTCCTTGATGTCGGGGAGCGTGTACAGTATGACCTTCCCTGGGACGTCGCGCTGGATGGTCAGCCCCGGACATATCCAGGCTTCGCTGCCCACCACGACCCCCGGGTGAAGGCTCACGTTGACGCCCGTCTGGACGCTGTCCCCCATGATGACTCCCAGCTTCCTCCGGCCGCTGTCCAGCCGCTCACCCTTCACGGTGACCTCTATGTTGGACTTGTCAAAGCGGAGGTTGGCCGTGATGGTGCCGGCGCCCAGGTTGCAGTCCCTGCCAAGGACGCTGTCACCGATGTAGCTCAGGTGGGCCGCGTGGGTCCCGTCCATGATTATGCTGTTCTTAACCTCGCACGCGTTCCCCACGCGCACGTTCCTGCCGAGGCATGTGCCTGCCCTGATGTAGCAGTTCGGCCCGACGTCGCTGCCCTCGCCGATGACAGCCGGCCCCTCGACGTATACGCCTGACCTGACCCTGGCGCCCTTCTTCACCCACACGGGGCCGTGCAGGCGGGCGCCCTCCTCTACGGTTCCCTCGACCTTGGTCTCGAGGCCAGCCATGGCTCTCTCGTTGGCCTCCAGCAGGGTCCATGGGAGGCCGATGTCGAGCCACTCGTGGGCCTCCAGCTCGTGTTTTCTGACGGTGACGCCCTCATCTATCATGAGCTGGAGGGTGTCCGTGATCTCGTACTCGCCGCGCCTGCTCTTCTGGGTCCTGGCTATGTACTGGAATATTGTCGGCGGGAACACGTAGACTCCGACGTTGGCGTACTTGCTGGGCTCCGAGCCCTTGGGTGGCTTCTCCACGACGCGCTTCACCAGGTCGCCGTCCAGGGCGAAGGCGCCGTACTGGCTGGGGTCCTCCACCTGCAGCGCCGCGACTGTGGCCTCGCCCTCCCTGTGGGCGCCTACGATCCTCTTCAGTGTGCCCCCTGAGATGTAGTGGTCCCCGTAGAGCCCGAGGAACTCTTCGCCTGCCACCCATTCCCTGGCCGCCCTGAAGGCGTCTGCGGTGCCCAGCGTCTCTTCTTGGTGGATGTAGCTCAACTTGACGCCGTGGCCTGATCCGTCGCCGAAGCTGGACCTGATCTGGTCCTCGAGGTAGTTGGTCACCAGTAGCACCTCGTCGACCCCCGCCTCCCTCACCCTCTGGATCATCCACTCTAGGAGAGGGCGGCCGCCCACGGGCAGCAGAGGCTTGGGCGTGTTATCCGTCAGCGGCCAGAGCCTGGTTCCTTTTCCGGCGACGAGAATGACTGCCTTCACTTCAAACCACCTAGTACGTGTTTCACAAGGGACTTACCTTTTTCCATCAGCTCCCGCACCTCTCCGCCGTCCCGGCCCTCAACCGTCAGCCTGATGATGGGCTCGGTGCCGCTGGGCCTGATGAGCACCCAGCCGCCTTCCAGCTCAAGCCTGACGCCGTCCACGGTGTTCAGGTCCCTTACCTCCCCGAAGACGCCCCTGTACTCATGGGCGATGAGCTCCATGGCCCGCCGCTTGTGCCTGTTGGGGCAATCGAGCTTGGCCCTGTCCAACGGGTAATCGGGGGCCCTCTCAACGAACTCCCTGAGCGTGAGGCCGGTCTCCTCGAGGGCCTCCATGAGCTTCAGGGCTGAGAGCACGCCGTCGGGGCACATGTGGACCTCGGGCATCACCCAGGCCCCCACGGGCTCACCACCGAAGACGGCCCTGTGCTTCTCCATGGCCTCCGTGATGAAGGCGTCCCCCACGGGGGTGCGGACCACGGTGCCGCCCGCCTTGGAGACCATGTCGTCCACGTTCATGGAGGCGCCCACGTGGGTGACCACCACGCCGCCGCCCTCCCTCTCGACAACGTACCCGGCGTAGGCCGCCAGAGCCCTGTCGGGGCTCACAGCGGCGCCGCCGCGGTCCACAGCCATCATCCTGTCGCCGTCGCCGTCGAACCCGAAGCCGAGGTCCAGGCCCCTGGCCCTGATGTAGCCGCCCAGCCGCGCCATCGACTCGGCGGTGGGCTCGGGGTTTCCAGCAGGGAATGCCCCGTCAGGCACACTGTTGATGAACTCCGCCTCGACGCCCGCTTCCTCGAAGGCGGCCGGAGCCACGGTGCAGGTGGCGCCGCAGAAGAGGTCGCACCCCGCTCTGGCGTCCCCGAGGGCGTCCAGAGCCTCTGCGATGGCCTCCACGTAGGGCCCTACCGCGTCCACGTCCTCCGCAGAGCCCACCTCGTCCCACTGGGTGGGCGTGTACGCGCCCCTCTCCATGATACTCTCCAGTTTAAGCTGCTCCGCGTTGGTGAAGCTCATGCCTCTGCCGTTGAAGACCTTGAGGCCGTTGTACTCCGGGGGGTTGTGGCTGGCAGTCACGGCTACCCCGGCGCTTGACCGCGTCTCCCCGATCATCCACGCGACTACAGGTGTGGGGACGAGCCCCACCGTGAGGGCGTCTACCCCGCCGGAGGCGACGCCGCTGAGCAGGGCGGCCTCCAGCATGGGGCCCGTGACCCGGGTGTCCCTGCCCACCACTATGGTACCCTCCTGGTGCATTGCGGCCAGTGCAGCGCCCACCCGCTGGGCAAGGTTCGCCGTAACCTCGACGTTTGCCAGGCCCCTGATGCCTGACGATCCGAAGAGCTTGGGCTTCAACGCTGACGCCTCCTGGGAACGAATCTGCGGAGGGGGTCAGACCTCATAAGCCTTTCCAGCTCCACTAAGCCTATGCCCCGCTTGATGTCGCCGAAGATGTCGCAGCGCTCATCCCTGTAGGCGTCCGCGTCCCCTGGGGGCCTGACGACCACCTCGACCTCGTAGCCCCCCGCCTCCACTGTGATGTGCGTGGATGCCCTGGGGGCCCCGTCCACCGTGAAGGTCTTCACCGTCCTGTCTGTTACGCGGTGCGCCTCCTTGAGCCGCCTCTCCGCCTCGTCTGGGTCGCCGTAGACCACAACGTCTACGTCGCTGCCCCTCCTGGCTGTGCCCCTCCAGACGCTGCCGATGAGCGTGGGGCTCAGGTCGCCCAGGAGCCTCATCACCTCTAGCGCAGTCTCCCGCATCTCCACGAGGCGCCGTAGGCGGTCGGGGCCCTCCGCCTCCTCTGCGAGCCTGTCCAGCTCCAAGGCCACCTCGTGGTTGCTTGGTACGCTCCGCGCGCCCAGGCTGCGGGCGGCTGCCTCCTTTGCATCCTTGTACTCCTTGTAGGTTCCCATGTATATGAGGCGGGCCGCCTCCCGGGCTACTTCTCTGCGGTTCTCCACGCCTTGTTAGAGTATCTTGCGGTTAGTTAGTTTTACTGGTCTCGTCCAGCCGCCGTTAATAAACCACCTTTTTTCCACTGCCTGGATGGGTTCCTTTGAGGTTTCCTGATTGCGTGAGCGATGATATTACAGTGGCTGTACAGAACGTGAATTTTTTTGGGGTTGCTTTTAGCTAACCCTTTTTAGCGTTGTATAGGGAGAAAAGTCTAGTTTGGTAGGGCGAGTAGCTCGCTCTTCCTGACCCCCACGTGCCTGAGGGTCGTGATGTTCTTAGCCAGATTGTAGACGTCGCTCGCCAGCTTCCCCAG
>CAZAKG010000003.1:0-42789 GCA_964485755.1 uncultured Candidatus Bathyarchaeia archaeon | reverse complement strand
ACAGGATAGGGTGAGGTTTCAACGTAATAAACCCCGTGAGTAGCGGCAAAGGAGATGCTTTGCATGTAAGACCTCGTTCCACTGTTTATCTGTAGCGAAGTTATGCCGCCACCCGCTCCTGGGACGCGTAGACTCCGTAAAAGACTAGTACCCATGAAACATATTCATCTTAACTGATCCGGCGGACGGCGCACCCATGAGCTACTACGAGGAGCTACTAGGCAAGATGGCTGACAGCGGCGACCTGCCAGGCGTCCTGCACCTCGTGAAGTGGATACAGAGAAACGAGGGAAAGAGCGACAAACTCGCGCAGCTCCTCGTCGCCAAGGGAGACAAGTTCTGGAAGAGCTACAAGGACGCCGAGGCCGCCCAGCTGTACGTGGCGGCCATTGACCTGTCCCAGACGGACGAGGCCAGGGAGTCGGCATCCGGGAGACTGATCAAGCTGAGGGCCAAGGAGCCTGAGGCTCCCCCGGCCGCGCAGGCCGAGGCAGAGAAGCTGAGGCCGGTCCCGAGGAAGACCCTGAAGGTCGTGCCCGACACGGCTGAGAGCCACCTGATATACGCTCAGTTCTTCGCCAGGATCAACAGGCCCGAGCAGGCCGAGTATCACTTCAGCAGGGCCCTCAGCCACGAGAAGGACAACATCGCCGCCCACCTGAACTACGCCCAGCTGCTGGTGGACCAGAGGAGGTACGAGGAGGCCGAGGCACAGTACGGCTTGGCTCTGGAGGCTGAGCCCGGTGACCCCACGATCCATAACAACCTGGGCATCCTCCTCTACAGCCTGAAAAGGCTGGACGAGGCCGAGGTACAATTCAGGGTGGCCCTGGGGGCTGAGGAGGACGCCACGGTCCACAACAATATGGCCAACATACTTGTGGACTTCGGGAGGTGGGAGGAGGCCGAGACCCACTACAGGCGGTCCCTGGAGCTGGACAACAGGGACGCCAACACCTACAACAACTACGCCCTGTTCCTGTGGAGCCGGGGCAGGGGCGGAGAGGCCGACACATGCTTCAGTAAGGCGCTGCAGATGACCCCCGGGGAGCCCACGCTGCACAGGAACTACGCCAAGTTCCTGGTGGACAGCGGCAGGTTCAGGCAGGCCGAGGAACAGTACAAGCAGCTCTCGGCCATGGAGCCTGAGAGGGCTGAGACCCACATCAGACACGGGATAGTCCTCTACAGGATGGATAAGCCGGGAGAGGCCGAGAACCACTTCAGGAGAGCCATACAGCTTGAGCCGGGGAACGCCGAGGCCCACCTCCACTACGCTGTGCTCCTGACCCACAGCGGCAGCAACGTCACAGCCGAGAGCCACTACATCAAGGCAGTGAGCCTCGACCCAGACTCACCCACATGCAACCTGGTCTACGCCATATTCCTCAGCAACCAGAACAAACTGCCCCAGAGCGAGGAGTACTACAAGAGAGCCGTGGAGCTGGCCCCAAAGGCCGCGGAGCCCCACATGTACTACGCCAAGACCCTGGCGGACCAGGATAGGGACCAGGAGGCCGAGAGGGAGTACAGGGCGGCCCTGGAGGCTGAGCCCGAGAACCACGAGACCAACCTGTACTACGCCCAGTTCCTCTCCAAGGTGGACAGACCCGCCCAAGCGGACAGGCACTTCAAGAAGGCCCTGGAGCTGAAGCCCGACGACGCCAGGACCCACTTCAGCTACGGCGTCCACCTGGCCCGGCACGGCTTAACCGACATGTCCCTGGAGCACTACAGGCGCGCCATCGAGCTCGACCCCCAGTACAGGGAGCTCATAAAGCATCTATCAGGCTAGATGTGTGTGAGTGTCGTCACCTACACATCGCTATATACAGATCACAGAGATGGAATGGTAAACAAGGTGAATATTCTTGACCGTTGAACTAGAAGTGGTCCCTCAGGGAGTCCTTGATAAGAGCATCGAGGACATCGCCAGGGAGGCCACACCCAAGATCGCTATACTCGGCGTAGGCGGCGGCGGAAGCAACATCGTGACGTGGATGGACAAGAAGATCATAGGCGCGAGGACGGTTGCTATGAATACTGACGCGAAGCACCTGGCGACCAGCAAGGCAGATGAGAGGGTCATCATGGGCTACGGCCTCACAGGGGGCCTGGGCTGCGGAGGCTTCTCCGAGCAGGGGGCCAAGGCGGCTGAGGAGAGCGCCCTAGAGATCGAGAACTCGGTGGGTGACGCCAACCTCATATTCGTGGCGGCCGCACTGGGCGGCGGCACGGGCACAGGCGGGGCCCCGATTGTGGCCAGGATCGCCCGCGAGCTGGGGGCCCTCACCATAGGCGTTGTCACCATACCCTTCGACGTGGAGGGTACAAGGGTAGGCAAGGCCAAGGAGGGTCTGAGGCAGCTGGTGGACGTCTGCGACAGCGTCGTGGTCATCGACAACAACAGGCTTAGGAAGGTGGCCGGGAAGCTCCCCGTCAGGGAGGCTTTCGCGGTGGCCAACGAGCGTGTGACCGACTTCATCAACAACATCACTGAGACACTAAGCGTCCCGGGCATCATGAACCTGGACTTCGCGGACATCAAGGCCATAATGATGGGCGGAGGCATCTGCGCCGTCGGGTTCGGAGAGGGCCACGGCGGCACCAAGGTTGAGGACGCAGTCACCAAGGCCACCGACAACCTGCTTCTGGACGTAGCTGACGTGACCAAGGCCCAGGGGGCCCTCGTCCACATAGAGGGCGGCGAGGACATGACCCTTGAGGACATCAACAGGGCCGGCGAGATGGTCCTGGAGAGCGTCAGCAAGGACGCCCGCGTCGTCTGGGGAAGCAAGATCAACCCCAACCTAGAGGGCAAGGTCAGGGTAACGGTGGTGCTGGCCGGAGTGGATAGCACGTTCCTGATGAGGCAGGACGCCAGCACCGTGACGGTGAACCACGCCAAGCCCAAGGTCATAAAGATAAAGAGCCAGAAGGCCGTCGACTAACCCGTTTTTTCGTTCCCATAATCTTTTTCAAGGCTTCTCGTGGGGACAGTCACGACCATGGTCGTGCCCTTCTCCCCCGTCTTAGCCTCGATTGAGCCGCCGAAGTCCTCCAGGGTCTTCTTGGCGTAGGCCAGGCCCAGGCCGCTGTGGCCCTGCTTAGTCGTGTTGAAGGGCTGGAAGAGGCGGTCCATGACGTGAGGCGGGATTCCTGGCCCAGTGTCCCTCACCTCCACCCTGGCCTGGCCTCGCCGGGCGGCGACCTTCACCTCCAGGGTTCCGCTGTCGGGCATGGACTCCACGGCGTTCCGCACAAGGTTGTCCAGCAGGCGGGTCATCTTCTCGACTGGGACCTCCGTGATGAGCTTGACCTCGCTCAGGGCGGACTTGACGTGTATGTTCCTGGGCACGTATGCCAGCTCCAGCACCGACCTAACCACTGTGTTAACCTCGGAGAAGCTGCCGTTCATTATGGACGCCGCCACCGTCTCGCGTATCATGTCGGCCACCTTAGAGGCGTGCTCCGCGTCCCTGTCTATGCTGGTCACCAGGTCGGGCAGCATCTCGGGCCGGTCACGCAGTATCCCGGAGGCGTTCCTGATGGACCTCAGCGAGCCCTTGAGGTCGCCCTGCACGAGGGTGTCCACCCTCTCGGCGTCGTCGAGGCGGCCCAGGGCGTAGTCGAGCCTCACGGCCTTCTCCGCCTCCGATCCGGGCTTCCTGCCCATCACGCGGCTCACGGCGTACGCCACATGGTAGCTGAGGGTCTCAAGGAGCTTCCTGTCGTCCTCCGTGAAGTCGTTGGGCTCCAGGCTCTCCACGTTGAGCACGGCCGCCGCCTCGCCGTCGACGACAACGGGCACGGCCAGCTCACTCAAGGAGTCCACTGAGCCCCTGAAGAAGTCCTTGCACCCCCTGACGTCATTGACGAGTATGCTGTGCTTCTCGCGGGCGGCCTTCACGGTGATGCCCGGGCCGTCCATGGGGAGGGACAGGTTGATGCGGGGGGCCCCCCTGACGTCCATCGTCTTGAGGCGGTCGCCCTCCATGACCTGGAAGCTGAGGGCCTGGTACTCGAAGGCGTCCTCCATGATGTCGAGGGCCGCCGCGGATACGCTGCGGAGGTCCGTCAAGCTGCCCAGCCTCACGGCCTGCTGGTGGAGCGCCTCCACCCGCTCCTCCGCCCGTTTGCGGTGTGTGACGTCCCTGAAGAAGCATAGGTGGGACTCCTGGCCGAGGTAGTTGATGAGCGTGGACGAGACCTCGGCGACCCTTATAGATCCCTTGCCTGTCCTGAACTGCACCTCCAGCAGGGGCGCCTCCTCGCCGCCCCCTTCGGCGCACAGGCGGCTGAGCACCTCCTTCTCGTTGCCTATGACGTAGTCCAGGAGGCTCTTCCCCACGAAGTCCCCGGGCTCGCCTCCCCCGATCATCCTGCTGGCGGCCCGGTTGGCGAAGGATATCGTGGTGCCTGTGACTATGATGATGCCGTCCCTGCTCTCGTCCACAACCTTCCTGTAGAGCTGCTCGGCCCTGTGCTTCTCAACGTTCTGCCTGACCCGCCTGGCCAGGACCTGGTAGTGGCTGGGCTCCGACTCCTTCTTCAGGTAGTCGTCCACGCCGGCCTCGAAGGCCGACTGGGCCACCTCCTCGCTGCCCTGCCCGGTGTAGAGTATGAAGGGCACGCTGCTGTTCGCCCTGACCTTCTGAGCCAGCTCAACGCCGCTCATGTTGAGCATCTTGTAGTCGCTCACTATGCAGTCGTAGCTGTTCTTGGAGGCGAGCCGGACGGCCTCGTCGGGGTCCGAGGTGGAGTCGATGACTACGTCCTTGTCGATCTCCTCGAGGAAGAGCTTAGTGAACTCAAGCTGGTTCTCCTCGTCGTCCACGTGGAGAATCCTGATGGGCTTATCTCGGTTCACCCTGTCGCCCTTCATCTGCTCCCCCTTCACCCAAGCTGACCTGTCTGCTATTTTTGACGCGTATAGTTAGATACTTTTTGTGTATAATATATGTACCCACTATATATAACAATGATTAGTGTTAGTTTATTTAAAAATATTTTGAGTGAAAAAGATTTAGTCGTCTCACATTCGTTCAGCGATGGGATCGCAGAAATATGCCACAGGAACATCACTACCATCCCTGATATGTGGGACATTACGGAGCCTCACTAAACAAAAACATGGTGCCCTGCATAAAATAAAATAACACGAGAAACATACAAGAACCAAGATGAAGAGACAGGCCCGAATCATCCCGGCGGTGATAGCGGCGGACCAAGGCGAGCTGGACGAGTGCCTAGGTAAGGTGGCGGGCTTCGCGTCCACGGTGCAACTGGACGTAATGGACGGCGAGTTCGTGCCAAGCAGGTCCCTGGACTTTGAGGCACGGCTCCCCGAGGGGCCCCACTACCAGGCCCACCTCATGGTGAGGGACGTATGGAGCCACGTCGAGCGGTTCAAGGGGGAGGCCGAAACCATCATAGTGCACGCCGAGTCTCTGCGCAACATCAGGGGAGACGTCGGGAAGCTCAAGAGACTCCCGAACAAGCTATTTCTGGCCCTGAACCCGGAGACCCCTGTCAGCGCGCTGAAGCCGGTGATCGGAGACCTAGACGGGGTGATGGTGATGACTGTGAACCCGGGTGCTTACGGCGGCAGGTTCTTGCCGGAGTGCCTGGACAAGGCTGCGGAGCTCAAGGGCCTGCGCCGCTCCCTCACGGTCGAGGCGGACGGCGGGATGGTGCCTGAGACCGTGAGGCTGGCCAGGATGAAGGGCGTAGACCTCTTCACGTCGGGGAGCTACATAATGAAGAGCGCCGACCCTCTGAGGGCCTACAGGGAGCTGGAGGCGGCCGCCGAGACTTAGTGACCGTTCGAGGGGTGCAGCGTCTGGGTCTCGGGAACAGGCTGGTCGTCGTAGCCGAGGGCCAGCGGATAAACCTGAGGGTGTACCGCAGGATATTCGCCCCAGTCCAGAGGAGACTGGACGGTGAGGCGTACGTGGTTTACAGCGACACGGGGCGGGAGAAGGAGATCAACTACAGCAACGCTGACTACTACGGCCTGGATGACCCCTTCAGCAGGGTCAGGCTAGTCAAGCTGGCTAGGGCCATGAACTGCCTCAGATGCGAGGACGCGGGGCACGGGGAGAGGGAGTGCACCGTGACCATATGCCTCACAAGGGAGCTGAGCAACTCGGAGACAGATGAGAAGGTGTGGACCCCATTCGACCCCGAGCGGCTGGAGCCCCTGGAGGATAGGGTGAGGAAGATGCGCAGGAAATCCGAGTGGAGGCGCAAGGTCAGGGAGTGAGCTGCCTGACCACCTCGTCGATGAACGCCTCAAGCTGATCCTTGGGCAGCTTTACGCCGCTGGCTCTCTGGTGGCCTCCGCCGAAGCCACCGAGCCTGTGGCCTAGAGCCTTGGAAATGTCGCCCAGGTGCTCATTGAGGTCGGTCATCCCGCGGAGACTGACGTTCACGTACTCGCCGTTGGCCTTGTAGCTGATCCCAACGTCCACGCCCAGTGTGTCCATGAGGAGGTTGGCTATGGCCCCCGTGCTGTGGTCGCCCGCGGCCTCCATGACGGCCACCCTGCCCCTCACCGTGGCGGCTGAGGGTATCGCCTCCTTTATGGCGGCCATGTCCTCCAGGCCCCTGACGGCGGTGTCCACTGCCCCGGGTATCCTGTGGGGGTAGCTGTACCTGCTGAGCCACTCCATCACGTGGCGCCTGAAGCCCAGGGTCTGGTCCTTGCCGAGGGCGTGGGTGAGTATCTGGGCCTCGTGCTGGGCGAACTTCCTGTCCATCCTGGCGAGGATCACGGATGCCATGAGGCCGTCCTCGAACATATCGCTTATCGCGGCGTAGGCGGCGAGGCGGGCCGCGTCCCTCCCAAGCTTCTCCTTGTGTGCCTCGTAGACGAGGACGGCTGCGCAGTCTCGGGTGTCCAGGGTCACCTTCACCCCCAGCTCGCGGAGCCGGTCCATGAAGCCAGCGTCCATCTGGTGGTGGTCGATTATGGTAATCTCGGCGAAGCCCCTTATGCGTATGAGCTCGCATTCCAGGGCTTCCCTGACGTTGAGGTCGCATATCGTCAGGCTTGTCACGGGTGGCTGCACCTTGGCGAGGGCGTTCTCCAGGTTATCGTAGTTAGCCAGATAGACCTCGCAGCCCGTGAGCCGCTTGAGGAAGGCTCCGCATGTGAGGCCGTCTGCGTCGTCGCCGTGGACTATGGCGTGGCTGGTCATCCGTTGCTCTCCGCTGAACAAGTATATGGTTAGGGTCCACTAGAAAAATGCTAGTATCCCCGCCGCGGGTCGCAGACGTGCAGCAGGGGCTCACCCCTCACGTAGCGCTCCAGGTTCTCGGCGAACATCTCCACGACCCTGTCCCCTATGTGGGGGCTGCTGTGGCTGTCGTGGGGGACCAGGAACACGTTGTCCAGCGCCCACAGTGGGCTCTCCCTGGGCAGGGGCTCGGTCTCGAAGGCGTCCAGGTAGGCCCCCGCTATCCAGTGTTCAGTCAGCGCCTTCACGAGGCTGGGCTCGTGTACGATCCTGCCCCTGGCAACGTTGATGAAGTAGGCGGTGCTCTTCATGGCCCTGAACTCGGGCTCCCCCAGCAGGTTCTCGGTCTCCGGGGTGAGGGGGGCGGCGACGACCACGTAGTCGGCTTCCCCAAAGTGGGTGCGCAGTTCGGATGCGGGGAAGATAAGGTCCACGTTGTAGAGGGGCTCGGGGCGGCGCCTCGTCCCAATCACCTTCATGCCCAGGGCCTTACAGATGCTCGCTACCCTGGAGCCTATGTTGCCCACGCCTATCAGTAGAACCGTGCCGCCCTGGAGCTCATCGCACCCAAGCTGCCTCCACGCCCTGTTCGCCTGGTCGACGCGTCTCTGCCCCAGGCGCTTGGCGTGGTTCAGCATGGCGGCCGCCACACTCTCCGCGATGGGCACCGTGTGGAGGCCCGGGGAGTTGGTGAGGGTGACCGTGCCGTCCAGAACCTCCGGGGTTATGTTGTCGCTGAAGCCCGTGCTGCAGAGCTGGATCCACCTGAGGCCCGGCGTGAAGAACCTCTGGTAGTCCTCCCAGTCCAGCTCCCCTGGGTAGTGGGTCCTGTTGCCTCCCTCGGCGAGGACGACCTGGAAGCCTCCCGCGCTTCTAACCTTTTGCACGGGGACCTCTACGAGCTCTACTTCCCGGCTGACGCCCCTTATCCTGTCCTTGTGTTCCTCGGTCAGCCAGTTACCATCTGGCCTAGGGTTCTGAAGGCCCCTGGGGACGCCGCTGACGGCTACCTTTACGGTCATACCTACCACATGCGCTGCGGATTTTTAAAAAGTGTTCAGGGCTAAGGCGGTATCCGGCCCGGCGGCATGGCCTGAATCCTCGCCTCGTCCCAGTTCAGGTAGGCCTCCACGACGCGCAGCGCAACGGTCAGGACCGTGACGTAGATGAAGACCCTGAAGTCCATTACTATGTGGTTGGTGGTGTTCTCCGAGGAGAACGTGAAGGAGGTTACCCCCAGCGACGAGATGTCACCGGCGCCCAGCAGGACCACCATGAAGAAGAGGCTGGCCACGTCCTGTGCGACGCTGATCATCAGGCTCACCGGGCTGGCCTTGCCCAAGAAGCCCTTGGCGAGCGTCAGAGCCGCCGTGACGGCTCCCAGGATCATCACCTCGTTGATGAAGACCTGGAGGTCGAACCCCGACTCCGCCAGTAGCTGGGCTATGTCGGAGGGCAGGTACTCTGGTAGCATGTAGGGCACCGCCACGAAGAGTATGAGTGTCACTGCGGCCCCGATGATCGCCGTCATCCTATCGTTCCCGCTCACCTCAGGCGCCTCCCGTCACCGTCATGGTGTTGCTGAAGCTGATGAGGTCGAAGAGAGTCGTAACCTGGATGTCGGCCACCCAGGACACGTCCGAGGAGCCCATGTACTGCTGGAACTGGCTCGCGGGTATACTCAGCTCCAGCTCAACCGGCTCGGAGCCCCCCGGGGGCAGGGTCACCGTGGCCGAGTCTGTGGCCAGGAAGTTGTCCCCGTCCACGACTAGGCTCAGCGATACGGTGAACCTCGCCTCCAGGAACCCGTCGTTCCTTGGATGGAGGGTGAGGGGGATGACCACTGGGTCCCCCATCTGCGGCTGTATCTCCTGGCCCCCCTGCGAGAATGCTGAGCCCGAGACGCCTATTATCGTGTGCACCCCTAGGGCGAGGGCCGCAACTCCCGCAAGCTGGACGGCGGCGATGACCCACCCGAGGAACTTGGATGTCTTCAAAACTTCGCCAACCTGCATACTGTGAGCCCTTGGATATAAATAGCTGGCCACGGACTCCCCTAAGCCGTATCCCTGTTATGGATGATCCGTTGGTAAACCTTTAAGAAAAAGGTGCCCCACCTAGGGAGCGATGGGCATCTGCTACCACTGCGGCAAGGAAATCGACGAGCCACTCAGGTGCCCCCACTGCAACCTGAGCTTCTGCGAGGACCACATAGAGCAGAGGAACCATAACTGCATCGCCCTGAGCGGGAAGCTGAAGCCCTACACGGAGCAGGCGGAGGCGGAGCCCCTGCCCTACGTGGAGTCCGTGGAGGCGCCCGCGTACAGGCCCAAGGTGAACGGCAGGAGGCGGAAGACCGGCCTCCTGGACCTGGGACCCGGGGTGAACCCGAGGAAGATGGCTTTCGTGGCCATAACCCTGGCCATCAGCCTAGGCAGCATAGCAATCATAAACAACTGGTACCAGGAGCCTGAGACGCCTGACGCCGGGCCCGTCTTCCCAACCAACCCCAACGTCGGGGAGCTTCACGAGTACGTGCTGGGGCTGGTCAACGAGGAGAGGGCCAAGGTGAAGCTGGGGGCCCTGGAGCTGGACACCAACCCCATTGCGCAGAGGTACGCTGAGCAGATGCTGAGCACAGGCGAGTTCAAGCACAACCCTGATCTGCCCAGCACCATGGGCGAGAACATAAAGTACTACACGAGCAGGGACGAGTTCGCGGCCAGGGACGCCCTGAGCAGGCTCATGTACGATATGGTGTACGACGACTCGGCGTACAGCTGGGGCCACAGGGACCAGATACTCAACAAGGACTACAGGCGGGTGAGCGTCGGCGTCGCCTACGACAGCGGTAGGCTGTACCTGGTCCAGGACTTTTCGTGATCAAGGCTTCATAAAGCATCTATAACGCCGCCTGGGGCTCTCAGCCATGCAGAAGCTTAGGATCGAGCATAAGTACTTCATGGGCGGGTTCCTCGCCGGGTTCGGCTTCTACACAGTCGTCTTCTTCCTCGGCTACTTCTGGAAGCTGAGGCAGCTCCTGGGATAGGAGAGGGTCTACTTCCTGTAGACTTCCACTGTGTGCTTCAGGTCGCTCTTCTCCAGCGCCTTCACCGTCAGCGCCATGAGCTTCCCCAGGTTGGCCAGGTCCTTGAGGCTGATGACCTCGTTGGGGCTGTGCATGTACCTGTTTGGCATGCTTATGAGGCCGCAGATGTTGCCTCCGCGCTCCACCTGGATGGCCCACGCGTCGGTGCCGCTCCTCGCGGGGACTCCGTGCCTCTGGTGGGGGATGCCGTTGGCCTCGGCCTCACGCTCCATCATCTCCCACAGCGCCCTGGTGAAGTTGGCTCCCAGCGCCACCACGGGGCCCTTGCCCAGCTCGACTCCCGCCACCTGGTTGGGTTTGACGCCCGGCGCCACGGCGTGGGTGACGTCCGTGGCTATGGCCGCCCAGGGCTTCAGGTTGTATGCGGCGATGGTTGCTCCGCGCAGCCCCACCTCCTCCTGGACAGTGGCCACGAAGTGGACCTTGACGCCCTTCAGCGGCTCCTTCCTGAGGATTTCCATGGTCTCTATGAGGGCGGCGACGCAGCATACGTCGTCGAAGGCTGGGCCCATGATGAGGTCGCTCCCCTCCTTGCCCAGGTACGTTACGTCAAGGTACGGTGTGCATACGACGCCGGGTTTGACGCCCAGCTTCTCGGCCTCCTCCTTGCTGGCGGCGCCGAAGTCGATGAGCATGTCCTTGAGTTCGGGGCACGTGTCGCGCTCCTTGGCGTCGGTTAGGTGGGCAGCCTTGACCGCCACGGTGCCGACCAGGTAGTCGCCTGGGCCGTCGCCAACCCACATCTTGAGGCGGGTGCCGTAGGCGACGCGTTTGTCCCAGCCCCCCACCTGGGTGAAGCTGGCGAAGCCCTTCTCGTCCACGTAGTCCACCATGAAGCCCAGCTGGTCGTAGTGGCCCGCCAGCATGATGCTGCGGTCGCCGCTGCCCATGGTGCCTATGACGTTGCCCATGACGTCCACCTCGACCACATCACAGTACTTCTTGAACGCCTCAATTACGCGCTTCCTGCGCTGCTCCTCGAATCCCGTGACGGCGGGCGCCGCCATGAAGTCCCTTAGAACCTTGTATAGGTCTACTGTCAACTCGGATCAGGTGATTGTTGCTCTGCAGCGGATAAGTGTTGTCTGAAGGGTTTTAACCTCGGCGCCCAATGTATGGGCATGGAGCCTAGGAGAGCCCTGGTGCGGGAGCCCGGTGACAGGTACGCTGGGTGCCTGAGCAGCCACCCGCTGCACCACACAGTGAGCCTGGAGAAGGCGCGGGAGCAGCACGCAGTCTACTGCGGTACCCTGGAGGAGCTGGGCCTGGAGGTCATCAGGGTGCCCCGGGACGACGCGCACCCGGACAACTGCTTCGTGGAGGACAACGCCGTCGTGCATGGGGGCAGGGCCCTCATCTGCAGGATGGCTAAGGAGAGCAGGAGGGGCGAGCAGCCGGGGGTGGCCGCAGCCCTGGAGGAGTTCATGCCGGTGAAGTGGGCCACGGCGCCGGCGACTGTGGAGGGCGGAGACGTTGTGCACCTGGAGGACAGGCTCATCTCGGGCATCACGGACAGGACGAACCCTGAGGGCGTCGCCCAGATGCAGGAGTGGCTGAACGTGAGGGTGGACACGGTATTCGACCCCTCAATAATGCACCTGAAGAGCTACGTGACGCACCTGGGGAGAGGCATAATGATGGCGACGGAGAAGTACGCCAACCACCCGGCCCTGGAGGGGTTCAACATACTGATCCCGCCGGCCCGAGACGAGTACGCCGCCGACACGCTGGCCGTCGGCGACACGGTGCTCATGGCCCGGGGCTACGAGACGGCTCAGCAGATGGTCAGGGAGGCCGGGTTCGACGTCATAAGCCTGGACGTGTCCGAGATACAGAAGTGCGACGGCGCACTGACCTGCCTCAGCATATTATTTTAAAGCTTTACATCTTTTGAAAAACAGTAAAATTACACTAACCCCAATTATTGGGTGATGAGCCCCATTATTCTGGTACGCCATGGACACGCGGAGCACATCGACGGAGACCTGACAGGAGGCTGGACCGATACGGACCTGACGGACCTGGGTAGGCGGCAGGCGGTTGTCCTCACGTCGAGGCTGAAGGAGGAACTCCAAGGAACATGCGTCAAATTGTATTGCAGCGACTTAAAGAGAACCAGACACACGGCTGATTTCATCGCCGCCGCTCTCGGCTTGAAGCCGACGCCGCTGGACGGCCTCAGGGAGATCAACAATGGTATTGCCAAGGACAAGACCAAGGAGGAGGCCCGGAGGTACTATCGGGAGCCCACCGAGCCCCTGCTGGACTGGCAGTTCTACCCAGAAGCCGAGACATGGCGCGAGTTCCATCAGAGGGTATGTGAATGCATGGATACCATAGCAGACGAGGACGCCACGCTGCTTATAGTAACTCATGGGGGAACAATAGTTCACATCATCGACTGGTGGTTAGGCCTAGACATAGCCACCATGTCCAAGGTCCACTTCGAGACCGACCTCGCCAGCATCACGGTCCTCACAATCAACCGTCTTGGCGACCGTACCATCTCAAGACTCAACGACACCGCCCACCTTTCGATGGGTGGACTGCATAAAGGGAGACTGCTGAACCCACAGTAAGTCACCTTCGGTAATGGAAGAATGGTTAAAGAGGTAGATATCAGCATCATCGACTTGGACATGCAAGAGATTCAAAAGTGCGACGGCGCCCTCACCTGCCTCAGCATCCTGTTCTAGCCCCGCCGCAGTGGGCGCCATCTGATCTACTTCTACTCCATATGGCTTAAGTGTCCGCTGACTCTAAAGCGTGTTCGGGGGGTAGGGTTGAGCGTATTGGTTTCTCGTAGGAGGAACCAGGGTTTACACGATAGGTGTATCCAGAGGCTGGCCCTGGGACTCTCCTTCGAGGGGTGGTCCGTTGAGGCCCACGTGAGCGGCTACCTCAAGCCGCCTTACATCAACGAATACATCCCTGATATACGTGCCCGTAAGGGCGAGGCCACGAGGATAATCGAGGTGGAGACGGATGACACCCTCAGCTTGGACATCATGCAGCACCGCGAGTTCCAGAGGTACGCGGCCGGGAACCCGGAGACCACGTTCCTACTCTACCTGGCAAGGGAAGACGGGACCACTAGGCTCATCAGGTGACCCCCCCATGTTCCGGGTGGGCTGATATGCTCACACGGGACGCTGCGCCCAATGTTGACGGGGTACCTACCCATTCTACGAATAATTGATACATACCTGAGGCACCTTACCATAGCTACCATCCTACGGTACAGACCCCCGCACATACCAAACCTATAAACGAAAATCGCGCAGGAAAAGCCATGACTGAACAGGTACTGGAATTCGGTAAAGCCTTGAAGGAGAGGCTTAGGGAAGCCCTGGACAATCTGCCGTCCATCGAGGAGCAGCTGAAGAAGCTGAGAAGCCTCGCCAACAAGGAAAAGTAGGCGCACTCGACGCGGACACCCTTCTTCACTGTTTTCTTGTATGGGATGAGGTGATGCGTCACTTGTGTTTCATTGATGCATCTCTGTTTTTTGCCGCTCACGTGCTTGAACTGGTCAGCAGCGGATTGGGAAAAGCTATAAAGGGGCGGCCATATACCTTGGAGGCTCAATAGGGGAAACATCAATGTCGCTTAGAGACCCGGTGAAGATCGAGATAGCGAGAGAGCACAGGATCAAGAAGTCGGTGTGCAGGACATGCGGAGCCACCAACCCCTGGAACGCCGTCAAGTGCCGCAAGTGCCACGGCAAGAACCTGCGCATGAAGAGGTCCAAGGGCAAGGGCCGCTAGGCCACATCGAAGCTGACCTCAAGGACCCCTTTGCCGCCCCTGTGGCGGATTTTGCTTATCGTGACCTTACCTACCTCGCCCGTCGTCTGGGTGTGCGTTTTGTTGCACGCGTTGACGTTCCAGCCTGGCAGGTGGAACACAGTGAGCGTCTGTATGCTCTCGGGGAGAGGAAACTTGTCGTAGATGTAGTCCCCGAACCGTGTCTCGGCGTCGCTCCTGGACATCTCCATGACCTCGATCCGCGCGTCCTCCCCGATCTTCTGGTCCACGAGCCTCTGTATCTCGGCCTCCTCCTTGTCCGTGGGCTTCCTGTCGAACTCCACGGCGATCCTGCCGTGGCCGCCCTCCGAGGCCGCGCTTGTGCTCCACTTGGCGCCCAGAACCCTGAATATGGCCCCCTTCACTATGTGGAGGGCCGTGTGTGTTCTGGCCTCGAGGCTCACCTGAACTCCACCCCGAGCTTCCTGAGCCGCTCCTCGGTGGCGGAGGGGTTGGGCCTCTGGATGATCTCGTCGCTGGTCTCGGCCATCGTCTTGTTCTCCTTGGCCCTTATCTCCTGGGCGAGGGCGAGAACCGCTTCGGCGGAGTCCCTGGGCACCACGGCTACGCCGTCGTCGTCCCCGACGATTATGTCACCGGGGTGGACCACGACGCCGCCGCACGCCACGGGAACGTTCACCGATCCCGGTACGTCCTTGTGGGGGCCGCCTGGCTGCCAGGCCCTACAGTATACGGGGAACCTGGCCTCGGTGATCTCGGCGCGGTCCCTCCATGCGCCGTCCACCACGACGCCGGCGGCTCCCTTGCTGATCATCTTCCTGGACATGAGGAAGCCGCCGACGGCTGTCCTCGTGTAGCCTCCTGCGTCCACCACCAGGACGTCTCCCTGCTGCATGAGGTCGGTGGCGGCGTGGCTCATGAGATTGCAGTCGGGGCGCTCCTGGACTGTGACGGCTGGGCCGACGAGGCTGATGCCGTCGAAGGCGGGCCTGATGAGGGGGTCCAGGGTGAACCTGCAAGGCTTACCCAGTGCGTCGGCTACGTTGGCTACGGGGAGCCCCCTGAACTCGGCTATGGTGGTCTTGGGTGGGCGCTTGATGGCCCTGACTATGGTTGGCTTGTTGGAGTACGCCATGTTGGTAGTGGGTGGGCGCCAGCCTAAAAGATGGACGCTATCTGGTGAGACGGGCCAGCTCCTCCGCGTCCCCGGGCCCCACGAGGGGAAACATCTTGCCCAGGTGCTGTAATTTTTCTCCAAAAATGAAAGTGCCCAAGAGGTCTTGCTTCGAGACGAAGGTTTTCATCGAGCCAAAGCCCATTGAGTCCCTCTGAAGCCCGTCTCTACAGCTCAGCGTCGGCCGGTCGTCCGCTTCTTTGGCCGGGTTCCGCTTCCACTTGGGCAAAACTATATGGTAAGCTCTCTCTATATTATAGTTATGTTGTTGTCGTCCATCAACATACAATGTTCGTTTTTAAGATCGAGGCAATATATTAGCACGCTTATGTTAATAATGTCGCCTCTCGCTGGGACAACCAAATCCTTGTGGCATAGGTGTTAACGGCATGGCCCAGGGTGCACCGGATTTACCGTGCGAAGGATAGGAGGCCAAGTCCACCCGTCCATCTTCCCTTATATGGGAACTTGGAGGGGCGAGGGTTACTCTTAAAAATGGGTGCTGTATAGTGGTGGTGCGTGAGCCCGTAGCTCAGCACGGATAGAGCACCGACCTCCTAAGTCGGGGGTCGTGGGTTCAAATCCCACCGGGCTCGCCATTACCTGAACCGGGTCTGTTATTTGATTTTTCGATATAGATGTAGGCCACTGAACTCGTCGAATTCTCGAACCCCTTGTTCAGCAAGCTCGATGGCCTGTTTAGGCGTCTCAGCGATCCGACGGGTATATTCAACCTAGCCTTTGAAGAGTTCCTTAGCGAGCTGAACATGCATCAAGGTGTTCTTTATGCTCTTTTGGCCTAGTTCTCTTTGAACCAGGACTATAAATGTGCTAAAACAAAGGTTTTGAAGAAAAGGGTGTTATGGAGATTTTGAGCCGTATTTTTCCCAGCTAACGATAGTGTCCAGGCTCTTTCTCTCCTTAGGCGCCGGTGTCTCATCAGGTACTCCTAGAGGTATTACTGCGACAACCTTGAAATTATCCGGGATGCCTAGCAGGCTCTTTATCAATTCTTCCCTGCCTGTCTGCCCCATCCAGCATGTTCCTAGACCCAGATTCGTCGCAGCCAACACGATGTGTTCGAGAGCTATTCCGAGATCGTTGTTGCACCAGTTAGGTGACGCCGCCTGGTCCGCTAAACCGACGATCATGACTGGAGCCCCTGCCGCCCACTCCTGTTTAGCTAGTTTCTTGATGGTTTCCTTGTTCTCGACTACCACAAAGTGCCATGGCTGTCTGTTACTGGCCGAGGGAGCGATCCGGGCAGCCTCAAGCATCTTCAATATTTTTTCCCTTGGTACGGGGGTACCCTTGTACTTGCGGATGCTTCTTCTCTTCTCTAACACTTCTTCAAACTTCAATTCGATCTCCTAGATGAGACACTACTAGGGCTGATATAAGAGAATCTTTTACAAACGAGATTACACAAACGCGTACAATAAGGATTTAATCTCCTCGATGAAGAAGGCACCGATGAAGGCAGATGCTCAGGTTCCTTCGCAACTGGTTTTACTGATGATTTGACAGCGAAGGCACACCCTCTTCCGAATGCGATTTAATATACTGGTCGATAAATCAACTATCAGCGGAGGTATGCAACATGAAAAAAGAAACCCTTGAAATCAAGGTCGCGCTACAAATATCGAAGCCCTCACTCGAGGTTTACGAGGCCATCGTTGACCCCAAGAAGATGTCCAGGTACTTCATCTCAGAGGGCAGCGGGAGAATGGAGGAAGGAAAACAGATCAGGTGGCGTTTCCCCGAGTTCGACGCGGAGTTCCCCATCCGAGTCGGCAAGATGGAGAAGGACAAGTACATATCCTATCACTGGGACGTGGACGGCAGAGACCTCCTAGTAGAAATGACGCTAACCCCTATAGACGGCGACGCGACCATCGTGACGATCACCGAGAAAAGCATGGACAACGACGAGGCGGGCATCAAGTGGCTGAAGGGAAACACTGAGGGATGGGCCAACTTCCTAGCCTGCCTCAAGGCGTACCTCGAGTACGGCGTCAACCTGAGGAAAGGCGCATTCGACTTCCTGAAAAGCTGACTACGGCGAAGCGCGAATAGAGCACACGAAGAAGGCGGACCACAGGCCCAGGACGCGGCCTGATTTATTTCGACTTACCACCAGCGGAACCAGACACAAACCACCTGAGAGCCAGCCAAACTCACCCCCAAAGACGCCCATAAGAGGCGCCCCAACAACACAAACTACCGGCCAGCATACACCCGCGGCGATGGCCAACTACCGACCACCGCCGCCTAAAGACCCTGAAAAAGCCCCCATTCCACAAAACAAGCCTAAAAAAGGTGAATCGTGGCGGCGGTGACTACACACCCCCCCACCCTGCACGCAACGACAAACCAAGGAAAACCGGACAACCAGCCCAAAAAACGCTTATACCCACCCACTGGGTACAAACCCCAGCCACCCCAAATTCCTGGAATTGCGAGTAGCACGCAACAAACCTACCGCAAACCGTAAAACCCCCACAACAAACCACATACCCATGGACATAGACAGAAACATACAGAAGATCAGAGAAGAGTTCCCCATCCTAACAAAACTAACATACCTAAACAGCGCCGCCCACGGCCCAACCCTCAAAAGAGTACACACAGCCACCGAACAATGGTGGCAACACAGAATCAACGAAGAAGACACCAAACCCCCAGACGCACAAGCCGAAGCAGCCAAACTACTCCACTGCGACACAGACGAGCTCTGCTGGGCCAACCGGGTCAGCCACGGCCTCAACACAGTCAGCTCTATGATGCCCCTCAAACGCGGCGACAACATCGTCGTCACAGACCTCGGCTACCAGTCCAACGTATACGTCTGGATGCCCCACCAAACAAAAGGCGTAGAGATCAGACGAATAAAACACCGCGACGGAATAATAGACACAACCGACTTCGAGAAAGCAATAGACGACAAAACAAAGGTCGTCTGCATAAGCAGAGTCGAGTGGACCAGCAGCCTCAGATACGACATGAAAGCCATCTCAGACACAGCCCACCAACACGGAGCCCTAGTCGTAGACGACGGCTACCAAGCCCTCGGAGCCATAGACGTAGACCTCCACGCAACAGACGTGGACTTCTTCACCGCCGGCAGCGAAAAATGGCTGTGCTGCCCAGCCATGACAGGCGTCCTCTACGTCAAACGCAGCCTACACGACAAGTACGAGCCCACCTACCGCAACTACGGCAACGTCGAGGAAGCCTTCAAGAGCGGAGCCCCCTGGGAGAAACCCGGCCACGACAACATAGCAAGCTACAGCCACCCACTGTACCGGGACGCACGGAAATACAACCAGGGACTGGTCAGCGAAGAGTTCACGTGGGGCTTCCACGCATGCCTCAGCTACTTCAACCATCTTGGGGCAGCCAACATAGAGAAAAAGAACATGAGGCTCAGCCAGCACCTCATAGACGGCCTCAAGGAGCACCCCGTCAAGATCAACACCCCAGACGAGCCAAAGAGACGCGGAGCCCTCGTCACATACAACACGGGCAACTACGAGAAGAACCAGAAACTCTACGAGACGCTGAAGAAGGAGAGGATCATCGTCGCCCACAGATACGCCGCCGGCGTCGGAGGCATCAGGGTCTCATGCCACTTCTTCAACACCGAGCAGGAGATAGACGCCCTCCTATCCGCCCAGAGAAAAGCCCTCGCTTAACCGATCCATATCACCCAACCATCTTTCCGTTACATACCAGTGACAACAACCTTCAGCTACTGATCCAAGTTTCCGAATCATTATAGGAAAAGCCCGATAAAAAGAGTACATATGCCCCCAGCAGCCATCCCCAAACTAGTGATATTAGCGGCCGTACTGCTACTAGCCGTCAGCGCACCGCCCGCACGGGCAGACGCCGAGATATCCGTCACCCAGAGCTACATCAGCAAGGACCGCGTCGACGTAGGCACCCAGATCACGGTTGGATACAGGCTGGTCTGGACCAGCACCAGGTCCCCAGTCACCGGAGCCACGGTCACCGTCGATGGTCACACGTGCAGCGACTGGGGCAACGGCTGGTACATGATCACAGACACATCAACCGAGCTCGCCTACAGACACTACACCATAGGCTCGGTGAGGTCAGGCGGAACCCTACGCTCATTCCAGATGGACTGCGAGACGGAGACATGCGTCTTCGACAAGGTCATCGTCCAGATGCACGCCGAGTACGAGAGGGTGAACGTAGGCGAGGAGCCCCCCATCGTGTGGTACGCCTACTACGCCTTCAACTTCGAGACATTCAAGGGTGAAGTCATATTCAACCACACGGGCCCCTACACAAAGGTGGGCAAACACAGCATCACCGTGGACTACATCACGGACCCAATCAATGGGATACAATGCTTCGAGGCCGACACTGTGAAGATCACATGGGACACCGTAGTGATCCAGCTGTACAGCGATAAGCGCCGCTACGACGTGGGCGAGGAGGCCAGCATCTCGTACACGGCCCACTACAAGTACGACACCACGCCCTTCATAGGCACCGTTGAGCTGAACGACACTCTAACCAAGGGAGAGGTGGGCAAGTACAGGTTCACTGTGAAGTCGATAGACGACGAGAGGAACGGCGTCACGGCGTTCACGTGCAACGTCGTGGAGGCTATCTACGACAAGATAATAGTTGAGGTCGAGGCCCTGGACGAGAGGATAAACGTGGGAGAGGTGGCCCCCCTGGCCTACAGGGCTCACCACGCCTACGACGGGCAGGAGTTTAGCGGAGACATCTACTTCAACCCCATTGTGCTGGAGACCCCCGGGTCAGCCAACGTCAGGGTCGTAAGGGTCAGCGACATGGTCTACTTCCTGAGCGCCTTCGAGGCAAACACCGTGCCGATGATCTGGGACCAGGTGCAGGTCGACCTATCGGTCGAGGACGACAGGGTGGACCTGGGCGAGAGCATTGACGTGGAGGTCTCGGCACGCTACGCCTACGATGGGCGGCCCCTGGACCCGTCCATGGTGAGGCTTAACGCTCGCAGCCACAGCATGGATGCTGTGGGGGACTTCACCTTCGAGGTTACAGGCGTCGAGCCAGGTCAACACGGCATCACCTCGGTGAGCTACAACAAGTGTAAGGTGATCTGGGACCAGGTGGCTCTTGATGTGGATTCGCCGTCGGAGAGGGTCATACTGGGCACCAAGAGCAGCCCCGAGGTGAACGCGTACTACTCCTACGACCATGAGCCGTTCACTGGGTCATACAGGCTGGACAAGGAGTTCTCATCCGAACTCGGCTCCGAAACATACAGAGTGATCGAGGTAACAGACAACCTGTACGGTCTGAAGGGCTTCACCTGCTCCGAGGGAACCTACTACTTCGACTCAGTCGAGGTGGAGCACACCGAGAACCAGCTGATACCCGGCATGGTGCAGGTGACCCTGACCGTCAGGTACGAGACCGACAACTCCCCCGTGGACGGCGCCCAGGTCGTGGTGAACGGCCTGCCCTGCTCGTACCAGGGTAACGGGGTCTACACAGCCTCACTCACCAACCTCCTGCCCACGACCGACATCGAGAGCGTCGTGCAGGTCAACGACGCCGTGGTGGAGCAGGCCAAGGCAACGACGTACATGGTGGGCAACATAGCCGTCATGGCCCTAGCACTGATAGCCATCGTCTTTGGCGTCAACGGGCTGAGACATTAAAATATATTACCGTGGAGCTGCATCTTCAGACTAGGTGAAAACTTGAACATCGTGGGTGTACTGATAAGCGTGGTCATCGGAAGCCTCGTCACGGCCCCCTTCCTCTGGTTGGCCGGTAAGTGGATCGTCGGCGGCCAGAAGGCCAAGTTCACGGACGCCGTCTGGATAGGCGTCCTAGGCACCGTGGTAAACGCCGTCATAGGCTCACTGGTGGGCGGGGCGGTGGGCAGCCTCGCCCAGCTCGTCGCGTACCTCTATTTGGTGAAGACGTACTACGAGACCGGGTGGGGCAACGCCGTCGTGATCTCCATAGTCGCCGTGATCGTCATGGCTGTGGTGCTGGTGATCGTGGGGGTCTTGTTCGGTGTGAGCCTTGGGGGGTACGGTCTGCCCTTCTAGCCACAGCCCCTTTTTTCATCGCTTCTTGGAGAGGGGGTAGAGGCCCCCGGGGATGTTCACGTACTTCAGCTGGGATAGGTCCGCGGGGCCGAGCCCCGGGGCGTCCACGACGACTATGCTGCCCGCCGCCTTGTTGAAGAAGGCCCTGAAGTGTACACGTGACTTGATGGCGACTATGTCCAGTTTGCTCAAGTCGAGGCCCACTGCGGGGAAGATGGCGTCGTCCAGCACCTGGTGGAGGGTCGGTGTGACGATCACGTGGTTGTTCTTACCGAAGCCTATGACGGCTGTGAGCCCCAGCTTCCTGCGGTCTCCTCTGCTCATGGGGCCCGTCAACGTGAAGCTGCATTCGCCGAGGTACTCCACCTTTCCCTTGATCTCCACGGGGTCCCCCGAGTAGCAGTCGTCGTGGCCTCCCACGCTGACGGTCACGTCCTGACCTTTCTTTGCCTTCTCTTTGACGTGTTTTATGGCGTTCTCGTCCGCTATGGTGGCTAAACAGAAGTTGGCTGCCCCCTGATCGATGAGCTCCCTCAGAACCCATGTGCTGTCTCCTGTGCGGTCGCCGTGGTCAGCTAATATGACCGGGGTTTTACCTCTCCTCGCCAGGCCGATGGCCTCCGCGACGCCCTCCCTGGTCTTGGGCAGCTTCTTTCCAGCGAAGGGCTCCCTCAGGCTCCATATGTAGTCGCTTATGTCCTGCGCTATGTTCTCCGCGAGCTCCAGGTCGTCATCGGTAGTTACCATCACCGTGGCCCCCACGTCAGGCACGTCGGCGTATGCGAAGCCGAAGGCCACGCTCACGTTGATGCAACTGGACTCCTCGCGCTCCCACATGCGCGCCCTGTCCATGATCTCCTTGGCGGGGGACTCGCCTGTACCCTGGTAGACGCTGGGGGTGATGACGCCCGGCTTCCTGATGGCCATGACTGGGCTGAGCTTTCCCTTGACTGTCTGGATCATGCACTTGGCCGCCTCGTAGCCCACCTCCTCGCTGTCCACGTGGGGGTAGGTCTTCAGGATGAACACGGCGTCGGCCGCATCCACGAGCTCGTGGTCCTCGTTGGCGTGGAGGTCCAGGGTCACCATGATGGGCGTATCACCCACTGCTGCGCGGACTCGCCTCACCACCTCAGCTTCAGGCTTCATGTAGCCCGTGGCGGCCATGGCGCCGTGGAGAGCCAGGAGCACACCGTCCACCTTCCCAGCCTTCCTCAGGCCGTCGGCGATGCCGTTGCTGTACTTGTCGAAGCACTCCTTGGTGAGCCAGCTCCCGCTTGAGCCGCCCCTGCTCCTCGCGGCTGAAAGGATCCCCACAAGCTCGACGCCTGGCTTCTCATCCGCTGCTTTAATGAACCCGTTAATGTAGTTGGGTATCCCCCGAGCCGACTCCAGGACATCTCTACCGTACAGGACGCCTCCCGCCTCGAAGCCCTCAACAGTGGTGGGCTTGGGGCAGAACGTGCAGGTCTCGTGACTGAAGGACGCTACAGCTATCCTCATCCATGTTCACGGGTTAAACTGGGTCAAGTAGGGGATAAACTATACTGCCTTGGCCTTCAGGAACCCCACTCCGGCGCCGGTCACCTTCACCCGTATGGTTTCTCCCAGCTCGGCCTCCGTGTTCACCGCCACGGCCTTGTACGCGTAGTTGCGTCCCACCTTGCTCGACCCTTTACCTTTCTCTGTGAGGAGTATTTCGCCTTCCCACTCGAGCCACCTCTCGCTGGCCTTCACAGCCAGCCCCTTCCACAGGTTTGTGAGAGCCCTTGACCGCGTCTTGGTGTCCCTGCCGTGCAGCTTACCCGGCATGTCCGCCGCCTCCGTGCCGGGCCTCTCCCAGAACCTAGATATGTTGAGGACATCGGGCTGCAACCAACCTACGAGCGCCACGGAGTCCTTAAACTGTTCGCGGGTTTCCCCGGGGAAGCCGCATATGATGTCTGTCGACACGCCCATCGTGGGGTAGGCTTCGCGGAACCTGTCTATGATTGCCTTGAAGTCTGCGACGGTGTACCTCCTCCTCATGGCTCTGAGGACCTCGTCGTTGCCGGACTGGATGGGCACGTGGAGGAACTTGTAGACCTTGTCGCTTGAGTAGGCGTCCACCAGGTCGTCCAGTATGGGCAGGGCCTGGTTGGGGGTCATCATCCCCACCCTCACCTTGAAGTCTCCGCCAACCGAGGATATCATGTCAAGTAGCTGGGGGAGACGCTTTTCGCCGTCTCTGTATGCCGCCGTGTCCTCGGCCGTGACCCAGACCTCCCTGCACCCGTCCCTGACAGCCGCCTCGACATCTTGCACTATGTGCTCGGCTGGGAACGAGTGGAGGCGCCCCCTCGCATACTTCACTATGCAGTAGCTGCAGTTGCCCAGGCAGCCCGTGCACACCGGGGCAATATGGACCAGCCTGTTCGCTCTGACCCTGGGGAGACACGTCCTGTCGGTGGGCGCCCCGTCCACGTACACGACGCGTTCACCCTCCAGAGTCCTGGCCACCGCCTCGACGACGCGTCCCAGATCGTCCGGGCCAACCATGCTGGCACCTGGGGCAACCGCCTCAACGTGGTCCTTCATAGCCTTTGGCATGCACCCTGCGACGATGAGGGGTGTGCCGGTGAAGGACAGCTGCCGGATCTGCTTGGTGATCTTCTGCTCCGTGGGGGTCTTGACGATGCACGTCACCAGCATGTTGAGGTCTGATGCGCGTTGGCTGTTGACCATCGTGTAGCCGTTCTCTGTGAGCACCCCTTTGGCTATCTCGGCGTCCGCAGTGTTGGCGCTGCAGCCGTAGGCTTTTATGTAGACGCTCGGCATCGGATGCTCTCCATGTGGTTGGTTTGGCGGTAATTAAACGGTGCGAAAGAGACGGTTTTTATATGTTTGCGTTTCTTGGGTTCGTGGAGCCTTCCATTTTTCGTCGATGGATTTAAATTAGGTTATGCTGCCTAAGCGTAAACCATTGATTTTTTTCTATTAATTGAGGTCGCTTTTTCGTCATTTTTTTACTGTTTTGAGTCATTATCGAGGGGTGTGTTACGAGGTTTACTTTGATTGGTTGCTCTCATGAAATGAAAGTAATATAATTTGTTCTCCATAAATGATGGCAACTTGACCTTTCCGTGTAAATAATGATTGTACCGCCATTCCCAGATGTTATTAGATTTATCACATATTCCAGTAGCAACGCCGATGCACACGCCTAAATGAGACAAAGCTGGTGTGTGTAGGATAATAAGTCTGATTGGCGGAATGGGGGAGTGAGTAGGGACATGGTTCTGATGGAGAGGGCCGTTAACTGGACCCTTGAAGAGCTAGACGTGGAGGGGCTTGAGCGTTCGCGCGCCGACTTGGGCCACAGTGCGCTCACAGTCATAGGTGTGAGGCCCCGCCGGCGGCTCGGAGGCTTGGAGTTGGAGGAGGTTAAGCTGTTTAACATGGAGCCCTTCGCGGGGCCTGAGGTCCGCTACGACCTTGGTGTGGACCTCTATGACATGGAGTCCAGCTGGAAGAGTTAAGCCTCGTTCTTCCTCTTTTTCTTTTTTAGTAGTTTGGCTAGTCTCTCTGTGATCTTGGTGCCTGAGCCGTGGGGGCTGGTTGCGCCTCTCTTTATGGCTTTTATGATGGCGTCCGGGTCTGTGTTCTCTGCCTCTACCTCTGTGTAGGCTCTGCCGATGGTTTCGGGGATGTGTGAGTCGCTTCCTCCTGTCTGTGGTAGGCTGAGTCTTCTGGCTAGGTCTTCGTTCAGGTCTCTGATGTAGCCGTATGGGATCTGGGCCGCGTTGCAGACCTCCACGGCGTCGAGCTTGGCGTCTCTGGTGTGTCTCATGGAGATCCAGCTTCTGGGTAGTCCGTATGGGTGGGCGAGTATGGCTGTGGCTCCTTGGGCGTGGATGATGTCCACGGTCTCGGATACGCTGAGGTTCTGGGGTATGGGCTCTGTGGGTTGGAGGGCTATTATGTGGGCTCCGTGTGCTGTGATCTCTACGCCGGGTATCACGATCAGGTTGTCGTTGTTGGCTGTTGCGTCTTGGATGCCGGTGAGGGTGTCGTGGTCTGTGACGGCGTAGCCGTCTAGGTCTTGTTTCTTTAGTTGGGTGGTGATGTCTTTGGGGGTGTTGAAGCCGTCTGGTGAGTGTTCTGTGTGGATGTGTAGGTCTAGTCTGAGCTTCACGTTTGTTCACTGTGGGGGTGTGGTTTCTTGTTTGTTGGGGGCTACTTAAGGGTTGGCGGGTTTGTTGCGTGCTACTTGTAATAAGGGGAATTTGTGGTTGCTGGGGCTGGTCGTCTTGGTTTGTCGTTGCGTGCATGGGTAGGGGGAGGGGTGTGTAGTCGTCGTCATCATGATTCACCGTTTTCGGGCTTGTTTCTTGGAGTGGGGCCTTTTTCTGGGTCTTTAGGTGGTGATTGGTGTCTGCGGGGTGTCCGCTGTTCGGCGGTGTCCTGACAGCTGCGTGGAAGAATGTGGTTTTTTTCTGGGTTGAATTTAGCTAAGGTTGGGTAAGGGGGGCGGCGTCCCGGGGGCCCGTCTCAGTTGCTGACCGCGGGTGCCTGCCTCAGGTATCTGCGGTCCTCCACCTGGTTGAGCATGAAGGCGGCGAGGTCGACTCGGCTGATGGCTAGGCCGACCTGGCCTGTGCCCACGTACCCGGCCCTGACTTCCCCGGTCTTCGGGCCGTTGTTCAGCGTGGCCACCCTGGCGATGGTCCAGTCGAGGCCGGAGCCGCGCACCGTCTCCGCGGCCCCTGTGATGTCCTCGTAGGCGGCGTGCATCGTGGTCTTTATGATGTTTATGAGGAGGCTGACCGTCGGGCTGGGTTTGTCCGCCGGGTCCCTCACGCTCAGGGTGGATGAGGCGATGAGTCTCCTGACTCCGCTGTTCTTCATGGCCTTGACGATGTTCTGTGTGCCGCGTGTGAGTGGTTTCTGGTTGGAGCCTCCTCTGGGTCCGAGGAGGCTGATCACGGCGTCCGCGCCGTCTACCGCTTTTTCGATTGACGCCTCGTCGGTTAGCTCGCCCTTCACGACGGTTAGGCGTTCGCTGTCGGCGTCGATCTTTGAGGGGTCGCGGGCGTAGGCCACGACCTGGTGGCCGGCTGCGATTGCCTGTTGTATGAGTTGTCTGCCTGTGGCGCCGGTTGCCCCGAAGATGACGATTCTCATGCGGCTCCCTCGATAAATGCAACTAATTGTCTATCTAGTAACTGTTTTCATCAAGCCTGCGACAGGGTGCATCGGTTCAGCGCAGGTTTACGATTTTTATCACAGCCGGGTTAAACTGTGCCCCCTTCCTTGGGTGTAATCTTATCCTCAGATTATCTCTCATCTGGTGAAAGGTGATGGTATGTTGTTCCATGTAAAAGGTGGAAGATTTCAGTGCTCTTTCTTGTCTTATAAAAATTTATTGTCTTCATCATAGACTCAGAACCTTTATTCTTAGCTTACTCATAACTTTAATGGCGTGCGGGAGAAAGGTAGAATAATAATAGATAGTTATTTATTTTTTAAAATCTATTAAATTTAATTATGAGTTTAACTTTAAACTGGGAAGTATCTTTAGCCAGCATTTTAATCACCACAATAATTAGCGGTACAGTAACATATCTAATAAATCATATTCTAGTTCAAAGGAATCAAAAATTACGAGACCATGCAGAAAAATTAAACGAGAACGCATTGAAAGATTGGAATGGTAAATTTAAAAAACTTTGTCAAATTGGTGCCGAGTATAGTCATACTGACTCTAGGTTCATCCCAAAAAAGTTAGGTGATTTTAGTGAAATTAAATTTCACCAATTCATTCAAAGTCATATGGAATCAGGTTATTCTGATGTATGGAAAAGTTGGAATGACCTGCTTGAATCAAATTGTATACGAAATATGAAAGAATCAGATTTTAAAGATAAGATACGTAAAAATGCTGAACAAAAACTACATCATAAAGATTTTTCTATTTGGTATTGGAAAAGCGGTAGTATAGAACCAAGAGATTATTTTAGACCTGATCTGGTTGCTAATTTAATTTTTGATGAAGCACGAAATAGAAGTCAAGGGTTTGAAGTAAAATGGCCTGGCTGGGAACCAACAATAGTAGATACTGGACTTCCTGGCGGTGGAAAACAATATTTTCTTAACTTTGGTAGCTGGGGGCACGCATTATCTAAAAGTACAAATCAACAGAACGTTGGCTCTGTTCAACAATTTATTGAGAGTATAATTGATACTAATGAAATTATTACAGGAATTGAACAAATTATTAAACTGGAAAAAGATTTTATACAAAAACAAGAAATCTTCGAAAATTTTCTTTCATCTATTATTTGGAAAATTACACTTGGTGATAAATTAAAGGGTTATTGCGATATCTGTGCTGGTGTATTCAATCCTAAACAATTTTATCTCAAATTGAAAAACTAAAAGTCTAAAAAAAAAGGATTAATGCTCACAAGTGGTTAATAATCTTAAGCAGATGAATTAAAAGATGGCGCGCGCGCCCTAAGTATTAACTATTATGCCTGCAAGACAATCTTCTACCTTTTCCTAGTAAAAACTTATTTCGTGTTTTCGGGTATCTCGATTCCTTTATGTTTTAACTCCCTACCGAACAAGCTCAGGGCTTGTCTAGATTCTCTAATTGCAGTACTAGCTAATTCATCCATTTTTTCTAAGGGATATACCCATTTCTTTTCCTTAAAATTATAATCTACATAAATACTTCTAGTTCGCGTTTCAACTAATGTATCTCGACGATTTTCATCCAATATTATTTCTATATGTTCTCGAGGCCCTACAGAAAATTGTTCTATTAGATTCTCATCTATCAATGTGATTGCTAAAGTAGTTTTTAGTTCATGATTGCATATCTCTTTCTTATATTTTTCATAAGATATGTTTTCATTATTCCAATATTTGATAATTACAGTTGCTTTGCCGACTTCTTCAAGAGCAGCGATAGCTAGAAGATAAGCTGCATGAAAACATCCTTTTTCAAAGGCGTTACGAGCTTTTATTGTAAGGCTTTTGGCATTTTTTCTACATAGCCGAATGCCTTCATTATAATCAGCATGAGGAATTGTCCTTGGCATGTATTGTAATAAATATTTACAGGTAAATAAATAAGGTATCTAGCTACTCCATCAATATGAATCATAATGGAATTTAACAGAGAATCCTTTGACCTTGGAAAAGCTTGGTTCTTTGAGTCAAAAATATGTTTCTATCGTTCATTTAAAATTCGTGAAAACCAAAACGATATCCATGGAGCAATTGAAGCTCTCCAACATTGTTTCGAACTGAGTTGTAAATCTCTCTACCTTATGCTTGATCTACCGTACCCTAGAGATCATGATGCAGCTAAAAACCTCCATCTAGTTAGTGAAAAGCTATTTCAAGTATTACCTTGGGCTAAACAAGAAGAATGGCCACCCTTTGAATCATGGATAAAGGCAAACAGTAAACACTTGAAAATAATTCATGAAACATCAATTTATGGAGATGAAGAAAAAGGTATACTAGCATCCAAACTGTTCTCAAAAGAAGAACTCGGTGAATTAACCCAAGGCGTTTCAGCTCTTTGGTCTTTTATTTATCATACACTTGCCGTATTAGGAGTACAATATAGTGCATTGACTCAGGAAGAAAGTGAGGAATATAAAACATTCTTGGAATTTTCTATGAACGCTAAAATTATGGACAAATATCAAAGGGTAAAATACTTTAAAAAAATATTTGATCCAAAAAACTAGGATACTAGATTATAACAATCGTATTTGGGGGTATCCTACCTGTAAAGAAACATCGGAATAAAAAAGACGGTGTTTTGATCCTAAGACAAGTTTTTATCATTTTTACCTAAAATACTACTAGATGGTTTAATGAGGGCGAAGATAAGAAAAACGAGGTCCGGAACCTACTACATACCCAGCATATCCATGAAACAGTTAAAAGACATGTCAACAAAACAGAAAAGAAGTTGGACTCAGCAAATATCGTAATGAACTAGACGCGTTACTGTGCGCTAGTGGTGATCGACCCTTCCCGCAACGTCTATGCCCCCGAACTCCTCTATGATGCCCTTCAGACCTTCGGCTGCTGCAGCCAGCCAGGCCTCACCCTTCTCCACGGTAGCTACAGTCGGATCACCCATGACGCCGGTTTCGCTCAGCGTACTCCAGTACTTCATCATTCTCACCGGGCCGGAAGGATAGTAGAAGTCCCAGGCGGGGAAGTATCTGCCTGAGCCGCGGCTGAGCTCCTTCACTGCCCTATCCATCTTCACCAAGTCGGGTCTAATCGCCAGCATCAGCGAAGTCTCCAGCTCGCAGGCGTGGCTCGTCCCGCCCCGCTCAGAGTCCCTCATCGACGTCACGCTCTCAACCACCTCGGGTATGGCCCACCAGTTCAGGGTGCCGCACAGGATGCCCGGCATCTCGACGATGGCCAGGCGCGCCACGTTCTCAAGCCAGGCGGAGTTGCTGCCGTGGCCGTTGACGAGAAGTATTCTTCTGAAGCCGTGGTGGGCGAGGCTCCTCACTATGTCCAGCATGTACTCCAGGAAGACGGTGCCCCTGATGGTGATCGTGCCGGGGAAGTCCATGTGGTGTGGACTGTATCCGTGTGTTTGGACCGGAAGCAGGACGGCCTTCTCTGGGTCACCCTCCACGGCTTTCCTGCAGACCGTTTCCACGATCACGGCATCCGTGTTGAGGGGGAGATGTGGGCCGTGGTCCTCCAGGGTGCCGACGGGCACCACCACGACCCTATCCTTAGATGCGTCCCTGACCTCGGGCCAAGTCAGTTCACCGTATAAGAAATTCATGGTTCTAGATGTCGTACGGAGTTTATAGATTTTCAGTCAAGTTCCGTGGGGCCGTCTACCGTGGTTCAGGGCCAGAATATCCATGACGATGGAGCTGGCACCCAGGACAGCTCTTTTGGTGCTAGCAACAGTTGTCTCGCTGACGACGCCACCCCCTACCATCTACAGGCCGCCTCCGGTGCTACTCATAGTGCAGTAGAGGTCTCCGCCCTCCTCGCCGTTAAAGGCATAATTCGCACGCATCTGAGAAAGACGCCACATTAAATACACAAAATGGTTGTAAAGGATTATTCCATGTGACACGGATATTAAATTTCTCGCATTATAACAGGGATTGAGTTTAAATAGTTTCATTATACAGATAATGCACTCGCATGATAGAAATTAATCATGTGTAAATAAGTGCGCATTTAGATTATTTTTCTCGGGTGAATAAGAGGTAATGGTTTGTTAGTTTCGCCTGTCCTGTAGCTTGATAGGTGTGTAATTCCCACCCCTCTTCTTGGTTATCCTTTATTGTCTCTGAGATTTCTTTATGGTGCCCGAGTACGATACATTTCCATTCTTTCAAGTTTTCATCATCTCTAAAGATTTGACTTGTTAGATATTTATAACATCATTTATTTTAATATTATTATCAATTGTTACTGAAGTTCCAACAAATATTATGAAAAAAAAGCATCATGTAATTAGACCTAATCAATTAATGGGGTAAATATCCGATGACTCCCCGCGCACGCCTCGACTTGATAACCATATGACTAATTCAAACAATCTAATGCGGAGTATTGAAATTCTGTTATTCCATGTAACACGCGTATTGAAATTCTCAATATAACTACCTTTTTCCGGGATTAATAATTTTTTTATGGTTCTATCTTATGTTTATATGGCGTTTGATTCGTTCCGGTGAGCTCTCTTCAGGGCCCGTAGAACAGAGCAGGTGTAACGTCATCTTAGAACGTGGTGGATGAGCGTCAGGATGTATTGTGTGTTATACCCGACTTCGTTTCTCATCTTCTGTTTGATGCCGGGTACGTCGTCGATGTAGTCATTGTAGTACTTAGCTACCTTCTCGAAGTCGGGGAACGCTATCGTGCGTATTCCCTTTATTCCTTTACCTTCTATGAATATCCGGTCTGAGGCGGCTCGCGCGTAGAAGCGGCCGCTTCTGGGTTTTAGTGCCCATGTGTCTAGTTCTACGTTACTGCTGAGCTCTGCTTGTAGTTGTTTCCAGTAGTTTCCAATCTCTTTTGGTTGTAGACGTATCAAATAGTTTCTGGTTTATTGTCTGGGGACATACATAAAAAGACGTGGGTGGGCCATAACGCCGCTGCTGCTCAACGCCGCGATACTGAACGGGCTGCACGACCCGTCTATAAAGATAATTCCCTGGATGCCATCCACCTGACATCGCGGGGATATCTCATCTTATCAAATGGCCGACTAGGCGGCTCTGAGCCGCTCGTAGTCCCGCTTGAAGCCTCTCATCATCCGCTCCTTCTCCTCAGGAGACAGGAAGCTGGTCTCCACGGAGTCCAGGCTCACCCTGAACAGCTCCTCCAGAGTGAACCCAAGGTGCCTGTGGAGCTGAAGGTACTCGTTGTTCATGTCGGTGCCGAACATGGATGGATCGTCGCTGCTGACGCTCACCTTGATACCAGCCTGCATGAATCTCCTGATGGGGTGCTCGCCCCATGACGGGACCGCAGCCGTCCTGATGTTGCTCACCGGGCAGCACTCGATGGCTATGCCCTTCCCGGCTATCGCCTTCATCAGCGCAGGGTCACGCCCCGCGGCCACGCCGTGACCGATCCGCTCCGGCCTCAGCGCCTCGACGCACTCCCAGACGTAGTCCGGGCCCGCGCCCTCGCCCTGGTGGGCCACCGTGTGGAGCCCCATCTCCCGGGCCCTCCTGTAGCACCCCCTGTATGGGGCCGGCGGGTACCCCAGCTCGCTTCCGCCGGTGTCGATGGCCAGTATGTTGTCCCGCTTAGCCTCTATGAGGTCGAGGACCTTCATCCCGACCTCGGGGCCGTAGTTCCTGACGAGGTCGATCCTCAGGGTGCATGATACGCCGAACCTCCGCTTCGCCTTCCTCACGCCCCTGTTGATGGCGTCTACCATCAGCCCGTAGTCCAGGCCCCTGTAGACGTGGTCCCACGCCGAGAAGATGGCCTCCACGTGGCGCACGTTGCAGGCGGCCTGGCTCTCCAGCATCTCGTAGGTGATCCTCTCGTAGTGGCTCTCCCTGGTGACGGTGGAGTTCACCTTGCTGTAGATGTCTATGAAGTGGGGGAAGTCCCTGTACGTGTAGAACGCCTCAAGGTCCTCCAGGGTCTCGTAGGGGAGGCCGGAGCCGCTGTCCCTTATGAGCCACAGGAACGTCTCCGGCTTCGTCGAGCCCAAGATGTGGACGTGCTGCTCAAGCTTCGGCAGCGCCCGTATGGCGTCCTCCACAGACATGAACCTGATAACGGCGAGGCGGTTATAAGCTCACCCATCAGGCGCCCTGCCGTAGCACTCCCTGATGAACAAGGCGAATATGAGCGTCATGGCGACGGCGCCGCCCAGCAGCACCAAGTTGGACGCCCCGTACCCGCCAGTCGCATCAATGAGTCCACCGTACAGCGGCGCCACAACGCTGAACCCTACCGTGCCCAGGCCGTTCACCAGCCCCAGCCCGATCCCCACCCTCTCCGGAGGCAGCGTCTCAGGCACCATGCTGAAGAATAGCACCCAGAAGCTCACCGTGAACGTCATCCCAGAACCCAGGGCCATGTAGACGACGAGGGGAAGGCCGCCGGGCAGGCCCAGGAAGACGGCGAGTAGAACAGTGTAGACGGCTGAGAACGCCACTATGGGCAGCTTACGCCTCCGCAGCCTGTCCGAGACCGCCGCTATGACTATGCAGCCCGGTATGCCCGCTATGCTTCCCACGCTGGCCACCATCCCCGCGTCAAGGTACGTGAAGCCCTTGACGTCTATCAGGTACTGAGGCAGCCAGGTGAGGAACACCCAGCTGAAGCTGGCCAGGACGTAGCCAGCTATGAAGGGCAGAAGCCGGGTGTCCGTCACCGTGGCGAGCAGCGTCCCCAGTATGGGCTGCCTCCGCTTTTGCGGCCCGTCCACCGCGGCCTCGCCCCTCTCCCTCAGCACCATGAAGTTCATGGCCCAGTTGACCACCAGGACGAGGCTCATCACCAGGTAAAGGGGCCTCCAGTCCCCGAGCCACTCCACAGCCAGAGGGAACCCCATGTAGGCGACGAAGTTGCCCAGGCCGCTGGTAGCGCTGAGGACGCCGATGGCCGTCGCCTTCCTCTCCGGGGGAAACCACGTGGATATGAGCTTCACGGCGTTGATGTAGAATACGCTGCACCCGACACCTATCATCAGCTGGGCCGCGCCCAAGAGGCTATAGCTTCTGCTGAGCCAGAACAGGAAGACCCCCACAGCGGTGAGGGCCGTGAACCCGAGTATCGTCTTCCTGGCGCCCAGGGCGTCGCTGAGGATGCCGCTGGGAATCTGCATGACGCCGTAGACGAAGAAGAACGCCGAGATGAGGAGCCCCATGCTGCCGTGGCTTATCCCCAGCTCACCTATGAGTATGGGCGTCAAAGCCCCGGCTGCGCTGCGGAGGAAGTTCTCCACGAAGTACGTGACGCATATGGTGACGAGCAGCACGTACGCGTAGTTCCTCTGCTTGGCCAAGGGCACCGCCGAGGTGGATGAACCAGCGGACTTAAGCTTATCGAAACGGGGGCGTAGAGCATTTATGGTGTATGAGCCATTGATTATGCATGGAGCATAGAGCAGACATAGCCATCATAGGCGGCACAGGGGTCTACGACCCCCAGCTCATCGAGGACGCCCAGGAGGTCAAGGTCCACACCCCATACGGGGCCACCTCCGACCTGGTCACCCTGGGCACCTACAAGGGTAAGAGGGTCGCCTTCATCCCCCGCCACGGCAGAGGCCACACCATCCCGCCCCACAGGCTCCCGTCAAGAGCCAACATCTGGGCCCTCAAGAGCCTGGGCGTTAAACGCGTCGTGGCCAGCAGCGCAGTGGGCAGCCTCCGCGAGGACTACAAGCCGGGGGACTTCGTCATCACCGACCAGTACATAGACAGGACCAAGGACAGGCCGGACACCTTCTACGACGGCGGCCAGCTATGCCACATCTCATCAGCTGACCCCATATGCCCCCAGCTCCACCAGTTCTTCGCAGAGCACACCAAGAAGCTCGGGTTCCCCGTCCACCCAGCGGGCACATACGTCTGCGTACAGGGCCCCCGGTTCAGCACCCGCGCCGAGTCCAAGCTCTTCAGGCAGTGGGGCTGCGACATCATAGGCATGACCCTCCACCCAGAAGCCATCCTCGCCCGGGAGGCCGAGCTCTGCTACGTCTCCATAGCCATGGTCACCGACTACGACGTGTGGGCCGAGAAGCCGGTGACCAGCGACGAGGTGATGGAGACCATGCGGAGCAACAGCGCCAGGTTCAGGGAGCTCATCATGAGCGCGCTGCCCCTCATCCCCGAGAAGAGGACATGCCAGTGCGGTGAGAGCCTCCGCTACGCCCTCCTATAGGACCGCTTGGGAGCTAGAGGAATGACTAAGAGCTTCGCCTTCCTGGTCCTGGAGGAGCACCCCTACGGCAGGGAGATGCTGATGCAGCTCATGGAGGCCGGACACGTCCCCTCAGCCATTATTGAGGAGACGGGCCCCGTGGCGGAGGAGGAGCGGGACAAGTTCCTCGCACGCATCAGGGGCCACAGGGTCGCCCCCACCTTCAACCAGCTCCTTGAGGGAAGGGACGTCCAGAGGCACAAGGTGCCCCACCACAACAAGCGGGGGTGCAGGGAGATACTGATGGAGCTTGGGCCGGACCTGGGCGTCCTCGGAGGCACCAGGATAATCAGCAGAGGCGTCCTCAAGATACCGCCAGACGGGATGCTCAACAGCCACCCCGGGCTCCTACCAGAGGTCCGGGGCTCGGCCAGCGTCGCCTGGAGCATATACTACGATATACCCATCGGATGCACATGCCACTTCATAGACCCCGACATAGACACGGGCGACATAGTGGTCAAGCGGACGATACCGGTCCACAGGGGCGACACCTACGAGCATCTATGCTGGAAGACCTTGGTCACGGCGGGCACCCTCATGACGGAGGCCGTGGGCATGTGGAGGAAGGGCGAGGTGCCCAGGACGCCTCAGGGCGAGAGTGAGCTCCCCACGTTCAGGGTGCCCCCGCCTGAGATCATGGAGGTCGTCCACAGGAAGCTGGCGGATGGAACCTACAGGCACATGGAGTGACCGCGATCTGGATATGAATATGAAAAAGATATTTTATCCACCGACCACAGGGTGTTGGTGATACGGTTTGAGCGACGAACGGTTAAACAGTTCAAGGGGCCGCGGCGAGTACAGCGACAACAAGCTCTGGGCTGTGATCGCCATCTTCATGGTCCTCAACGTGGGGGTCCTCGGATACGTCACGTTCTTCAGAGGCAGCCTGGGCGGCGACGACCTGAACCAGATCAACACGGAGTTGGACAGCCTCAGGTTCCAGCTGAGCAGCGCCCAGCTGGAGATCCAGGGACTCAGGGACCAGCTCAAGATCAAGGCGTCCAACGACACGGACAGCCTGATACTGACCCAGCTCTACAACAGGACCAAGAACAGCGTGGTCCTCATCTCGGTGAGGACGGCCACAGGCGGAGGCACGGGCAGCGGCTTCGTCTACGACGAGGAGGGCAGGATCATCACCAACAACCACGTCGTGGAGGACGCCACAAGCATAACCGTCACGTTCCTCAACGGCAGGGTCGCAACGGCCACCCTCGTGGGCACTGACCCCTACAGCGACATGGCGGTCATAGACGTGGACGTGCCGGATGAAGACCTCATCCCGCTGAGGCTCGGCAGCAGCTCAGACCTCCTCGTCGGCGAGTACGTTGCGGCCATAGGCAACCCATTCGGCCTAGCAAACACCATGACCCTGGGCATCGTCAGCGCCCTCGGCAGACAGTCGTCGGCCCCAGGCAACTACGTCATCGTGGACGTGATCCAGACCGACGCCGCCATAAACCCAGGCAACAGCGGAGGACCCCTACTCAGCCTCAGGGGGGAGGCGGTTGGCATGAACACCTGGATACTCAGCGACACAGGCCAGTTCAGCGGCGTCGGATTCGCCATACCCAGCGACACCATAAAGAGGGAGGCGGCCAGCCTCATCGAGACGGGCGGCTACCAGCACCCGTGGATAGGCATAACGGGGCGCCAGATATCGCCGGCAGTGGCCGAGGCCATGTCGCTTGACAGCAACACCATGGGCACCCTCGTGGTCTCCGTCACGGCCGAGAGCCCCGCCGAGGCCGCTGGGCTGAGAGGCGGCGACAGGCAGGCCACGATAGAGGGCACCGCTGTCTCGGTCGGCGGAGACATCATAATAGGGGTAGACGGCCACGCCATGAGCAACTTCTACGACCTCATAAACTACGTGGAGAGGAACAAGAGGCCCGGCGACGTCGTCACCTTCACGGTGATCAGGAGCGGGGAGAGCGACACCCTGGACATAGACCTAGTGCTCGGGGTGCGCCCAGGTCTCTAGCCGCGCTTCGAAAGAAGCTCCACTATCTTCTCGTCGCTGTAGCTGAGGAGCCGGCCGAACCTCCACGCCAGGTCCAGCTCCAGGTGCTCGGGGTTCCCCTCCTCGTCGCTCCGGCGCATCATCTCCTTCAGCCTGGCGTACTCGGCTAGAACCTCGTCGTCGCGGGCTATGAGGAACACGGTCTTCCCCTCAGCTATGTTCCTGGGGAACAGCCTCGTGGTGAGCAGGTCCGCCTCCTCCAGGAGCCTCACGCCGTACTCCTGAGCCGCGACGCGCGTGGGCTCCCTCATCAACTCTGCCTCGTCCCAGCTGTAGGGGGAGCTGAGGGCCAGCCTCTTGCAGCCGGCGGCCACCACCTCGGCGAAAGCGACACTGATCCCGGCGTAGTAGGACGCGAGGTGGAAGCCCTCAACCGAGTCGACAAGCTCCTTCGTGGGCAACGTGATCAAACCTAGGATGAGCGAAGGGTACTTAACACATTAGCTGGGCAGTAGGCGGTTCAACGGAATGGACGCGGCCTTCCTGCCCCTGAACGTGGATACTCTGCTGAAGCCCACGCTCTGCAGCTGCCTCGCCGCCTCCGGTATCATGTATCCCAGCACCTCCGGGCTGTGGGTGTCGCTGCCTAAAGTGACCTTCCGCACACCGGCGGCGTGGGCCGCCTCCATGAACTCCCTCACGGGGTAGAAGCCGCCGAGGCCGTGCCTCGTGGCCGAGGTGTTCACCTCCACGCCGACCCCGCACCGGGCAAGGCTCTCGATGGCGTCCGCCACCACGGCCCCGTACTCGCTCCAGGCGGCAGGCTCAGCCCTCGCCGTGTGCAGGAACTTCCTCCAGTAGTCCGGGTGAGCCATGGCGTCGAAGAGCCCAGACTCCACGGCCTCCCTCCAGACCGTGAAGTACTCGTCGGCTGCGTCCCCCAGGGGCCTGCCCTCGAAGAAGCCCCTGGCCTCCACCCGCGACCCTATGTCGACGCCGTTGATGTAGTGGGTGCTTCCGAGCACGTAGTCCAGCGGGTGCTCCTCAACGATGGCCCGTATCCGCCCCTCCTGGGACCTGAAGTAGTCCACCTCCAGGCCGGCCCTAAGCCTCATGTCGGTGTCCAGCTGGGCCTCCTCGATGAGCCTGAAGTAGCCGTCCAGCTCGTTAGGTTGCACCCCAAGGTACGTGTCGGGGCCCTCCAGTATGAGGTGAGTTGTGAAGGCTAGCTCCTCGACGCCCCCGGCCTCGGCTGCCTCGACCAGGCTCCTGACGGTCGCTGTCGGGGCGTCCCTGGAGTGGCTCTCGTGGACGTGGTAGTCTATCATTGGGGGTGTCATAGTGTCCTCAATCTATTTCAGCCTCCGGTATAAATGAGGTTCCCAGCGCCTGCGCCGCCGGGCGCTCATCTTTTTATCCCGTGAAGCGTCACCGGTTTGAGGTTCAGGGCTCCGTATCTCAGGTACCGAGCCGCGGTAACGAGGTTAGCCCTGTTTCATAGTTACGTGATAGGTCTCCTTAATTGTTTTTAAGGCCGGGGCGGAGTCCCTCACGGTCAACGATGGAGGCAGTCGCACGGGGAGTCGTTGAGCAGGCCATAGACGACGAGCTCATGGACCGCCGCCTGGAGCTCAACCACAACACCTTCAAGCGCTTCGAGGAGATGGGCATCGTTGAGAGCGCCGAGAGCGCCATGTTCGGCAAGATATATGCGGAGGCGTTCAGCTACTTCATCAACTACAAGATGCACAGCAGGGAGCCCATAAGCCTCCACGAGATGGCGGAGTTCGAGCAGGTAATCGACCGCCGAGTCTTCGAGATCAAGAGCAAGATAAGGGACCTGTCAGGCAGATGAATGGTTAGAGGGCGCGACAGGGAAAGGTGATGAACCCGTAGCCCTCGCAACCGCCTCGGGCTGACAGCCAAACAATGGTTTTTAAACTGAGCCTTGTCGCCCGGCTATACACACATGGGCCGTCAACGCACCGGAAACCATTATAAGCGGCCCAGTGGTCTGCCCTTCTTGGCGGGTAGGTGGGGCCTCCGACCCGTTCCGCCCTAGAAACCCCGGAGTAAGGAGGTAGAAACATGAACACGAGACAGATCAGTCTATCAGCCGTTATAGCTGCCCTCTACGCAGCCACCGTGATCATCCTTGCGCCCATAAGCTTTGGGCCAATACAGTTGAGGTTAGCGGACTGCCTTATACCGCTGTCAGCCCTCCTGGGGCCGCCGGCGGTCCTGGGCGTAGCCCTAGGGGCGCTGGTGGCTAACGCCTACTGGTTCCTGAGCCCCATCGACGTGGTCTTCGGCGCCGCGGCCAACCTTGCCGCAGGCTACATCATCTACAGGTTCAAGGACAGGCTGGTTCCCGCGTCGGTGGCGGCGTCGCTGGTCATCGGCGTCGTGGTGGGCGGCTACCTGTGGCTCTTCTTTCCGCCGCCCAGCATCATGGGGCTCCAGCTCCCGGCATGGCTGGCCATGATGGTTAGCATAACGCTGAGCAGCCTGGTGGCCGTGTCCGTGCTCGGAGTGGCTCTGGTGAAGGCGCTGGAGCGGTCAGAGTACGTGAAGCAGCTTAGGTAGCCCCCTCTTTTTATCATGACACTTATAGAAGAGCAGCCTCACTACTGTCCCAATGAACGTCAAGATCGTCAGGCTCATGGGGTTCTTCGGTGTGGCGGCCCCCATCATAGGGGCTCTGATGATCTTCCTCAGCGTCCAGTTCACGCCGGGATGGGACCCGGCCGTCCAGACGCTGAGCCAGCTCGGCGCCGAGGGGTTCGGCGCCGTCCTGTTCAACAGCGGGCTCCTCATGACGGGGGCTGTCATGATGCTGTTCAGCACGGGCCTGTTCGAGGTGTCCAAGGGGGACCGGAGGGGGCAGGTGGGGAGCGCAACCTATCTGGCGGCCTCTGTGTTGACCGCGGTGCTCGGCGTCGCCACGGTCCAGCACCAGCCCATCCACGACTTCCTCGCAATCGCGCTGTTCGTCCTGATCCCCCTGGGCATGGTGGCGTACAGCATCTACCTCTGGACGAGGAGGTTGAGGGGCTACGCCGCCCTGGGCTTAATAGGGGGCGTCATAGGCATCGCCGTTATGGAGTTGGGTGGACCCGTCAACGCCTTAAAGGAGCTGGCGTCGGCTGGCTCCCTCGGCGTCTGGCAGATGGTGCTGGGCTATTGGATGCTCAGGCAGAGGGAGCCAGAAGTATAAGGCTACTTGGAGCCCTGGCTCCGGGACTCAAGCCTCTTGTTGATGGACTTGGTGTCCAGGAACGTCATCTCCCGTGTGCATGCGTCGCACCCCGTCTTCAGAAGGCCGACGTTGAGCCTCGCAGCGGGCTCAGGCGTCATGGTGCTGAGGGGAGCGCATTGCTTGCAGTGAACTATCAGGCCCCTGACCCGGTTCTCCTTCAGCCACCTGAGGGCCTCGCCGGGGCTTGTGAAGCTGATCCAGCCTCCTCCCTCCCCCAGCTCCCCGACGGCCTTGTCGGGGCTGTTGTCTGGAACCGCGTGTACGCACTCCTCCCTGTGGAGGGTGTTGCTGCCCGACTTGAAGTCAACGTCGATGACGTACATTTAGGTTTCTGGCGTAACGGCTGTTAAAAAGGTTTGAGCTAGGGGTAGACGCGGCGCATGTCCCTGGGGAACGGTATCGTGTCCCGTATGTGCTCCAGATTCAGCATCCACATGAGGACGCGCTCGACGCCGAGACCGAAGCCGCTGTGGGGCACCGTCCCCCACTTGCGGAGGTCCATGTACCACGCGTAGTTGGCGGGGTCCAGGCCGTCGTCTATCGTCCTCTGGTACAGCTGCCCGTAGTCGTGGACGCGCTGGCCTCCGCCTATGATCTCGCCGTAGCCCTTCGGCGCCAGGAGGTCCGAGCTCATGGTGACCTCGGGCCGCTTGGGGTCAGGCATGTGGTAGAAGGGCTTGATGCCGCTGGGGAACCCCTCGACCCAGAAGGGGGTCTCGAACTCCTTGGTCAGCGGCTCCTCCTGCTGGTACCCGAAGTCGTCGCCCCAGAACATCTCGACGCCCCTCTTCTGGACGATCTCCACTGCCTCGTCGTACTTGATCTTGGGGAACGGGGGCTCAAGGCTGGCCAGGTACCCTGTGTCTCCGCCCGCCTTCCGCACCTTCTCGGGCTCATCCCGGGCCAGGGCGTTGGCTATGTGGCAGACGAGCCTGTCGCCCGTAGCCTGGATGCCGGCGAGGTCGGTCCACGGCTCCTCCACCTCCAGGTGCCAGAACTCGCTGAGGTGGCGGCGTGTGCGGCTGGGCTCAGCCCTGAAGCTGGGGGCCACAGTGTATATCTTGCCCAGGGAGGCTATCATGGCCTCCGCGTAGAGCTGCCATGACTGGCTCAGGTAGACGCCCTTTCGCTCGAAGTAGTCCACGCTGAACAGTGTTCCTCCGCCCTCCACGCTGGCCGTCATGAAGCTGGGGCTGTGGCACTCCGTGTAACCGTTCAGGTCGAAGTACTCTCTGGCCGCCCTCAGGAACCTGGCCCTGAGCTGGAATATGTTCTGGAGCCTGGGCTCCCTGACCCACAGGTGCCTGTTGTCCATGAGGAACTCCAGGCCCTGCTCCTTCTTCACGATGGGGTAGTCGGGCTGAGCCTCGTAGACCGTACCGATGCCGGTGACGCGTAGCTCCCAGCCGCCCGGGGCGCGCTCGTCCTTCCTCACGTTGCCATTGAGCTCGATGGTAGATTCAAGGTTCAGCTTCCCCACGTACGCGTAGGTCTCCTCGGGCACGCTGCGCTTATTCAGGGTGCACTGGATTACTCCCGTCCCGTCTCTCAGCTCGAGGAACTGGATGCCGCCGCTCGACCTGCTGGTGTACACCCAGCCGCGGACCTTTACCTCGGCACCATCCTCGTGTCGTCCCTCCAGTATTTCGGCTGCGTCTACGAATCCGGTCATTTTCGACCAATGGTTGATAGCGGTGCGGATTAAAGACTCTTTTGTTGAAGCGAAGCCCAGGAGAAGACGCCTGATCCTGGGCCGTCAGGGCGTACCCTAGTTAACCTGTATCGCGTACACTGCTAACTCATTCGAACAGGTTATTTATCCGGCGAACCCTGTTTGACGGTGAACCAGTATGGTTGAATGTCCTAAGTGTGGCGGAGTGATGGTGGAGGGAGAGCTCTACGTGAACATCCCCGTGCCATCGGGCACCTCGATGATGGGGGGTATGATATCAATGCCCGGTATGAGCATAGGCAACATCGGCGTGACCGAGGAGATGGGGCTCAGGTGGCAAGAGAAGACCGGCGAGAAGAAGGGCTTTCTGATTAAGAGCGACGAGGTGCGCACCATGGCCGTCAAGGGGCGGAGGTGCATCGCATGCGGCCTCGTCGAGCTGTACGCCAAGGCCGAGGAGTAGCCACTCAAGGGAATGTAGATCAGTTATCTATCATATGTGTAGTGGAAGGCTACAGACTTAGATTCTTTAAAAGTTAATAGTCTAGGGGTACCTGAGGAAGCCATGGACCCCAGGATCAGCCTTCTGAACCGCCTCAGGATGCAGCTCAGCGGATACCTGTACGTGGGGGAGAGGAGCAGGGACGGGTGGAGGGGCCCGCTGCCCCACTACGTCTTCGAGTGCCCCGTCCACGGGCTGGTGGAGAGCTACCCCCACGGCTACGAGCAGAGGCTTGAGTGCCCCAGGTGCGTGGAGGAGCGGGCCGCCATAAAGGCGTCGGCGTAACAACGCCGGTTTAGGTGCCGCCTGAGGTAGTTTTATCACCCCGATGGGCTACGTTGCCCCGTGGAAGGCATGGAGACGCCCCTGCTGGAGCGGCTGGAGTTCACCCTGGAGGGCCACATGAGGGAGGGGTAATGGTACAAGGGTGAATCCCACGACGAGTTGGTCTACGGCTTATTAAAAAAGGATGGGGCTGCTGGCTACCAAGCCACGGCGCAGCCGTCTGCCCTAGGGTCTGAGCCGCCTGTGAGGACACCCGACTCGGGGTCCCTGCGGATG
>CAZAKG010000002.1:3741-46487 GCA_964485755.1 uncultured Candidatus Bathyarchaeia archaeon | reverse complement strand
GTAACCTAGAGCAGTAACTAAACTGAAACAGGGTACAGAGCGCAGAGTCCCGGCGACCGACATCAAGAGCGTAGTAGCCTCTCAAGCTTCTCCTCATCTCTCCTCCGCTCCTCGTGGAGCTCCCGGATAAGGCTCTCAGAGTCCAATCCTTTGATTACGGCCCTGTCCAGCAGCTCCGGGCGCTTTGCACGGCTCTCTATCAGGTACCTTAAAACGTCGTTATAGTTGACTCGGCGGCCAAGCTTGAGCTGAAGCTCAGCCGATATCCTTAGGAGCTCGTCCCTCACGTCATCGTCAACAGTGATCTTGGTCATACCTATAGTGTTAATAAAAATTATTTCGGATATAAGTATACTTTTACTAGGATGTTGATAGATCATCAAATAGGACGTGTGGCTCGACCAATAACACCAAAAACATGAAGCCTACATCAACACTAATGACCATTCGCGCCACACTTTGCCAGATAGTCAGGGATGGCAGCCTACTTCTTCTCCTGAAGGACCTGGGCAGGTTCGGCGAGGGCAAGTGGAACGTGTCTGGGGGCAAGCTGGAGCCAAGTAAAATCCATATTAGAGGCGCATGAAAACCGAACCTTACCAAGCTCAACTGTCTCCGATATCCTTAATAAACTAGTGAAAACCAGTCTCGTTGAAAAAAACAAAGAATACTGTCTACCAGACCCTCTGCTGATTAATGGAATTCTTGAAAACCCCCTACCGGAAAATTAGTACCCCCACCCCTACCAAGTAGGGGTACCCCTACTAATTTAGACCTGGCAAGGGCGATGAGAAGGCAGAGGAGATCATAAGGGGAGACAAGGACCAGCGCCGCTGAAACCCTGCGGAACACCGGGCGGCTCGACCGACAACACCAAAAACACGAGGCGCACATCAATAACCATGACCATCCACGCCACCCTCTGCCAGATAATCAGGGACGGCCGCTTGCTCCTGCTGCTGAAGAGCCAGGGCAGGTTCGGCGAAGGTAAATGGAACGGCTCGGGAGGCAAGCTTCTGCCCGGCGAGAGCCCTGAAGAGGGTATCGTCAGGGAGGTTCTTGAGGAGACAGGCCTCACCCTGAAAAGCGTCACTCTGCACGGCGTCCTAGACTTTTACTTCGGGGAGAAGCTTGAGCCCGACTGGGTGGTCCACGTGTTTAGCAGCGGAGACTTCAGCGGCGAGCCCCTCGACGCGTCCGAGGAAGGTGTGCTCCGCTGGTTCAGGTTCGACGAGATACCCTACGACAGGATGTGGCAGGACGACGAGCACTGGCTGCCCCTGCTGCTGGAGGATAAACGGTTCAGGGGCTGGTTCCTGTTCAGCGAGAACGGCTCAAAACTACTCGACCACGAGCTGAAGGTCCAGTAAACCCTTTACACTCACCGGACAATATTCATCCGAGGACGAAGCATGCCCTACATAGCTAAGGATGATAGGCCCAGGTATGACAAGACCCTGGACGAGCTCATCAAGACCCTGAAGGAGAGGCCCGTGGAGAACGTGGACGGCGACATCAACTACTGCGTCACACGCATACTGAAGGAGGTTTACCCTCTACGCTACTTCCACCTGAACCGGGCCATGGGGGTCCTCAGCTGCATCCAGCAGGAGTTCTACCGCCGCGTTGCGGCGCCCTACGAGGACACCAAGATCCAGCAGAACGGGGACGTCTAAATCCCGATTATTTTTTATGTATCATGAACAAGCTACTTTAAAGCCTTCAATAGTTGCTCCTCAGCGTACACGTCGTAATCCTCGACGGCTTTTCTCTCACGCAAGTCGGCGTCATCCAGAGAGACTAGTTAGTCCACAAGATTAGAATAAACCTTGCAGGTTATTTATCCTTAAAAAAGCTCGTACCGGTTTAGACCGGTTTAACGCGGCATTGAAATAGAGTTATTTAATTCCAAACCTTTGATAGCCCAATGTCAACCAAACCGGTCGCGGAGAAGCTCCTTATAAAGAAAGGATACACGGTCCTCATCATAAACGAGCCCGAGGGCTACAGGGAGACCTTGGGCGTGCTGCCCGAAGGCGTAGCCGTCTCCACCAACACAGGCGCTCTCGTCGACCTAGCCCAGGTCTTCGTTACCGACATGGAGGAGCTCAGGAAGACGCTTCTCAGGCTTAAGGGCTACGTGAAGAGGGGCGGTCTGATATGGGTCACCTATCCCAAGGGCACGTCTCAATTCGCTAGAGACCGGAAAGTGGATGTGAACAGGGACATAATAGCGAGGTACGCCCTGGGGCACAAGCTCCAGGCCGTAGCCATGGTCTCCCTGGACGATACATGGTCGGCCCTAAGGTTGAAGATGCTGTAGACTCAATTTCTCCGTATCCTCGAGGCGATTCTCCGTTAAAGACATAAAGGCTGGCACGGATTGAAGGATGGGAATGTCCACTCAGAAAAGGGTTATCATATGCACGGGGGCCCCGGGCAACGGCCGAGACGAGATGCTCAACGCCCTCAAGGAGAGGGTTCACTTCGGGTACCACCACCTCTTCAGGTACATCGTCGAGGAGGCCCGCCTGGAGGGCACCAACCTCAACAAGATCAACATCCTGGACTTCTACGACAGCCAGCCCGACAAGATGGAGCAGCTGAGGAAGCGGGCCATCCAGAAGGTAGTGCAGGAGATCAACAAGGCGGGGGGCGTCCACATCGTTAGCACCCCCATCCACTTCGAGTGGAAGGGCAACAGGTTCCAGGGGCTTCGGGAGGAGGACGTGCAGCAGCTCAACCCCGACATGTTCGTAATCATCTTCGACGACTTCGTCCGAGTCAGGAAGCGGCTCCTGGAGGACACTCAGTGGCAGGAGCACAGGTACACCCTGGGCGAGATAGCCAACTGGCGCAGAGAGGAGGTGAACGGCGTCTACAGGCTCGCATCGGTCTTCACCCCGCGCCGCGAAATACAGCTGGTGGCCTACGAGAACGGGCCCGAGCTTCTACGCGACCTTGTGTACAAGCCGAGCAAGGAGAAGGTGTACCTGAGCCACCCCATAACGGGGGAGGGCCCCGAGTTCTTCAGGGACGTCACAAGGTTCCGGGACAGCCTTGACGAGTACTACGTCATCTATGACCCGTACCTAATCAAGGACTGGGACATCGTGGAGCAGTGGAGAGACGCCGTCAACGAGACCATCGACGCCGACGCGGAGCTGCCTGAGACATTCACGTTCCGGATCACCTACAAGGAGGGGCCCCTTGAGGAGGAGTTCGACATCCGTGAGGTGGAGACGGCCATCAAGAACCTCAGGTTCCAGATCATCGACAGCGACTACAAGATCATCGAGAACAGTGACATGGTGGTCGTGTACCACCCGAGGAAGAGCGTCAGCGCCGGCGTCATGTGCGAGATGGTGTACGCCAAGGCCATGGCTAAGCTCGTTTACGCGTACTACCCCTACGAGCCGAGCCCCTTCTTCGAGTGGTACGCGACCCGCATCTTCGCGGACCCCGACGAGATGAGGGACTTCCTCATCAAGGAGTCGAAGATGACCGGGCAGAGGCCCCTTGACTTCTTCAGTCAGCAGCCCACAGAGTAGCTATCCGATACATTTTCATATCGGATAACCTTATATTCAGCCTTATCCGATACTAATTAATATCGGATATGGGACGGGTCTTCGATGTACCTCGACGCCAGAATACAGGAACGGATAGTGGAGAAAAAGAAAAGGCTAGAGAAGTACAAGCCACTGAGTTCCTCCATCCTGAACAGGATCAGAAAAGAGTTCATGGTGGAGTACACCTACGACTCCAACGCCATAGAGGGAAGCACTCTCACTCTTCATGAGACCCGGATGGTGATAGAAGAGGGCCTGACTGTGAACGGTAAGCCGCTTAAGGACGTTTTATCTGCCAGGAACCACCCGGGCGCCATAGACTTCGTAGAGAAACTGGTTAAGACGGGAGCTCCGCTCACCGAGAAAGATGTTCTCACATTACACAGGCTCATCATGGAAGGGGTGGACGAATACGCGGGGCGATACCGGGAGACGGGTGTGAGGATCGCTGGAGCAGTCTTCTCGCCTCCTAAGAGCACCGATGTAGCCGCGATGGTTAATGCCCTCCTAGTCTGGCTTGAACGTAACCTGGATGAGCTGACACCCATAGAGCAGGCCGCCGTCTTCCACCACCGCTTCGTCAGCATCCACCCATTCACAGAAGGCAACGGGCGGACAGCAAGGCTCCTCATGAACCTGATCCTGATGAGGAACAGTTACCCGTTTATCGTCAACGTGACCAAAATGGATAGGGACAAGTACATCAGGGCCCTGCGTGAAGCAGATCAGGGAAGCCTGAACGACTTCGTGAACTATATCGCCCGCTGCGCCGAGCGCACACTAGACATCTACCTGAACACCATAGAGGAACAGGATGTGTTGACTCTATCGGAGGCGTCCAGAATTACATCCTTCTCCCAGGAATATCTCAGCCTGCTAGCTCGCAGTGGCCGGCTGGCGGCCTTCAAGGAGGGCAGGAACTGGCTTGTCTCTAGGAGAGAGCTGGAGAGATATTTGGTGGAAGTCAAAGCCAAGGGGAAGCGCTCCTAGAGCTTCATCCACGGGAGCACTATTGTCTTGTCCTTGGGTAGGTAGAGCCTCAGCGTCTCGCCGGCCCTGTAGTCCCTGTCAGAGGGCGCGTCTACCAGGAGGCTTACGCCACCAACACTGATCTTCACCTCTGTGATGGGGCCCACGAAGGCGCTCCACTCTATGGTTCCCTCCACAACGTTGCTGGGCTCCTCGGGCTCCCTCACACTGAAGTCCTCGGGCCTCAGCACGCAGGCTACCTTGTCGCCCTCAGCGATCTTATCGTCGCATGTGGTGACGCCCTCGAATGTCATGTCTCCCACGGTGACTCTGGTCATCTCACCGCAGCTCTCCACCTTTCCCTCCAGGAGGGTCCCCTTACCGATGAAGGTGGCTATGAACAGGTTCTGCGGCCTGTTGTAGACCTCCTGCGGGGTGCCCACCTGCATGATCTTGCCGTGGTTCTGTATGGCCACCCTGTCGCTGACTGCCATTGCTTCCTCCTGGTCGTGGGTCACGTAGATTGTGGTGATGCCCAGCCTCCGCTGGATATCCTTGATCTCCTCACGCATCTCGACGCGCAGCTTGGCGTCCAGGTTGCTGAGGGGCTCATCCAGGAGTAGTATGTCCGGGTTTATCACCAGGACCCTGGCCAGAGCGACGCGCTGCTGCTGGCCCCCACTAAGCTGGTTGGGAAACCTCTCCTCCATGCCGCCCAGGTGGACCAGCTCTAGGATGTCCTCGACCCTGGAGTCCACTTCAGCCTTAGGCAGCTTCCTTACCTTGAGGCCGTAGGCCACGTTCTCGCGCACGGTCATGTGCGGCCACAGGGCGTAGTTCTGGAACACCATACCCGTGTTGCGCCTGAAGCTGGGGAGCTGGGTAACGTCAACGTCGTCGTAGATCACCCTCCCCTCCGTGGGGTACTCCAGGCCGGCCACGATCCTCATGGTCGTGGTCTTCCCGCAGCCGCTGGGGCCCAGGAACGTGAAGAACTCGCCGTCGTTGATCGTCAGGTTCACGTCGTCGGCGGCCAGCACCTCGCCGAACCGCTTCGTCACATTCTCCAGTCTAACTTTAACCATTCATTACACTCCCAGGAACGATGTCTTCTGCTTGAGCACGTACATCGAGACTGCCATCGCCGATATCTGGACGGCCATGAGCAGGATGCAGAGGCTCGCGCCTATGCTGACCGAGCCCACGGCCGCCAGCCCGTACACGATCTGGCTTATGAAGAAGGTGATGGGCTGCCTGTCCTCCCTCAGTGCCCCCAGTGTGATGCTGACGCTCACCTCGGACATGGAGTACACGAAGCCCAGGAGCGCTCCGCTGATTATGTTGGAGACTATGAGGGGTAGCACTATCCTGCCGAAGGTGGTCGTGCGGCTGGCCCCCAGGTTCACCGACGCCTCCTCCAGGCTCTTATCGATCTGCTGGAGCCCGGCGAAGACGGAGCGCGTCGTGAAGGGCAGCCTCCTTATTGTGTAGGCGAGGACCAGGAGCAGAGCCGGGTCCGCGAGGGGGTCCAGCAGGGAGCCGCGGAAGAAACCCGATGAGAAGAACAGGAAGTAGCTCACGGCCAGGCTGACACCGGGCACGCTGACTGGCACAGTCGCCAGCATGTCCAGCACCGACCTCGTGGGTATGTTGCGCTTGGCCACCACGTAGCTGATGCTTGAGCCCACAAGCACCATGAGGGCCACCGCGGCCACGCTGTAGCCGAGGCTGTTCGCGATGGTCTTGGTGACGTCCCTGTTGGTGGCGAGGGCTGCGAAGTACTGGCCGGTCAGCCTGGTGGGGAGGGTGCCGCTTGTGGCCCAGTCCGTGGAGGCCAGCACGAGGGTGCCCAGCTGGGGCATGGCTCCCAGGACCACCAGCAGCAGTAGGCCCAGGACTATGGCGGCCTGGGCGGGGAGGCTGGGGGTCCTCAGGCGGGGGCTCCACCTGCCTCCCTTGCTGAGCATGGCGTAGGTTCTCCTGGTCGTGTAGGTCTTCACGACCACGTAGCTGGCCACCGTTATGAACATGATTATGAGGGCGAGGGCCGAGGTCCTTGGCGATATGCTGCCCGTCAGGGCCTGTGCGAAGGTGGAGTATATCTGGTACGAGGCCACGCTCTTGGAGAGGGGGTTGGCGGTGGCCCCTATGAAGCCTATGGGGGCGCCCAGGTCCTCTATGCTGAAGATGAATGTGATGACGGCCCCCGCCACGAGGCCGGGCATGAAGAGGGGGAGCGTGATGGTCCTGAACAGCCTCCAGCCTCTGGCCCCCAGGTTCTCGGCCATCTCCTCTAGGCTGGGGTCAACGTTGCTCAGGGACGCATGGACGTTGGTGTAGACGATGGGGTAGTATGAGAGCGTCTGGGCCACTATCAGCCCCACTAAGCCGTCTATGCTCAGCCTCCACGGGATTATGTGCAGGAGGTCGTAGAGGAGGTAGTTCAGTAGCCCTCCCTGGGGGTTGAAGACCTTGCCCACCACGTATGCGTTGATGAACGGCGTCGCGAGGAGCGGTATCAGCAGGATGACCCTGAATATGGCCTTCCCCTTGAACTCGTACCGGCCCATTATCATGGCGACCGTTATCCCTATGACGCTGCAGAGCAGCGTGACGAAGAACGCCACCGTGAGGGAGTTCAGGATTATGCCGTGGTCGTAGCCCCAGATGTACATCACGTCCCTCTTGACCTCGAAGAGGCGTCCCCCCCTGGACTCTAGGCTGATGTACTCCGGGCTGGTCAGTACATCTGTGAACCAGTTCAGGGATAGGCCGCCCTTGTACTGGAAGGCCTGGAGGACCAGAGATGTCAGTGGCGCCACCAGGAAGCCTATGAGTACGAGGTAGCCTATGAGGGTCTGCGCTATGGTGAGTGGATCGAGTTCTCTCCTCAGCCTGTCAACCGTCGCCGTAAAGGAGAGGGTTCTCACCCCGCCGTTCACCACGATCCCCTTAGCTTATACTGTCCAGTTCCGCCGCGATATCAGTGTAGTGGGCTTCGGCTGAATCGATCCACGCGTCCACGAGCAGGTCCTTGTACTCGGCGTCGACCTTTATGCGGTCGTTGATGCTCTGGGCGTACTCGACTGTGAAGACCTCGGCCTCGCCCGTGGTCGGGTCAGTGAACCCGAACAGGTGGGGGTCGCCCAGCCTCCCCGCCAGGTCGTCGAACTGGGCCTGTGTGATGCGCCCCTCCTCCAGGCTCAGCGTCATGTCCTCCCAGACCTTCTCCAGCTTAAGCTGCTGCCTGACGATGACGGCGTGGAAGAACTGCTGCATCGCGGACTGGTAGCTGGAGGCCTCCTCCTCGCTGAACACTATGGTGAGGGCGACCTTTGTCTTCTCGTAGACCTCCTTCAGGTCGGCCCTCTCCAGCCCCTCAGGCGTGTCGAACACGGCGGGGTTGATGGGAAGCCTGTTTATGTTGGGGTTAAGCCACACCTTCTGCCCGTCGGTGAGGCACCACCTTATGAAGCCGAGGGCCTCCTCGGGGTGATGGGCCGTTGTGAGCAGCGCTATCGGGTCGGCGTTCACGATCGTGCCGTCCTGGGGGAAGATGTACCTGCAGAGTTCAGGGTTCATTATCTGGGCCGTGTAGCCGTAGAAGTCTATGGTGGTGCCGACTCCCACTATGCCGTTTATCGCGGCGTCCCTGACGAGCTCCGACTGCGCGTATATGTTTGAGTTCGCCCCCATCCTGATGAGGAGGTCCCAACCGTCCCGCCACCCGTATATCTGAAGTATGATGTGGAACATCCTCGTGTTGGACGTGGACAGTGTCGGATCAGCGGTGCCCACCGAGGGCTGCGGCAGCGTTACGGCGTAGACAGGGCTGGCCAGATCGATCCACGTCGCGGGCTCAGGGAGCCCGTAGTTTGAGAGGTACTGCATGTTTATCGTGAAGCCGAAGGACGAGATGGCGGCGCCGGACCAGTACACCTCGTCGCCCACAATCCTCCTGGTCAACGCGCCGCTCAGATCGTAGGGGATGTCATCGAAGATCGCCAGCACCCCGGGGTCGTCCAGGGGCGCCAGCAGGCCCGCGCTCATCACGGTGTCGAAGAGGGTTGGGCCTCCCCCCCACGCCGCGTCGACGTCGCCGGACCTCTGTATGGTCTGTGTCCATAGCTCCTCCCCGACCGGGAGCCACTCGATGTTCACTATGTTGTGCTCCTTCGCGAAATCGGTTTCGAGGAAGGCGCTCTCGGCGTCGAAGAGGATGTCCGCGCCGTGGCGGGTTATTATCCTCAGCGTCTTGCCTTCGCCGCCCCCCGACGATATCACCCTGATGGAGAAGTCGGCCACGTACTCCTTGTACTCCGTCACCGAGACGGTCTTCACGCCCTGGCTGTACCCCTGCTTTGTGACCTCCACCACGTAGTCCCCCTTGTCCAGCTCAAAGCTGTAAGCGCCCTGGGCGTCGGTCGTGGCCGTCAGGGCCCCTATCTTGACTGTGGCACCCTGTATAAGGCTCCCCGAGGCGTCCTTGACTGCACCCCTTACGGTGGCCTTGGTTGGCCCCCCGTTGGGCCCCGGGCCCCCATTCCCACCGTCCCCATCATCCACGGGGGGCTGCTGCTGGTTCATCAGCACGAAACCAGCCCCCAAAACGATAAGCACGATCACGGCTCCGACGATAACCCGGTTATCCATGCCTTTCACCAGACTCGATCATGGGCTGAAGGCATTTTAAGTTTACTTGGGCACCCGGGAAAGCTTTTATCCGCCTCAAATACATTTTGACCCGGAGATAATCCCCATGAAAAACAAGTTAATCAGCCTAATCATCCTATCATCAATCATCCTGTCAGTCTCAGCCGCCGCCTTCGCGGGGGCGGAGACGGTGGACGCCGTGATAGTCGTCCACATGAAAGGCGCACTTGCCGCAGACGCGGACGTCTATTTGAATGACGCCATGGACACCTTCACCAACATCCAGTGGAAGGTGGTACTCGGCGACCTCACCGCCGCGGACCTCGCCGGAGCAGACATGCTCATAATGATACAGGTTGACCCCGCGGCGGAGTTCACCGACGCCGAGGTGAACGCCGTTGACGCCTGGTTCGAGGGCGGAGCCAAGCTCCTCTGGGTGCCGACGGACAGCGACTTCGGAGACGGCCAGCAGCTCAGGGTCGCCGACGCCAACAAGGTTCTGGCCGCTGTTGGCAGCAAGCTCCGGGGCGAGAACGCTGAGATAGAGGACCCCGTGTCCAACGCGGGCGCCTCCTACCGGTGCTACGGCATATCCGACAACTGCGACCCCGAGTTCGGCTTCCTGGTAGACGACGTCAAGACGGCCCAGTTCCACGGGTGCGGCATCATCATCGGCTACTTGGGCGGAACCTATTACGCCCTTGACCAGACCAGCCTAGAGAACGTCTACGTCATCATGACTAGCAGCGACGAGGGCATCGTGGTGGACGTCACGGCGCCTCCACCCGAAGTTCACACCGCGGGCACGGAGGGCAACCTCTGCGAGATGGCACTCGAGGTCATGCCCAACCATAACCTGGTCATAGCGACAGCCGACTCGCCCTTCAGCCACTACTCACCCATGTACAAGCCTGAGTTGACCAATGCCGGACGCTACGGCCCCGCGTCGACCTACCCGCAGCAGGGCGCCAAGCTGTTCGGCAACATCGTCAACTACATGATCAGGAACAAGCTCAACGCGGAAGTCGCGGGCTACATGGACGACGTCGCCAGCCTAACAGCCTCCAAGACGAGCCTCCAGAGCCAAGTGACCACGCTGACATCGGAGAAGACTCAGCTACAGACGAGCCTCACGGCCGCCCAGAGCAGCGTCAGCACCATGCAGATCGTGGCGGTGGCCGCCCTAGTGGTCGGAGTCGTTGCAGGTTACTTCGTTGGTCCCATGATAAAGAAGAAGTAAAACTTCTCCACCCTCTTTTTTACTTTTTTAGCTACACAATCATATTGACGCGGATCAATATTTTACATGAAAAAACTAATAAACGTTACAAGTCATGGTTAAGATGGTTTAAATGAAGATAAGGAAAACACTTCTATTCCTAGTAGCACTTACCTTACTAGCCCTCCCAACTGTCAACGCGTTACCCAAGAAAGATTATAACACCATCACGGAAGGCGAGATATTCTACAGCGCAGGCCATTACCTGGCCGGGCAGCCCATCCCAACAGGCTTCGACCTCTTCGGGTACAACTACCAGGGGCACCTCTTCAAGGGAAGCTACTTCAACGCCTACTCGGGGGGAGCCGGGTTCCCACCATACGAGGGAGACGATGAAGCTTACCTAGCGGCAAACCCTAAAGCCGCTTCGCATTGGGCTTGGCCATACAGAGACACACAGCTGTTGATGAAGTGGAACGACGCTTGGCTCAGCAACATGGACAGAAATGATGACAATAAACTAGACCGGCATTACGGCTATACGACGTACATCGGCTCAGGGGCTTGGGAGACCAACCATATGTGGGGAGAAAACGATGACGGCACTCAGTGGAACTATTACTGCAAAATAGTTGCTGCCCCCGTAGACGCTACCAAATCATTAGGCGTATGGTATACCTCTGATGGGACCGAAATCGGCCCAGACATCTGGGGCGAATTCGCAGTCATCTTCGAGGTCTCAAACGATCCCTCTACTGGCGACCACGGAGTCATCTACAACGCACCAGCCCCAACAGGATTCGGCTACTACAAACCATAAATTTTTTTAAAACAAAAAAACCCCCATAAATAAGGTTATGATCCGCCAACAACAAAACAAACATGTAAATTAGCTAAATGCAACCCGAAAAAATACCACATTCTTCCACGCAGCTGTCATAAAAAGCCTGATTCGCTGATACCACAGCCACTGAACACGAAACCCCCAAAACCTAAACAAGACCACAGCAAAGTGGCGAGCCCGGGGGGATTTGAACCCTCGATCTCCGGCTTAGAAGGCCGGTGCCTTATCCTGACTTGGCCACGGGCTCCCGCATCCTAAAAACAGTGACCCGGATTTAAGAGTATCCGGGAGTAAAGAAACCTAGTCTTCCTTCTTCTTGAAGACGGTGAACCCGCAGTTACCGCACGTGTACCTGTCGCCGTGGTCGGCCATGAAGTAGCCGCGGCCGCACCTGTTACAGAAGGGCAGCTTCCTCTCCAGCTTACCGTCCTTGATCTCGTAGTGCCTGCTAACGCTGTCCGACATCAGGCGGCCTCCTTCTTCTCGGCCTCGGGGGCCTGAGGGTTGTTGCGCCTGATGACGTGCTTGGGCTCCACCTTGAGGGCGGTCGCCGGGTCATCGTACACGTGGGCCACGCCCAGAGTGACGTGGGTCCCTGACTTGGTCTCGATCTCCTGGACGTAGACCTGGTCCAGGTTAACCCTCAGCGCGGTAGCCAGCTCCACCTTGATGCCGCTCCTGTTGGGGGTGCTCTTCTCCTCGATCTTGAACGCCACCTCGCGTCTACCTATGAGGGGGTTGGTCTTCGTCGAGGTCAGCTCCAGCTTCATCGTTTCTCCTCCATGGTGTTCATGAACTCCTTGGCCCATCTTCTCCGCTCCTCTGTCAAGGTCACCACGACCATTCCTTCACGGGGTTGTCCGTAGACAACAACGGAGCCGACCGGCATCCACGCCATGAGAGGAAGGACCAGCAGATCCTCTTCACCTTCGACAACTACCCCCAGCCTCTTATTAAAAGATATAGCCTCAGACAGAGCCCTCTGAGCCTCCACAGAAAGGGTCCCAGGTGGGTTAACCACCTCAATGCTGTCCCCTAACTCAATGGGTTCAACGTCCTCCCTCATCACACGGTGGTCCACGACGGCGATGTCGGGGTGCAGCCCAGCCTTAACTATGTTGGCGGTGACGTAGTCGCCCACCGAGGCCCACATTGGGGGCTCCTCGGACTCAAGAAGCCTGCCGAGGGCAACGACGTTCTCAGAAACGGGAGCCCTGAGAAGCACCCCCAGAGGAGACTTGAGGTCTGAGCGCCTCTCGATGGGTAAAGCAAGGTCACGGAACTCGGTCAGGTCACGCGACGCCCCTTACCTTATCTTCAAGGCGTATGTGCCTGGCTCCTTGGCCTCCAGCTTCTGAGCCAGGATGCTGTTCTCAGGGTCGAGCACCACCAGAATGCCCGAGTAGTCGTCGCTGAACTCGGTGCCCTTGCAGACGGGGCAGACGTTCTCCTCAGTTACGTTCTTACAGTTTCTGCAGGCTCTCGGCACTAATCTTCCTCCTTCTCTCCCTGCTTGGTCTCCTCGGCTATCCATTCTATCTTCCCGAGCATAGGCTGTCTCGCCGTCACACCGATCTTTCCTCCGCTGCGACCTTTGGGGAAGCTGACGGCCACTATGCGGACCCTGAAGATGTCGCCGCGGCTGATGGTGCGGCCGCTCTCCTTGCCGAGCAGAACGCCCTGCCTCTCGTCGTAGCTTATGAAGTCGTCCATTAGCTGGCTGACGTGGAGTAGGGCGTCCACGGGCCCTATCCTGAGGAATGTGCCGAAGTCGGCCACCTCCACCACCTCCCCCTCGATGATCTCCTGCAGCTGCGGGAAGAACGTGAGTATGTCGAAGATCACGGGGTGGTGGGTGCCGCCGTCGCCGGATATTATGCGGCCGTTAGGGTTGACCTCCAGCTTTATCACGCTTATGATGTAGCCGAGCTCCTCGTCCACTAGGCCCTCGTACTTGCTGCGAAGCTCCTTGTAAGCTGCCTCCACCAGGGGCTTTCCGAACATGTTGGGGTTGATCCTGATGGTGTCCTTAAGCGTGATTAGGTTGAACATGCTCTCACTTAGACCCGTAGGGATTGATAAAAACCTTGTCCAGCCTCAAATCTCTATGAGCACCTCGAAGGAGTACTTGCTGACGATGCTACTGAGGTACTCCTTCCAGTCGTTGCCCACGGTCACCAGGATGTAGATGCCGGCGATGTCTGCCCTCTGGTTCCTCACAAGGTCCACGAGGGCCAGCACCGTCTCTCCGCTCCTGACAACGTCGTCTATGATCAGTATGCTGTCCTTCTTCTTTATCGCCGCCTTGGGGACGTAGAGGCTCTTCCTGATGGCGCTCCCTTTAGGGATGTAGGTCTCCTCCACGAACTCCTGGATCCCCACCTCCTTGGTCTCCTTCGCCACCAGAAGATCGATGTCGAGGAGGTTGGCCACGAGGGTTGCGCACGGTATCCCGTCCACGGCCGCCGTAAGGACCTTTGTGACGCGCCTGCCAGCGAACTTCTCCATGGCGTAGTTGCTCATGATCTTGAGCCATGTGATCTCGCTCACGAGGGGCGTGTTGTCGAAGTAGCCGTCCTCATCGAACATTATGCGTTTCTTAAGCGCCGCTTTAATGTTCGTGATCTCGGTCAGCTTCGCGTAGAGCCCCTGAGCCCTCTGGTAGCTTGGGAGCACGTGCCCGCGCATGTATCTGCTCAGTATCGGCGGGCTGAGGCCAAGGACCTCGCTCAGTTCCTGGTAGGTGTTCGTCTCGCTCGCCACCTTCAACAAGTCAGTGATCATCATACGGTACTTGAGTTCCCGTACACGCGTCTCGGCCATGCTTCCCCTTCCATCGATCCCTTCGGCGGGCCTGAGGGGATTCGAACCCCTGACCAACGGCTCTCCTCGACCCTGAGGGTCTTAAAAGGCCGATGCTCTACCTTGCTGAGCTACAGGCCCAATGCTTTAAGGCGTTAACCAGTTTACATCAACTGACTATATAACTGTTTTTTGGTTTGCTATAATGATACAATATATAGGTTGACCGTTCCGAAACGGAGATGGATAAGGCTTATTAAACTCTCATAAAAGGAATGTGGTGCAACTGCGGCTGTGGTCCAGTGGTAAGATCCCAGCCCCCCAAGCTGGTGACCCGGGTCCGATCCCCGGCAGCCGCACCAATGCCTAAGTCTATCTTGCGTAGCAGCCGAATGGTTCTACAATGTATTCCAGCAGCGGCAAACCCATCGAGACGCGTAAGAGGCTCTCAGGGCTCCAGCCTACCTACTTCCAGCACCCACTGGATAAGGCGGCGACTGAGAACCTAGCCAAGGTCAAAGGGCTCGACCTCTTCACGAAGAAGTTCATGGAGCTTGGACTGGAGAAGATCTTCCTTATCCAGAACATCGGCAGCCGCCTAAGGGTCAGCGAGACCCAGGTACCCAGCATATACAGGCAGTACATTGAAGCCTGTGAGGTGCTTGAAGTGCAGCCCCCTCACCTCTTCATCCAGAACGACCCCTTCCCCAACGCCTACACGTACGGTACACCAACCTGTTCGTGGTGGTCACCACTGGGCTGCTTAAGGGCTTCGAGGACGAGCTCATGTTCATCCTTGGCCACGAGCTGGGCTACTTCAAGTGCGGCCACACCCTGTACAACACCATGGCGCAGAACCTCACATACATCATTGGCATAATCAGCGACATGACTCTAGGCATAGGCGGGCTGGTGACACAGGGCATCCAGCTTGCGCTCCTCGAGTGGAGCAGGAAGGCCGAGTTCAGCGCCGACAGGGCCGGGTTGCTGGCCGTCCAGGACAGAGGTGCAGCGTCCAGAGCCCTAAGCAAGCTCATGGCACCAGATAAGGGGCTCTGGAAGGAGATCAACCACGAGGATATTATGAAGCAGGCCAAGGAGTTCGAGGAGCTGGAGAAGGATAGCCTCAACAAGATATACAAGTTTCTCACAACCATCAGCCTAACGCACCCCTGGACCATAATAAGGGCCAAGGAGATCAACGAGTGGATAGACGAGGGGGACTATGACAAAGTTTTCAGCATGGACCCCAATGCTCTGCAGGAGGTCGTCGCCAAGACGAAGCGACTGTCGTCCAACAAGACGCTGTGTCCTGACTGCGGCCACGAGCTGGTCTGGATCGAGCAGTACCAGCGGTGGTATTGCTACGGGTGCAACAAGTACCCTTAACGCCCCACCGACTTTCAACACAGGTTTTCTTGAGCAAGACCTCACTAATCTCCTAAGTATAACATGCTGCACTCTCGCTACTGTTCCGTGATTATTACTTAAAATCCTTGAAATTCTCCCTAAAACCTCATCCTGTTAACCTATTATACGTTTACTCAAAACAAGTGTCCTTAAAGGGTCAACATGTTTCTACATTCACTATTCTACATCAACCTTTTTATATTAAGCCTCGATTCAATGTAGGCGAACGGTGCGTATATGCCATCCTGGAAATACTCGGTGCAAGGGCTAGACCCAGACAAGACCGCGATAGCCAGCGGCAGGGATCTAAGGATAAAGCCAAAGGTCGCTAGAGAGATCTGTCATCAACTAAAGGGCATGAAGCTGGGGGAGGCTAAGACCTACCTACAGGGAGTCGTGGAAATGAAGACTGCCGTACCCTACTACAGGTACCGCAGCAGAATACCTCACAGGAAGCAGCTTCAGGGGCACGACGCGGGCCGGTTCCCCCAGAAGACTGCCGGCGAGATCCTGAAGATACTTGACTCGGTGGAGGCTAACGCCGAGTTCAAGGGGCTATACGCAGACAAGTTGAGGATTGTTCACGTGGCCGCTCACAGGGGCAGAGTCATCAGGAAGTACATTCCCAGGGCCTTCGGGAGGGCTTCACCCTACTACAAGCACCTCACCCACATTGAGGTAGCAGTCGAGGAATACTGATGTCGGTCGTCAAACGCATCATAAAGGATAGCATCGAGCGTGTCAAGGTGGACGAGCTGCTGTACGACGAGTACGAGCAGGCCGGCTACGGAGGCATCACACTCACCAAGACGCCCCTCGGCACCCAGATCAACCTTTTCGCCATGAGGCCGGGCAGGGTGATAGGTAAGCGCGGTAAGGCCATCAAGGAGGCGTCGGAGCGCCTAGAGAAGGAGCTCGGACTACCAAACCCGCAGATAACCGTGGTTGAGGTGGAGCTACCCGAGATGAATCCCCTCATCATGGCCTCCAGGGTCGCCAACGCGCTGGAACGTGGAGTCCACTTCAGGCGCGCCATCTTCTGGAGCCTCCGCCGCATCATGGACAGCGGAGCTCTCGGCTGCGAGATCATATTAAAGGGCCCCCTCAGAAGCGCCAGGGCACGCTTCGAGAGAGTCGTGGAGGGGTTCGTGCCCAAGGCCGGTGAGCCGGCCCTCAGATACGTTAAGAAAGCTACCATACACGTCAAGATGAAGAGAGGCATCCTGGGAGTCACAGTTCACATAGTTCCACCGGACGCCAAGTTCCCTGACAAGGTGTCCCTGGACCAGTTACCTGAAATCGAGTACCAGCAGCCCATCCCCGGAGTCGAACCCGACGAGGCTAAAGCCACCGAGACAGTGGAGGCTGCAAGCGAGACGGCGGAGCCAGTGGAGGCTACACCCACCGAGACTGAGAACTTGGAGCCCTCCACCGAGGAGCCTCATGAGAAGTCACTGGAGGAGTCTCCGGAGGAGCCCCAGGAGGAGGCCACTGCGGAGCCTGAGGACGTTGAGGAGCCCGACAAGCCTGAGCCAGAGGACGAGGACAAGAGTTCCGAGGACGAGGAGGATGAAGAGTAGCCTTGCCCATACTCAGGATGCAGGACATACGAGATATGAGCCCTGAGGAGAGGGAGAAGAAAATTGTTGAGCTCACGACGGAGCTCACAAAGATGAAGACGATGATCAAGGCCGGGGGGGCCGTGGAAAACCCGGGTAGAGCTAGGGCGATCCGGCGGACAATAGCCCGAATAATGACGGTCGCCAACGAGGGGGACCAGTAGATGAGCGTCCCCAGAGCCCACGAGATTCTGCACCATGAACTAATCGGGCTAGAAGCGGAGGTTCTGGAGGACAGCAACCCCTGCAACGTCAAAATCAGTGGCACTGTCCTGGACGAGACGATGAACACCATCACCATAGACCACGACGGCGCTAAGCGCATCGCAAAGAAAAACGCGGTGTTTAAATTCAAGCTCAACGGTGAAGCCGTGAAAGTGGAGGGCTCGGCCCTCAGCGGCAGACCAGAGGATAGAGTGAAGAAGACGATCAAGCGGAGATGGTAGGGCGAGAGTAGATTTGATGACCCTTAAGAGACCTGAATTGGAGTGCAAGGAACCCGACTGCCCCTTCCACGGCAGCCTCAAGGTCCGTGGACGCGTGTTCGAGGGCACCGTAGTAAGCACAAAGATGCTGAAATCAGTTGTCATCAGACTGGAGTACACCAAGTACAACAAGAAGTATGAACGGTACTCCAGGATGAGCAGCAAGATCAGTGCACACAGCACGCCTTGCCTCCCAGTAAAGGTGGGCGACCTGGTTCGGATCGCTGAGTGCAGGCCCATCAGCAAGACGAAGTCCTTCGTCGTCGTCGAGATAATCAAGGAGGCGTAGATGGTTGTCTAAGAGGATGAAGAGGAGGATTCTTCCTAGGAGCAAGGTGGCTGGAGGCCTGACAATAGGGAGCGTCATAAACTGTGCGGACAACTCGGGGGCCAGGCGCCTCAGGATAGTTCAGATGATTGGGTACAAGGGTAGAAGGAGGAGGCTCCCCGCTATAGGCATAGGGGACCTCGTCACAGTGTCGTGCCGCGAGGGAACTCCGGAGATGAGGAAACAGCTATTCAACGCGGTTATAGTCAGACAGAGGAGGCCGTTCCTACGAGCTGACGGCTCAAGGGTCCAGTTCGAGGACAACGCCGCCGTCATCCTGACCCCTGAAGGCACGCTGAGGGGCTCAGACATCAAGGGGCCGGTGGCCCGCGAAGCCACTTACAGGTGGGCGAGGCTCGGCAACATAGCAAGGATGGTGGTTTAAGGTGAGGGAATCGTCATCCAAGCCGTCCACAGCCAGGAAGCAGAGGTACAACGCGCCTGTCCACAGGCGCAGGAAATACGTCTCTGCACCTCTTTCACCTAACCTGAAGGCGGAGCACGGCGCAAGGTCAATGCCCGTCGTGAAGGACGACACGGTGTCCATCACAAAAGGCGATAGAAAGCTCTCAGAGGGTAAGGTGCTGAGAGTGGACACCAAGAACACGCGCATCTACATAGAGGGCGTAACAAGAAACAGGCAGGACGGTTCATCCGTCCAGATTCCGGTGAGGCCGGAGAACGTCATTATCACGAAGCTGAACCTCAGCGATCAGTGGAGGAAAAAGATACTGGAGCGCAAGAGCTTCAGCGCGGAGGAGTAAACATGGGTAAGAAAGGTCCAAACAAGCACCTGAAGAGGCACCAGAGCCCGACCTTCTGGCCCATCGAGAGAAAGACGCACGCGTGGGCGACCAAGACCAAGCCTGGGCCCCACTCACAGAGCAGCTCCATGCCTCTCAGCGTCCTCATGAGGGACGAGCTAAAATACGCAAAGACCGCCAGGGAGTCCAAGTACCTTGTGAAGCAGGGAAAGATCATCGTGGACGGCAAACCTAGAATGGACCAGAGGTTCCCAGTGGGTCTGATGGACGTGGTGACCCTACCCGACACAAAGGAGAACTTCAGGATACTGCCAGACCACAACGGCAAGCTCAGGCTCCAACCCATAACCGAGGACGAGGCCAAGTTCAAGCTCGTCAGGGTAACCGGGAAGACGACCCTAACAGGCAAGAGAACCCAGCTCAGCTTCCACGACGGCCAGAACCTCACCGTCGCGGCGGAGGCCGACAGCTACAGCGTAAACGACGTGATAAAGCTGAAGGTGCCAGAGAAGGAGGTCCTCGACCATGTGGAGTTCAAGGAGATGATGCAGAGCATAGTTACAGGTGGCCGAAGCCAGGGAGCAAGGGGCATGATCATAGGTTTGGGGCCCGAGCCGGGGTGGAAAAAGACCTGCACCATCAGGACGCCTGAAGGCGAGGACATTAGGACGCTGTCCGGGTACGTGTTCGTAGTGGGATCAAAGCAGCCCATGATAACCCTTGACGGTGGTGTAGAGAAATGACCGAGAACGCCATGAGGAGCCTGAGGGTAGGCAAGGTCGTCGTCAACATCTCAGTGGGGGCCTCAGGTGAGCCCCTGGACAACGCGATGACCATCATCAAGCAGCTAACAGGCCAGCAGCCGTGCCAGCGCGTCGCCAAGCAGACCATTAGGCAGTTCAACCTGAGGAAGAAGGAGCCCATGGCATGCATGGTGACGCTGAGACGTGGCGCCGCCGAGGAGTTCCTCGGGAAAGCATTCCAGGCCGTGGAGAAGAAGATCAAATCCAAGAGCTTCGACAAGCACGGCAACTTCGCCTTCGGCATCAAGGAGCACATCGACATACCGGGAACCAGGTACGACCCGAGGCTGGGCATCACAGGCATGGACGTGATGGTGACCGTGGAGAGGCCGGGGTACAGCGTAGCTAGAAAGAAGAGAGGCCAGGCCAAAGTGGGAAGCAGGCACAGGGTGACCCCCGAGGAGTCAATGCGGTTCGTAGCCGAGAGGTACGGGGTAGAGGTAGGCGCAGAGCAATGAGCGTCCAGAAGCAAAGAAAAGAGAGAAACTACGGCAAGGGGAGCAGAGGCTGCACCAGGTGCGGGACCAAGCAGGGCCTGGTCAGGCGCTACGGCATAAACCTCTGCAGGCAGTGTTTCCGTGAAGTAGCGGTGAAGATGGGATTCAGGAAGTACAGGTGAACGTTGTGGAACCACTTGTGAACGCCCTTAACACCATCATGTCTCACGAGCATAGGCGCAAATCGGAGTGCATAATCACTCCCGCGTCAGGGCTCGTGGGGAGGGTGCTCCGCCTCATCCAGAGCAAGGGCTACGTGGGTGAGATCGAGTTCATCGACGATGGTAGACAGGGCAAGTTCAGGGTCCAGCTGTTCGGCAGGATAAACGAGTGCCAGGCGGTTACTCCACGCTTCAAGACCAAGGTCTCCGAGATGGAGAAGTGGGAGAAGCGGTTCCTGCCAAGCAGAAACCTTGGAACGGTGATCCTCAGCACCCCCAAGGGGGTAATGGATCACAACCAGGCAAAGGATGAGAACGTGGGCGGGATACTCCTAGCCTACGTGTACTAGAAGGTGAATGATGTGACTGTCGAGATAGTTGAGAACCAAGTGACAGTACCCGAAGACGTAGACCTGACCCTAGATGGAAGTAAGGTCGCAGTCACAGGCACCAAAGGCAAGGTGGTCCGGGACTTCGCGCACGCGAAGCTCAAGCTGGACTACCAGGGCAGGGTACTCCGCGTGTGGGCGGAGAACCCCCGGAAGAAGCAGGCGTCCCTCGTCAACACGATAGCGAGCCACGTGAAGAACATGATCACAGGCGTGACGCAGGGCTTCACCTACAGGATAAAGATTGTCTTCATCCACTTCCCCATGAACATACAGATCAAGGGGAACAGGGTGTCCATAAACAACTTCGTGGGTGAGAGGCAAGCCAGGTATGCCGCTATCCTTCCAGGTGTCAAGGTCAGCGTCGAGGGGGACGACATAGTCGTCACCGGCAACGACATAGAGATGGTGGGGCAGACAGCCGCCAACATACAGGAAGCCACGAAGATCCGTAACAAGGACCTGCGCAAGTTCCTCGACGGACTCTACGTGTACAAGAAGGAGTGATGACTGGTGAGCGACGCACAGAAGAAACGACTGTTAAAGATCCGGAGCAGGATCAACAAGCGTAGGCCCCACTTCAGGCAGTTCGAGTCCTGGAGGTTCGTCAGGATCAAGAACCACTGGAAGAAACCCCACGGCATAGACAACAAGATGAGGTTCAACCTCAAGGGGTGGCCCAGATCCGTGACCGTAGGCTGGAGAGGCCCAGCCGAGGTCAGGGGGCTCCACCCCTCCGGGATGGAGGAGGTAACCGTCTGGAACACACGTGACCTCGAAAACGTGAACCCTCAAACCCAGGTGGCCCGGATCGGCGGAAAAGTAGGCGGCAGAAAAAGAGAAGCCATAAAAGCGAAGGCCGAGGAGCTAAACATCCACATACTCAATCCTGGCCAAGTGGAGACAAAGAACGAGTTCGAGGAGCTGGAGGACGAGGACTCCAAAGAGCTCGAGGAACATGAGGAAGAGGAATCCCAGGAGCCCGAGGAACCAGAGGAAGAAGCCGACGAAGAGGAGGAGGACGAGAAGTGAACCTGAGAAGCCAGAGAAGACTAGCCTCAGAGGTCCTGGGATGCGGGGCGAACCGCGTCTGGATAGACCCGGAGAAGGCTGACGAGGTGAGCATGGCAATCACCCGCGAGGAGATAAGGAAACTCGTCCACGAGGAAGTGATAAAGGCCCTCCCCGAGAACAGCCAGAGCAGAGGCAGGGCACGCGTCCTGGCAGAGAAGAAGAAGAAAGGAAGACGCATTGGGCCAGGTACGAAGAAGGGGAAGATCTTCAGCGTTGTACCGCGGAAGACCCGGTGGATGAACAGGATACGCGCCCAGAGACGCAAGCTGAGAGAGCTGAGGGAGAGGCGCATAATAGCAGTGGACACGTATCGGAACCTATACAGGAAAGCCAAGGGCGGCGAGTTCAGGAGCATAGCGGAGCTAGAGCGCTACATAAACGACAGGAACCTGAGGAGGCGTACCTTTGGCTAAGGGACCACGGTACCGTGTACAGTACAGGCGTAGAAGGGAGCATAAGACCGACTACGTTATGAGAAGATCCCTCGCCATGGCGGAGGCGCCCCGCTTCGTGGTAAGGGTGTCAAACAAGGGCATACTGGTCCAGGTGGCCAACGCGGAGATCGAGGGAGACTACGTGGTAGCCCAGGCCCACAGCCGAGACCTCAAGAAGTTCGGCTGGAAGGCGGGCGGCAAGAACACGTCAGCAGCGTACCTCATAGGCTACCTGGCGGGCAGGAAGGCCCTTGAAGCCGGCGTGACGCGCGCCAACCTTGACATGGGCCTCACGAGGGCCACGTCTGGGAACAAGGCGTTCGCCGTGGCCAAGGGAGCCATGGACGCCGGATTAGAGATCCCCTGCGACAGCGACATCATACCCCCACCCGAGAGGGTGAGCGGCGGCGCAGTGGCCGAGTACGCTGGGCAGATGGAGGACCCCCTCGAGTACGAGAGACGGTTCTCAGTCTATCTCCGTCGTGGACTGAGACCGGAGGAGCTACCCGCCCACTTCGAGGAGGTCAAGAAACGCATAGAGGAGAACAGCGTTGAGTAGAAGACGGGAAACGAGTCCTCTGGAGAACTGGGTACCCAAGACCCAGCTAGGGAGACGCGTGTTCGAGGGGCAGATCTCCTCGATATACGAGGTCTTCGCGGAGGGACACAGGATCAAGGAAGTGGAGATCGTTGATCTCCTCGTACAGGACCTCAAGGACGAGGTTATCCACATCAACCTCGTCCAGAAGCAGACAGACGCAGGCGAGTCGAGCAGATTTACGGCACTGGTGGCCGTGGGCAACGGAAGCGGCCTCGTAGGCGTAGGCTTGGGCAAGGCCCAACGGGTGAGAAACGCCATAGAGAAGGGCATCAGGCTCGCCAAGCTCAACCTCCAGCCGATCAGGATGGGCTGCGGCAGCTGGGAGTGCGACTGCGGCGAGGGCCACACGCTGCCCTTTAAGGTGCACGGGAAAGCCGGGAGCGTCATCGTCACACTGCTGCCTGCGCCGAGGGGCCTCGGGCTCGTGGTGGGCGACACCGCCAAGGTGGTGCTCCGACTCGCAGGCGTCAAGGACTGCTGGAGCAAGTGCATAGGGCAGACAGCCACGAGGACCAGCTTCGCGTTCGCCACATTCGAGGCGCTGAAGCAGACCATGAGCGTGATGACACCTCAGGACTGGGCGTGATGCAGATGAAGAGCCTACTAGCGATACGCATACGGGGCGGCGTAAGCTGCACCAGGAGGGTGAAAGACACACTCAGGATGCTTAGGGTTGACAGGAACAACTACGCCACGATCCTGGACGACAGGCCGGACTACCAGGGGATGCTTCAGAAGGCCAAGGACTACATCACGTGGGGTGAGCTCGACGTGGAGACCGTCAAGGTCGTGCTTGAGAAGCGCGGCGAGGCCCCAGGCGGAGTCAAGCTGACGGAGGAGTACGTGAAGGGCCTCGGCTACGAGAGCCTCGCCCAGCTGGCGGAGAAGCTCCACAGCTGCGAGTTGGACATCAACAAGCTGGAGGGCGTGAAGCCCTTCTTCAGGCTTCACCCGCCCAGGAAGGGGTTCCACAGAACCGTGAAGAAGCCCTACAGCAACAAGGGCGAGCTCGGCTACAGGGGTGAAGCCATAAACGAGTTGGCCAGGAGGATGTGCTAGGTATGCCCCACAAGTTAAGGAAAGTTAGGAGGCAGCGAGGCAGTAGGTACATGGGATTCGGCCAGGTAGGCCAACACAGGAAGGGCGGCATGCGGGGAGGAAAGGGCAACGCCGGGGGGCACAAGCACTTCTGGATCAGAACCGTCAAGTACGAGCCGTTGAGATTCCACAAGATAGGGTTCCTCCCACCCTCAGCTAAGGAGCCTAGGCCGGCCACAATCAACGTGGGCGAACTCGAGGACCTGGCGGTGAAGGTCATAGGAGACTACGGGGTCAAGGGCGGAAACGAGCTGGACCTCGCGGCCCTCGGGATCGGTAAGCTCCTGGGAAGAGGAAACGTGGCTGTCCCCCTGAAGGTGAAGGTGGCCTACGCCACCGTGAGCGCCAAGGAAAAAGTAGAAGAAGCCGGCGGCTCTATAGTAGAGCCTTAGAGGGACAGCTTTGGTTCGCTTCCTGGACCTGTTCAGACCCGTATCACGGTTCATACCAGAGGTGAAGGCACCACAGAAGAAGGTGTCATTCAGCACCCGCCTCATGTGGACGATCGCGGCACTCATAGTGTACCTCGTCATGTCAGAGATCCCGCTATACGGGGTAGAAACCGGCGGGACAGACCCATACGCCACGCTGAGGATCATCTTCGCGTCAAGCAGGGGTACCCTCATGGAGCTGGGCATCGGGCCAATAGTGACGGCGGGCCTCATCATACAGCTCCTCGCTGGGTCCGACATCATCGGCTTCGACAGGTCAGACCCTGAGGACCGCGGCCTCTTCACGACGGCGAGCAAGGTGTTCAGCTTCGTCATGGTCGTGGTCCAGGCGAGCCTTTACATCGTCAGCGGGGTCTACGGGGCCATATCCACAGCCCAGTCAGTGCTCATCTTCGCTCAGCTCCTCGCGGCGGGTCTTGTCATCATGATGCTGGACGAGCTGGTCCAGAAGGGGTGGGGGATAGGGAGCGGCATAAGCCTGTTCATCGTTGCAGGTATCACCCAGAATATCTGGTGGATGAGCCTCAGCATAGCTACCGTGGGGGACGGCCGCAGCTACGGCGCCATCGTGGCCTTCTTTCAGGGGATCATGGGCGGGTTGGCGCCCCTCGAATGGATATACAGGTCCGGGTGGCCCGACATGATCGGGTTCCTCATGACTCTGGTCGTCTTCTGCTTCGTCGTCTACGTTGAGGGCATGAGGGTAGAGATACCCATCAGCCATAGCAACTACCGCGGCTACAGGAGCAGGATGCCCATCAAGCTTCTCTACGTCAGTAACATCCCGGTCATCCTAGCGTACGCCATGTTCGCCAACGTCCAGCTCATAGGCCAGTTCATCTGGAGCAGGTGGAACGCGGACAACACCAACTTCGTCTTCAACATGCTCGGCATGTTCACCCGCACAGACCAGGGAGGGGTGAACGCCATAGGCGGGCTAGCCTACTACACGACTTCTCCCGGTAGCCTCAGCGGTGTAGCAGCCGACCCAGTGAGGGCCCTCCTCTACCTCCTGATAGTCGTGGGCTTCTGCGTGCTCTTCAGCATAACTTGGCTTGAGATAGGAGGCCTGGGGGCGGACCAGATGGCGGAGCAGCTGCTTCAGTCAGGGATGCAGGTGTCCGGGTTCAGGCGAAGCAAGGGGCCCCTGGAGAAGCTGCTGAACAGGTACATACCCACCATCACCGTCATAGGAGGCATGATCGTGGGGCTCCTGGCCGCGATCAGCGAGTTCTTCGGCGTCTTCGGTTCAGGCATGGGTGCGCTCCTGGCCGTCAGCATACTGTACCAGTACTACCAGACGATGGTGCAGGAGCAGGTCGAGGACCTGTACCCCTTCCTCAGGGGAGCCCTCGGCTAACGCTTTTTATGACAGCTGCGTGGAAGAATGTGGTTTTTTTTCGGGTTGCATTTAGCTAATCTATGATGTGGCTCGCGCGGGTTCGGCGGGTACCAATGTCCATGTTTTTATTGTCCAACGCCTGAATCTTTCTTTAGTGATTGTATGGTCACATTGAAGGGTTCAAAGACCGAACAGAACCTGCTGAAGGCTTTCGCAGGCGAGAGCCAGGCGAGAAACAGGTACACGTACTTCGCGAGCGCGGCAAGGAAGGAGGGCTTCGAGCAGATCGCTGCCATCTTCACGGAGACCGCAGAGAACGAGCTGGAGCACGCCAAAGTCTTCTTCAAGCACCTTGAGGGAGGCGAGGTCGAGATCACGGCCAGCTACCCCGCTGGGCGAATCGAGACCACGGCAGAGAACCTGCTCGCCGCCGCCGATGGCGAGAAGATGGAGTGGGGGACGCTATACCCCGGGTTCGCTGAGACCGCTAAGAAGGAGGGCTTCGACAAGGTGGCGGAGTCCTTCACCGAGATCGGTGATGTGGAGGAGCAGCACGAGAAGAGGTACAGGAAGCTGCTGGAGAACGTGAAGAAGGGCACAGTGTTCAAGCGGGGCAAGGAAGTCGAGTGGAAGTGCAGGAACTGCGGCTATGTGCACCACGGCAAGGAGGCGCCCAAGATGTGCCCGGCGTGCAGCCACCCACAGAGCTACTACGAGCTCCGCGCCGAGAACTACTGACCCGGCTCACCTTTTCTCATCCCTAATTACTTTTTTGGGTGCAGCCTAACTAAGGTAAGCCTTTTTCCGTGCACCGAATACCATTAACCTGTGACAGTCAAGCTATACGATAAGGACCACTACCTAGCTGAGTTCGACGCCCGCGTGGTCAGCGTGGAGGACGACGCCCTTGAGCTTGACCAGACAGTGTTCTACGCTGAGGCTGGCGGCCAAGCCGGGGACACTGGCACACTGAACGGCGCTAGGGTAGCGGACACACGGGTCGACGGCGGCAGAATACTTCACTTCATGGAGTCGCCTCCTGGGTTTAGCCGAGGGGACCGCGTCCACGGCGTCATCGACTGGGACAGGAGGTACAGGATAATGAAGCTCCACACGGCCAGCCACATCATGGAGTACTACCTATGGATGCACCTGGGCTACGCCGAGAGGACGGGCAGCTTCGTGGACGAGCGCAAGGACAGGGCTGACTACAGGTATGAGGAGAGGCTGGACCCGGAGAAGCTCAAGCGGGTCGAGGAGGACACCAACAGGTTCCTCTCAGAGGGGCACCCCGTCACCATCCAGGTGGACGACGACGGCATCCGGCACTGGAGCTGCGGCCCAGTGGAGATGCACTGCGCCGGCACCCACGTCAGGAACACCAAGGAGATCGGGGCAATCAGGCTTAAGAGAAAGAACCCGGGCCGAGGCGTCGAGCGGGTGGAGACCAGCCTCGCAGAGTAACCTATACATAACCCTCTCACCATTTACTCGCTCATGTTCCAGCCACCACGCGGAACCAGAGACTACCTCCCAGAGGACCAGCTCAAGAAGAACTGGGTCATAGACCAGGTGAGGAAGGTCTTCGAGGCCTACGGGTACGAGCCCCTCGGCTCCCCCGCCTTCGAGCCCCTGGACATGCTCCAGATCAAGAGCGGAGAGGACATCATAAACCAGATCTACGCGTTCAAGGACAAGTCGGACAGGGAGCTGGCTCTGCGTTTCGAGCACACGGCCAGCACGGTCCGGGTGGTGGCGACGCACAGGGAGCTTGTCCTCCCCTTCAAGCGGTACGCCATCGGCCCCGTGTGGAGGTACGAGAGGCCCACGGAGAAGAGGTTCAGGGAGTTCTGGCAGGCCGACGCGGACATCTTTGGCGTCTCTGACAGCGTGGCGGACGCGGAGGTTCTGGCGGTGGCCGTGGAAACCCTGAGGAAGCTGGGCTTCGAGGGGTTCGTGGTCACCCTCAACGATCGACGCATCCTCAAATCCATGGTGGCGCTGGCAGGCGTACCAGATGAGAAGAGCCTGGATGCCTTCAGAGCCGTGGACAAACTCGCGAAGATAGGAGTCGAAGGCGTCGTTGAGGAGCTCAGAGGCATATCCCCAAGCGACGAGGCCAGCGTCAATCTCCTAAAATTGCTCAGCCTCAAAGGTCGACCCGGGGAGGTGCTGGCGTCAGCCGCCGACACCCTGAAAGACTACACTAAGGGGGTAGCCGGGTGCCGAGCCCTATCGTCCCTGGTAGAGTACGCCGAAGCCTTCGGCTTCGCGCAGTACATTACAGTCGACCTCAGCCTGGCCAGAGGACTAGACTACTACACGGGGCCCGTGTTCGAGGTTCTCGCGAAGGGCTACGAGGACTACGGCAGTATCGCGGGCGGTGGAAGGTACGACGAGATAGTCCAGCTGTTCGGTGGGGAGCCTACGCCGGCCACAGGGATATCGTTCGGCGTGGACAGGCTGACGCCAATCCTGGAGGAGAAGGGTGCATTCAAGGACCTGACCCTGGGCGCCGAGGTCTACGTGGCCCCGGTGAGCGCCTCCGTCAAGCTGGAGGCCGTCAAGATCACCCAGACGCTGAGGAACGCGGGGAGGTCCACGGTCGTCGACATGATGGGCAGGCGCCTCGTTAAGCAGTTCGAGTACGCCGACAAGAAGAAAATACCGATGGTCGTCGTCGTGGGCGAGAAGGACCTGGCCAACGGTGAGGTGACCGTGCGGGACATGAAGACCGGTGATCAGGCCAAGGTGAAGGTGCGTGAGCTGGTCAGCCGACTAGAAGCGGCGCTCAGCTAACCCGTAGTACACCATCTCGCCTCTGCGGTCAACTACAGCGAGTTTGAGCTGGAGCCCCTCCGCCTCAAACTTCCTCGTCAACTCGATGAGACGATCCAGCCTCTCCGGAGAGCCCTCGGACACTATGAAGACCCTTATGGTGGGCGGCCCCTTCATGAAGGCGTCCTTCGCGTACACTATGAGGTCTGCCTCGCCCTTCAAATCGGTCATGGCTGTGAAGCCCCTGGTTCTGAGGTCCCTGTAGACGAGGAAACGCGTCCAGACGCCTGGGTCTATGGCGTTAAAGATTTTCAGCAGCTCCTGGAAGCTGAGAGCCCTGTTGGTGTCCTCGTCCACGATGCTGATCTTCTGGCGCTCGACGTTGTACAGCGACTCAGTCGGTTCAAGTATGTATAGGCTGTCCTGTCTGCGGCCGTACCCGTCACTCATGAGGCTGTCTGCCTCGCTCTGGGAGGGAACCACCACTTTTCTTTCGCTGAGTACCGCCGTGAAGGGCTGCATCACCTACACTGTGGGTGGGGCTCTGAAATACCTTGTGAAAGCCTGCGGGACCGTTTTCTCGGAGGGTTTTCACGTTCATCTACCCTAACCTATTCTATCCGAAAATGTGTCAGGGACAAGGGTTTTCGCCACAGTTTTCTGAGACAAAACCCTGCATGTTGAGAAGAGTTATTGATGCCCAGCCCAACAGTATCTGGGTTGCCTGAAAGGATACTTGTGGTCACCGAGAAGCCTAGCTCAGCGAAGAGAATAGCTGAGGCTCTAGCGGACAATGGACCAGAAGTTGGGCGCGTGGGCGAGGTGACCTACTACATCGCGCACCGGGGCGACGCGGAGCTAGTCGTTGCGTCAGCTTTAGGCCACCTTTACTCCATTGTTCAGGCTGGCAGAGGCTGGACTTACCCGGTCTACGAGATGAGGTGGGTACCCGTCTACGAGGCCGTGAAGGGGCGCGGCAGAGCAAGAGCCCACATAGAGGCGTTCACGCGTCTGGCTCATGGCGCGTCCAGCTACGTGAGCGCCTGCGACTACGACATCGAGGGCAGCCTCATCGCCTACAACGTGCTGAAGTACGTGGTGGGCGACCACGCCTTGATCCGGTCAAGCAGGATGCTGTACAGCACCCTAACCCGGGAAGACCTGAACAAGTCCTGGGAGAACAGGCTCATGACCCTGGACTACGCGGTAATCGCTGCGGGTAAGGCCAGGCACGAGACCGACTGGCTGTACGGCATTAACCTCAGCAGAGCCCTGACCCTGGCCGTCCGAAGGGCCTCGGGCAGCCATAGGACCCTGAGCATAGGCAGGGTTCAGGGTCCCACGCTGGGATTCGTTAAGCAGAGGGAGGATGAGATCAACTGCTTCGTCCCCGTCCCATACTGGAGGGTTCAGGCGGAGACGGTGATAGAGGGCGAGACGTACCCCCTGGAGTACGAGAAGCCCAGGCTTGAACGTGAGAGCCACGCGAAGGAGGTGGCATCGGCCTGCAGAGGCGGGGAGGGGGTTATCAAGGAGGTGAAGGAGGAGACGGAGCGCAGGCTGCCGCCTCCCCCGTTCAACCTGGGTGACCTTCAGAGGGAGGCGTACCGGGTGCACAGGCTGAGCCCCGCGTCCACGCTGGCCGCCGCTGAGAAGCTGTACCTAGGGGCCTACATCAGCTACCCCAGGACGAGCAGCCAGAGGCTCCCGCCGTCGATAGAGCTTAGGGGCATACTGGGGAAGCTCAAGGACGTCCCCAACTACGCGCCCAGCGCCGAGGAGCTGCTGAGGAAGAAGAATCTGAGGCCGAGGCAGGGCAGGAAGGATGACCCGGCTCACCCGGCGATACACCCAACAGGCGTAAGGCCGCGGAGGCTGGGAGACCAGGAGAGGAAGGTCTACGACCTTGTGGTCAGGAGGTTCCTGGCCTGCCTAGGGGCGCCGGCGGTCGTTGACAAGGTTGAGGCCGAGGTGGACGTGAACGGCCACCTGTTCTACCTGAGGGGGAGCGTGACTAGGAGGAGGGGCTGGCTGGAATACTACCCGTACGTGAAGGACAGGGAGCAGCCCTTACCCGCGCTGTCAACAGGTATGGTGGTCCCTGTTACCGGGCTTAAGACCGAGCGCTGCTACACCAAGCCGCCGCCCAGGTTCAACGCAAGCAGCCTCCTGCAGCGCATGGAGCAAGAAAGCATAGGGACCAAGGCCACCAGGACGGCGATCATAGACACCCTGTCCAAGAGGGGCTACATCGCCGGCTCAAACATAAGGATCACTGACCTGGGATACAGCATCGTCGAGACCCTTGAGGGGTACTGCCCGAGTATCATGTCGGTCGAGATGACAAGGGACCTGGAGGAGAAGTTGGAGCGCATACAGACATATGGGGAGGATGCGGAGCAGGTCGTCGGCGGAGCGAAGGCCGATCTGGGCCCCATACTCGCACGTTTCAAGGCGAACGAGGCGCCCATAGGTGAAGCCATCTCAGGGACCCTTAACGAGGTCGCGAGGGAGGAGAACTACCTGGGGCCCTGTCCGACGTGCGGTAAAGGGGACATACTGCTTAGCCGTAACTCCAAGACAGGCTCGGTCTACGCGTCGTGCTCGAACCCCGACTGCAAGCAGACCTACGGGTTACCCCAGAGGAAGAGGATATACCCCACAGGAAAGAGCTGCCCGGCCTGCGGCGCCCCGACCGTGAAGATGTACTTCAACAGAAGGCCGTGGACGCTCTGCATCAACGCGGGGTGCCCGACCAAAGGAGAGGCGAAGGATGACCAAGTGCAAGGTGTGTGAGAGACCCCGGGACGGTGAAGCCGTCTACTGCCGCCGACACCTGAAGGCGTACAGCAACCTTGAGGAAGCCTACGGCCGGTGGAGGTACGCGCTTGGGCTCAGCTGGACGGAGTACCTAGAGAAGGTGGCTAAGACCGGCGGCGTAGGCGTCTGGATCAGAGAGGTTGCCGAGGACATTCTACGTGAACTCTAGGCTTCCTGCTCCTGGGATATAACCCAGCGGCTGTTCCTGCCGTCGCGGACCCAGCTGCCCCCCAGCGTCTTGATGGTGTCGTTTATAGGGCCCCACAGGTCGCCCAGGAACTTCTTGGGGCTAACGGACACAGCGGCCCCGTCCTCCTCCACGTTCACGAGCGCCAGGTCAACGCCAGCGGCCTCCAGCTTGGATTTGAAATCCTGCTTCGGCTCCTCTTCCTGTGGCGGCCACTCCCCCTCGGCCTCGCGAACAGCCACCGGCGCCGCGGCGGCCTTACCCACCGACAGCACGATCCCTATCTTTGCCCCGCAGTCCGGGCAAGTGATCCATGTGACCTTGTTGTTCTTCGCGCTCATCTGCCTCAACTGAATCCTGTCGTTAAGGTACTAAAAAGCTGTGCTGCCCCGATGGATTTTAAAACCCGTAGACCGTCTATGGGGCGTATTTTCCGGTGGCGGCGTTGGAGAGGCTAAAGGACTCGCTCAGCTTCATGAGGGGCAACGTCCTCGTGATGACCGTATGCGAATGCGTGTGGAGGGCAAGCATCGACATCATATGGCCCTTCCTATCCATGTACGTTCTGAGCCTGGGTGGCAGCTACGAGACCATAGGGTTTGTGATGGCCGTGGGCAGCGCCGCCAGCCTCATACTGTACCCCCTGGGGGGGTACATAGCCGACTACCAGGGCCGGATCAAGCTCATAGGGTACATGACCTTCGCGTACGGCGCCTCCTTCCTCATACCGGCGTTCACAGGCTCCTGGCAGTGGCTGGGCGTCGGCATGTTCGTCCAGAGCTTCGTAACCTTCTACTTCCCAGCCAAATCGGCCCTCATAGCGGACAGCCTGCCCCCCGAGAAGAGGGGCATAGGGTTCGCAGCCTCAATGGCGATACCCAGCGCCTTCGGGCTGGGCGCGCCCATAATCGGGGGCTGGCTCATCGAGACCTACAGCATCGGAAAGGCGATACGCGGCCTCTACCTCGTCGGGTTCTTCATAGCCACGAGCATAGCCTTCATCCGGCTCAGGTACCTTAGGGAGACGGTGGAGAAGCCCAACAGGCTGGAGATCAGTCTCGGCTCGGTGCCGTCCCTAATGGCCGAGGCCTACAGGAGCGTCTTCGGGGTGCTCGGCGAGGTGCCTAGGAGGCTCTACGTGCTCTCGCTGCTGGTCTCTTCAACGGTCTTCTTCGCTTCTCTGACAAGCAGCTTCTGGATCGTGCGCTCCATGGAGATCATAGGGCTCAGCTACCAGCAGTGGGGGAGCGTCATGCTGGTCAGCGGCGTTGTGAGCGTTGTCTTGGGGATACCCGCGGGGGGCCTGGTGGACAGGTTCAGTAAGAAGCGCATCGCGGGCGTCTGCTTGCTCCTGGGTGCCGCGCAGAGCTACCTCTTCCTGCAGTGCCGTACCTTCACCCAGGTCGTAGTACTCTCCGCGTTCACGACGCTCGCCAACGCCTTCATGAACCCCGCGTTCCAGAGTCTATTCGCCGACATGACGCCTAGAGCCAAGAGGGGCCGCGTTATGGCGAGCATCGGTGGGGGCGGCGTCTGGTTCATGAGGGGCGCGTGGGGCAGCGGGGTCCTCGGCATAGGGCTGCAGACCTTAGGCACGTTCCTCAGCGGCTACCTGTACAGGTACGACAACGCTCTGCCCTGGGTCATCCTGTCATGCGCACTGGCCGTCATCGGGCTCCTGTTCATAGTCTTGGTCGAGGAGCCTGAAGAGGCTGAGGTATAGCCGGAAAAAACGGGTTTCGCCAACGATCTTTCAACTGGTTTACCCTAGGGTAAATGTGCTTGAAATGTGTTGAAAAAGACCCGTTTATTCGAGTAGTAGTGCGTAGTATTCGCCAACAGTAAAAACTATTATAACCATAAATACAGTTTATGTTTTGAGTGGCTGCTTTTGAGTGCCCAGATGACGGAGTTCAAGTGCCCTTACTGTGACAGGAAATCTGCTAGCCCCGGAGGCGTCCGCTTCCACGTGAAGCTGACGCATACAGAGAAGCTGGAGGAGTTCAACAAGAAGTACTACCCGGACATGGAGGCCGAGTTCAAGGCACAGTTCAAGGAGTAGCGGCGCTAAGTCCACATTCCCCCCTTTATTCAGTTGGACGCGGGTAGCGTCCATAATCTTGAAGGTATATTTTTTATAAGGCCCCAAAGGAATGCCTCGAAGTTCAATCGATCTTGCGTAGGCTTGTCATACGATATGCAACAACAGTGTTAACCCGGCGGGTATGCAGGAGGGGGATCGAAGCGTCGATCCGGGAAGACGGACACGGATCGTATCCATAGCCTAGAACCAGGCCTCCACTTCGTCGAATCAATTAAAAGTGTCCACGGTCTAAGGTTTCCGTGGTTGTATGAAGATAACTGATCAGGTCTACCTAGTGGGCGGCGCAGGCTTCGGGTACTCGGCGTCGGGAGACTGCAACGTGTACCTGCTGGACGGCGGTGGCGCCCTGGCTCTCATAGACACCGGCGGAGGCCTCGGCGCGAAGGACATCATTGGTAACGTGAAGCGGATGGGGTTCAGCCCAGGTGATATCTCTGTGGCGTTCAACACCCACAGCCACTTCGACCACATAGGAGGCAACAACGAGATAAGGAAGGCCACAGGGTGTAGGATAGCCGCCCACGAGGCCGACCGCCGAAGCATAGAGGAACTGGACGAGCTAAGCCTGTACGGCATGGCTGAGGAGAGTGGCATCAAGTTCCAAGCCGGTAAGGTGGACGTTGTTCTTAGGGATGGCGAAACGTACCAGGTGGGCGACGTCTCCCTCAAGGTCGTTCACACGCCAGGTCACACTCCCGGCTGCATGTCACTGTCGCTGAGGGAGAAGGATGGCAAGATCGGAGTTTTCTGCGGCGATGTAGCGGGGGCCAGCGGCCGCCTAGGCTACATCAACGGCCCGGGCTTCGACCTCGCCGACTGGAAGAGGTCGATCAAGAGACTCATCGAACTGAAGCCTGACAGGCTCTACCCCGGCCACAACACGTTCCTAGTGGGCGACGCCTTGGAGCACCTGAGGCTCTACGACCAGAAACTGAACGCGGCGTGGACAACCATAGTCACAAGCGTGGGCTGAGAACGTGGAGACACCTCAAAGGCAGCTGGTCCTCGAGAACCCGTCGCTGAAGGAGGCGGAGAAGGCTGTTAAGGGGGGTGTATCCAGGCACAGGACCGTGATTATGGCTGGCGAATGCACTGTGGAGTACGATGGCCGAGCCAGTAGCAAGCTGAGTCCAGGGGACAGGGTGGCGCTGCTCAAGCCCGACGGATCGGCCCTGGTTCACAGGCCGAGGGACTACAGCCCGGTGAACTGGCAGCCCTCGGGCTCCATCTTCAGGACGAGGCTGACGGGGGATGGCCTGGCTGTGCGGGTCTACAGGCGCAAGGAGAACGAGTCAATGGAGATCGTGTTCACTAGCCTGTCTCTGGTCGCTGTGCTGGACCTGGTGGACGCCGCCGAGTTCAGCCTGTACGCGTCTGAGAGAGACATGCAGGAGGCCATACTGTTCAAACCCGAGATACTGGAGGAGGGCTTCAGGCCCATGACCAAGGAGATGCCCGTGGACCCTGGGTTCATAGACATCATCGGCTACGACGGGGAGAACAGGCTAGTCGTTGTCGAGATTAAACGCGTCAAAGCGTCCAATGGCGCCGTGAGGCAGCTGAAGAAGTACATGGATGTGATGGACCTAGACGAGTCCAGGCCCGTCCGCGCCATACTTGTCGCGCCGGAGCTGGCGAAGGGAGCCGATAAGCTACTCAAGGAGTACGGATACGAGTTCAGGCCTCTGACCCCTCAGGTGTGCAGCGATGTGCTCAGGGAGAAGAGGAACAAGCCTCTGACCGCCTTCTTCAGATAAAAGCAGGGTTTGGTCTCAGAAATCTGGGACAAAAAAGGGGTTTTAGCCCCTAAATAATATCTAGCTGTTTGCCGATGGTCTCCAGCTTCCCCAGGACCGTGTCAAGGTGCTCCTTGGTGAGGTTGGCGTGCATCTGGGTCCTGATCCTTGCCAGGTCGCGTGCCACCATGGGGAACACTATGGGGACCACGAAGACCCCCTCATCGTAAAGCTTGTCGGCCAACGCCTTAGCCTTGTGACTCTCACCCACGATGATGGGAATTATGGGTGTCTGGCTCTTGCCTGTGTTGAACCCCAGGTCCTCCACAGCCTTCTTGAAGTAGTCTGTGTTCTTCCACAGGTTCTTCACGTGTTTAGGCTCCTTCTCCAGGACATCGATGGCGGCTATCGTGGCCGCGGCTATCGCTGGTGGGTGGCTGCTGCTTAGGAGCCACGTCCGGCTCTTGTTCCACGCGAACTTCGCTAGGGCGTCGGAGCCCGAGATGTGGCCGCCTATTGTGCCGTATGCTTTGCTGAATGTACCCATCTCCACCTGGACGTCCTTGTGGGTCAGCCCGAAGTGGCTCACGATGCCTCTGCCACCCTTGCCGAGGACTCCCTCGCCGTGGGCGTCGTCCACGTAGACCATGGCTCCGTGCTGTTTACCTAGTTTAGCCACCTGGTCCAAGGGGGACATGTCGCCGTCCATGCTGAAGACGCCGTCCGTGATGATCAGGATGCGCCTGTAGGGCGGGCTGTGCTTCTCCAGTTCCTCCAGCACCTGCGCTAGGCTGTCCACGTTGTTATGCTTGTAGACCGCTCTCTCGGCCTTCGACAGCCTCACGCCGTCTATTATGCTGCCGTGGTTCAGCTCGTCGCTGATTATGATGTCCTGCTCCCCCACAAGCTGAGGAATGAGCCCCGAGTTAGCCATGAACCCTGTCGGGTAGGTCAGGGAAGCCTCGGCGCCCTTGAACTTGGCGAGCCTTCGCTCAAGCTCCACGTGCACGTCCATTGTGCCCGAGATGGGCCTGACGGCGCCTGAGCCTACGCCGTACTTCTCTATGGCGTCGATGGCCGCCTGTTTAAGCTTGGGGTGGGTGGATAGCCCAAGGTAGTTGTTCGAGCATAGCACGATCACCTCTCTCCCGTTCACGATGGAGACAGGCTCACTGGGGCCCCCCAGCTCCTTAGGCCTCCAGTCCAAGGCCTTGTCAACGAGTTCCTGGTACTCCTTTGCTAAGAATTCGGTTGGGTTTCTCAACTAACTCCCTCACTAGGAACTTTTCGGTGCTCCTATAAGAGTTTTTAAAAGGAGTCACCCGTAATTGAAATGGGGGTCGAGAACGGTGAAAAAGAAGATTCTTGTAACGGGAGCTACCGGGCAGATAGGATCAGAGCTCGTCCCTGAGATGAGAGACAGGTTCGGTAAGGATAACGTGATCGTCGGCGTACACAGTCGCCCGCCTGCGGGTGATCTTGAGGACGGCCCGTACGTGAAGGTCGACGTATCCAAGAAATCCACCGTAGAGGAGGCGGTGAAGGAGCACGACGTTGACACCATCTACCACATGGCCGCCATCCTCTCCGCGGCGGGGGAGAGCAACCCTTGGCTGGCGTGGGACGTCAACATGAACGGCACCTACAACGTCTTGGAGGTCTCCAGGGAGCACAAGCTGAGGCAGGTCTTCTGCCCGAGCAGCATCGCGGCCTTCGGACCCGAGACGCCGCGCACCAACACTCCCCAGGAGACGATTCTGAAGCCGAGGACAATGTACGGCGTAACTAAGGTGGCAGGTGAACTCCTCTGCAACTACTATTTTGAGAAGTTTGGGCTCGACGTGAGGGGCGTGAGGTACCCGGGAATCATCAGCAACAAGACCCTCCCCGGCGGAGGCACAACGGACTACGCCGTTGAGATATTCTACGAGGCCATCAAGAACAAGAAGTACAAGTGCTTCCTCAGGGCTGACTCCACCCTGCCCATGATGTACATGCCTGACTGCATTAAGGCCACCCTAGACCTCATGGACGCGCCGATGAAGAAGCTCAAGCACCACGTTGACTTCAACCTGGCCGCCATCAGCTTCAACCCGGCAGAGCTGGCTGCGGAGATCAAGAGACGCGTCCCTGAATTCAAGATAACCTATGAGCCTGACAGGAGGCAGGCCATAGCTGACAGCTGGCCCATGTCGATAGACGACTCGGCAGCCCGTAAGGAGTGGGGCTGGAAGCCGAGCTACGATCTTCCGATGATGGTTGACGACATGCTCAAGGTGCTGGGTGAGAAGCACCGCCAAGGCTTACTCTAGTTTAGCCCTACGTTTTTTCTTTTTTTATTGAGTCAGGCCGTCGTCGTTTATAGAGCAGTTGGTTCTTTTTTAATGAGATAAACGTAAATTGAGGAGCAAACACGTTTTTTGTCCCAGAATTCTGCGACGATAGCTCTTTTCTGTGCCTCGATAAATACCTAGTCTAAAGATTCATTTAAACAAATTTTTCTCATGGTTTTCACGAGGATCTTTATGTCACTTACCCTAGGGGTGTTGAATGTGATTTTATTATCAAAATTACTTGAGAACCTGGGGGTTGACCAGGTCCTTCGGCCTCTCCCCTCTGAGGGCGGAAGACAGGTTGGTTGCAGCCCTCACAGCCATGGCTATCCTCGTCTCGACCGTGGCGCTACCGATGTGAGGAGCCATTATGATGTTGTCGAGGCCGAGGAGCGGGTCGTCCGGGGCCACAGGCTCCTTCTCGTGGACGTCCAAGGCCGCGCCTGCTATCACCCTGTCCTTTAGGGCCTTGTAGAGTGCCTTCTCGTCAACCACCGACCCGCGGGACGTGTTTATGAGGTAGGCCGTGGGCTTCATGAGGCTCAGCTCCCTCTTGCCTATGAGGTGCTGCGTCTCGGCTGTGAGGGGGACGTGGACGCTGATGTAGTCGGCTTCCATCAGCAGTTCATCGAACTTCCTGTACTCTATGCCCAGGGACTTCTCCTTCTCGGGGCTCCTCATCATGTCATTGTAGAGGACTTTCATCCTGAAGCCCTTGGCTCTAGGCACCAACGCCGAGCCTATGCGCCCAATGCCTATGATCCCCAGAGTTTTCCCCGTCACGTCTGAGCCCAGTAGCATCTTGGGGCCCCACGCCTTGACCCATCTTCCGCCTCTGACGTACTTATCCACCTCCACCAGCCGCCTCGATATAGCCATGAGGAGCACGAATGCGGTGTCCGCCGTGGTGTCCGTCAGGACGTCTGGGGTGTTGGTTACCATTATGCCGCGCTCAGTGGCGGCGTCCACGTCGATGTTGTTGTAGCCTACGGCGTAGTTGCTTACGACTTTGAGGTTTTTAGCCCGATCCATGAGCTCTGCGTCTATATTATCTGTCAGCATCGGGAGTAGTCCATCAATTTTCTCCACTTTTTTTAGGAGTAGGTCCCTGGGGACCGGGTCGTCTTCTCCTTCGAATACATCGACCTGTGCCACTTTTTCGAGTATCTTTATGGCTTCCGGGAAAAGTTGCCTAGTAATATAGACTTTAGGCTTCGGCAATTTATGTCGTTTAGATATGTGTGCTCCGTTTAATTTAATTCCTTTCTACGAAGAATTCGCTTTATTCAGTGTCCATACCACAAAGTTAATATTCAGAAAAATCCTGAATATTTAAATTGTGGTAGATCAAGCTGAAAAGAGATCGCGGAGCTACGAAGAAGGGCTGAACGCGATCTTCGAGGAAACTTTGAGGCCCCTAATGAGCGACAGCGCCAGACAAATCTACATAATACTGGTAAAGTCGGCCAAGACACATCTAACAACCCTGGACATGCAAGACATCCTAAAAGACCGAGAAGTCGAACTATCCAAGAAGGAGCTCAACAACTGGCTGAGCTCACTCCAGTCGGTGGGACTAGTCCAGAAGGACCCTGAACGCGGAAAACCGACGACAATCCCGTACAGCGACAAGTACACCTATGACCTATGGAGCCTAACAGGTAAAGGCCTGGAAACAGCCAAAAAGCTGAGCATCTTTACACAAGAGACCCCTACCCTAAGCAATGTGAAAACCATCACGGAGACCAGTCTTCCGGACTTAGAAAACGTCACGGAGGAACAGATGACGCAGTTGGAGGCCCTGTACATGAACACGAGAATCCTGAGGGCTTTGAGAGACGAGGTGCATCCATCTCCCCTGAAGCAGCTAAGCGCAAAGTCTGGGATAACTCAGGATGAGCTGAACAAGTTTATCGCGCGCCAAATAAAATCAGATGAAAAACCCCTATACCTTTTAAGTGAAAAAGTTCAAGGGCTTGGAGATAAAATCCTGTGGTCCCTCGGATTAAGGCGTAGGAGAGAGAATGTTGTTAGTTTAAGTTTCGAGGGTAAGAAGAAGGCTCAAGCCCTCTCTTAAGGCTCCGCGTCTTTCCGGGACCACAATAAGCGCACGCACACAATCTGTGTCCATAATCTTGAAGGTACCTTATCTATAAGGCCTTAAACAACATGCATGAAAATTAACAATTATATAGCAATATTGAGGCAGTTTAAAGCGACTAATTTAATGTTTAGTATTGATATAGCTCTGACCATATAAGAACCCATAAAACCAATGGACATTGTTTCAGTCCATGGCCATTTTCGAGGATTTTAGGCTCTGAAAATGCCTTGGACGCACATCCACATGCCGGGAGGGGGGCTCACAGAAGCTTCAACCCCTGAACACATGCCGTTCCCCCAGAGAAAAGTTTGAGGGGGTTGAAAAGAACATATAGAGGTCGCGGGTAAATAGTCCAAGAAAGGCTGTGAGCGTTGAACTATCAGACACCAGGCTAGGCAACGGCGTCAGAGTGATATCCGAGAGCCAACCCTACTCCAAGTCCGTCTCGCTGGGCATCTGGGTAAAGGTGGGCTCAAGAGACGAGCAGGAGAGCCACTGGGGCTGCAGCCACTTCCTGGAGCACCTGCTCTTCAAGGGCACCGAGAAGAGGAGCGCCGAAGAGATCTCCGCGACCATAGAGAACAGGGGAGGCTACATCAACGCCTACACGGACAGGGACATGACTGCCTACCACGTCAGAGTTCTGGACAGAGACCTTGAGGTAGCCTACGATGTCCTCCAGGACATCATCCAGAACTCGGTCCTCAGGGAACCTGACATCGAGAACGAGAGACAGGTGGTGCTCGAGGAGATTAAGCAACTGGAGGATGACCCGGCCAGCCTGATCCACGAGATCAGCATGGAGAACACGTGGAGAGGGAGCAGCCTGGCCCACCCCATAAGCGGCACCTTGGAGAGTATGAAGGAGATCACGCCGGATCAGGTCCGCGGCTTCTACGACGAGTTCTACGGAAACAGCGAGTTGGTGGTCGTGGCAGCTGGAGCGGTGGATCACCAGAGACTTGTAGGGTTCGTGGAGGACAGTGTCCATAGGATCGACGCTAAGGTCACACAGAAAAGATCTACGCCAGTACACCGCGGCGGCCTAAACTTCTCACCCAGAGAAACGGGCCAGGTCCAGCTGAGCATATCCACCAAAGGGCTACCATACGGCCACAGGGACACCCCGATTCTTGCGATACTGAGCTCATACCTCGGCGTCGGTGGCAGCTCAAGGCTCTTCCAGGAAGTTAGAGAGAGAAGGGGTCTGGTGTACGCGATCTACACCTACAACATGTCGCTGGAGGACACGGGGGCCATGGGAGTATACGCTGGGACCTCGAAGCAGAACGTGGCCCAGGTAGTTGATATAATCCTTGAGGAGCTGGAGAAGGTGAAGAGCGGGCTTAGTGAGACCGCCCTTGAGGAGACGAAGCACAAGACCGTGGGCTCACTCATCCTCAGGGCGGAGAGCAACCAGCAGAGAATGAGCCAGCTTGGCACATCGACGCTCAGGTTGGGGAGGCCCCAGACAGTGGACGAGGTCGTCGACAGGCTAATGCTTGTCTCTAACGAAGACGTCGCGAGGGTAAGCAGCGAGCTATTCGATATGGAGAGCCTCTCCATAACCGCGCTCGGTATGAGCGAGCGGGATGCAGGGAGCCTCGCTTCAAAACTCGGTCATTAAGGCGTAACCGCCCATTTTCACACACATTTTCTGCGTAAATACCCATAGGTAAATGAGTGGAAAATGTTCTTGAACACGGGGCTATTCTAGTCTAGCGGCGTCGAGTTGTCCCACATGTGCTGGAAATAGATGGTAGCTATGGACGTTATGGTCTCGTGCTCGGACCAGAGCGACGTGTCGGGCCCGTCGGGGCGTTTGAGGTCAAGGAATATTATGGACTCCTTCCCGTCGACCACGAGGCCTCCGCCGAACATCGTGTCGCAGACGTGTATCTCGGCTATGTGCAGCTCAGGGGAGTCAAGGTCCTTCAAAGCGTCTCTGGTGGTTAGCACCTTGATCTTGATTTCGCTGTCCATGAGCTTCCTGATGGTCTGGTTCAGCAGGTTCCTGAAGGGAGGACGTCTCCTGGCGAGGCTCTCAGGTATCCAGGGGATGGCCAGCATGATCTCCTTCTCGGCCTTACCCAGAAGCTCGATTATCTTGTTGAAGCTGTTTTCCTCGCCGCGGATGATCCATATCTCAGGGATCTCCTTGATGCCCTTCTTCTCGTAGAGAGGCTGAAGCTCATCGAGGATCAGTCGCTTATCCCGCTCGAACGCGTCGTCCAGTCGGTTCCTCTCGTTCCTCAGGGCGTCGCCGGGTGGGCGAGGATAATACTTTCTGGGTCTTCCGCCCTCGACCTCGATCCACCCGCGGTCGTGCAGGGAGTCGAGGACGCTGTAGACCTTGGTGTAAGGGATGTTTGAGTCCTCGCTTACGCTCTCTGCCGTCATCTCCCCTGATTTAAGAAGCGAAAGGTAGGCTAGGGTCTCGTACTCTGTCAGGCCTACGTTCCGGATGGCCCTCTCTGTTTTCTCGCTGATCAGAGGAGAGGACATATCACTCGTTTAAAAACAGGTTTCGCTTAAATCTCTAACGTTTATTTTAACTAACCTGAAGGTTAGAGCATAAAAAACCTTCATAAGCATTTACCGGTTTTTCAGGCTTGAAGCTGGTGAAAAATGAGGCGCATCAAGGCTACTCGGAGCATCTGCCCCGAATGCATGGATGTTTTACCAGCTACCATCTACGAGGAAAACGGCGAGGTTTTCATCTCAAAGAGCTGCCCCAAGCACGGCGAGTTCAAAGACCTGTACTGGGGCGACTACGGGCAGTACTTGCGGGCCGCCTCCTACGAGCACTTCGGTACACTAATGAAAAACCCGAGGACAGGAGAAAAGGGGGGCTGCCCAAACGACTGCGGCATCTGCCCCAACCACAGGTCTACGACGGCCCTCGGCATCATCGACGTGACGAACCGCTGCAACCTCAGATGCCCCATATGTTTCGCCCACGCCGGGGCAGCGAACTACCTCTATGAACCGACTAGACAGCAGATCAGGGAGATGATGGAGAACCTCATGTCCAACGACCCCGTGTGGACCCCCGCGCTGCAGCTCAGCGGAGGAGAGCCCACGGTGAGGGAAGACCTCCCCGAGCTCGTGGAGATGGCTAAGGAGATGGGGTTCGTCCACGTGGAGGTGAACAGCAACGGCGTCAGG
>CAZAKG010000002.1:0-3731 GCA_964485755.1 uncultured Candidatus Bathyarchaeia archaeon | reverse complement strand
GCGGAGAGCTGAAGCGAGCGGGCGTGGACGCTGTGTATCTGCAGTTCGACGGCGTCACCCCTGAGCCGCACCTGAGGATCAGGGGGCACAACCTTCTCCCAATAAAGCTTAGAGCCATCGAGAATCTGAAGGCCGCTGGCTTCTTCAGTATCGTGCTGGTGCCAGTGCTCGTTAAGGGGGTCAACGATGGCCAGGTCGGGGACATAATAAGGTTCGCCGTGGAGAACAGGGACTGCGTCAGGGCAGTGAACTTCCAGCCCGTCAGCGTATCGGGCAGGATAAACCGCGAGGAGCGTAGCTCCATGAGGATCACCATACCCGACCTGATGCGGCTCGCCGAGGAGCAGACGGGGGGCTTCATCAAGGAGAGCGACTGGTACCCCGTCCCCGCGGTCCAGCCCCTCACCGCATTCCTGGCAACATGAAGGAGGAGAGCTTCGTGGACTTCTGCGCCCACCCCCACTGCGGCATGGGCACATACCTCTTCATGGACGGCTACGACGTGAAGCCAATAACGCGTCTGGTGAACGTCGACGAGGCCCTCGCGGCCTTCGAAGGCGCCAACCGGAGACTGGCGAAGGGTGACGAGCTCCTAGGCAAGCTGGAGCTGGCCGCGGGGCTCCTCAGGAACATCAGGTTCAGGACGCTTGCCCGGTACGTGAACGACGTCGTCCTCCACAGCGACTACCTTAGTCTGAACAGGATGCACCACCAGATGGTCCTGGTGAGCAGCATGCACTTCATGGACCTCTACAACTTCGACCTTGAGCGGGTGCAGCGCTGCGTCATCCACTACGCGACGCCCGACGGACGCATCATACCATTCTGCACGATGAACAACATCCACCGCGCCGGCGTGGAGAAGAAGTACGCCAGACCAGTAACAGGGGACAACCTGACACCCCACTACGATGTAGAAGCACTCACCGAGAGGATACTGGAGGAGGAGAGAACGAGCCGGGACAGGTGGTTCCTAGACTACGTGGAGTCCACCCCCATCCAGAGCCAGGGTTAACCCCAAACACATTTTTTGACATGGTTTTAAGACGAAAAAGGTCTAGGTAGATGACGTAAAAAATGTTGTCGGGGAGCCTAGATCTTCAGTACAGCGCCCCTGTCGGCGCTGGTGACAAGCTTAGCGTACCTCGCAAGGTACCCCTTCGTGACCTTCGGCGCCCTAGGCTTCCACTTAGCCCTCCTGCGCTCAAGCTCCTCATCAGGGACATCTAGGCTGAGCCTCCTACCGGGCACGTCGATGCTGATCCTGTCGCCGTCCTTCACCAGGGCTATGGGTCCACCGACTGCGGCCTCCGGGCAAATGTGGCCGATGCAGGGGCCTCTGCTGGCCCCGCTGAACCTGCCGTCTGTGATGATGGCCACCCGGTCTAGGCCGTAGCCCACGACGGCGCTGGTCGCAGCCAGCATCTCCCTCATCCCAGGGCCTCCCACGGGGCCCTCGTATCGGATGACCACCACGTCCCCGTTCTTGACCCTGCCCCCGTGGATGGCCTCAAGGGCGTATGCCTCGTCATCGAAGCATCTGGCTTTACCCGTGAACACCCACATGCTGGGGTCGATGGCCGCCATCTTGGCCACAGCGTAGTTGGGGGCGAGGTTGCCCTTCATTATGGCTATGCCGCCGGTCTCGTGGACGGGGTTGTCCAAGGGCCTTATGATCTCCCGGTTGTAGACCTTCACGTCCTTGAGGTTCTCCCCCAGGGACTTCCCCGTGGCTGTGATCACGCCTGTGTCCAGCCTAGCCTCCAGGGTCTTCATGACTCCAGGGATGCCGCCGGCTGCGTGGAGGTCCACGATCTTCATGGGGCCCGCCGGGGCCATGTTGCACAGGTGAGGCGTACTCTTGCTTATCTCGTCGAAGAGGTCTAGGGGTAGGTCTATGCCACACTCCTCGGCTATAGCCTTGAGGTGAAGCACCGTGTTTGTTGATCCCCCCAGGGCCATGTCCACTGTGATGGCGTTCCTGAAGGCGGCCTCAGTCATTATCTTCCTCGGTGTTATCCCCTTGTTCAGAAGCTCCATGATCTTGAGACCTGCCTCATAGGCGAGCCTCGAGCGCTCCATCCCCATGGCCTGGGCCGTAGCCATGTATGGTATGGTCATGCCTATGGCCTCTGTGAGGCACTGCATGGTCATGGCCGTGAACATGCCGCTGCACGCCCCTGGCCCGCAGCAGATGTCCTCAAGGTACTTCGCCTCTTCGGCACTCATCTTTCCGCTGACTGTGAGGGCCGCCGCCTCGAACAGCTCCTGAACAGTGATCTTCTTACCCTCGAAGTGGCCCCACGTCGGGCAGCCTGGGTCCATGGGGCCGCCCAGCGCGAAGATTGTCGGTATATTGACTCGTGCCGCGGCCATGAGCATCCCTGGGTCGATCTTGTCGCAGGTGGTGATGCACACCACGGCGTCGAAGCCGTGGCTCTCAAGCATGATCTCCACGCTGTCCGCGACGACCTCCCTGCTTGGGAGGCTCATCTTCATACCCTCGTGGCCCATGACTATGCCGTCGCACACAGCGATGGTGTTGAACTCCCTTGCCACTCCCCCCGCGGCGTGGACGCCCAGCTTCACCTGCTCCGCGATCCTGTTCAGGTGCACGTGGCCCGGGTTGATCTCTGTGAAGCTGTTGGCTATGGCCACCAAGGGCTTCCTCATGTCCTCCTCAGCCACGCCTGTGCCCTTCAGGAGGCTCCTGTGGCTGAGGCGGTCAGGTCCATCGTAGACTCTGCTCGAACGTTGACGAGGATTAACACTCATATGGTGGACACGGCCTTCAACAGATATAATCCTTACCCGATCAGCTCGGGCTAGGCTCTGTGTACGTCGAAAAACGAGGTTTCAGCCCCTCAAAGGGTCTTGGATATTAAACACGTCCATGATGAAATAACTCGATTATATACCTAAATATGAGGGGAGAGACTGGAATTGTGAAAATGATGAATTTGTAAACTCCTTTTACACTATAAAACAAATCACACCGGCGGTAGTTCTAATACCTTTAATAAATCTATTTTCAAGGTTTTGGACACTGATCGCGTCCATCCACTCCTTGGCCTCGCCCACCCGCCTGAGCCAACGTTAATAGCGGGCGGGCGGATATGGACGCAATGTTCGTCCAGCTGCCACCCGGAGAGACTCGAAGAGCAGAAGCCCTGTTCAAAGACATACTGCATAACCTTGCCGTAGCGTCCATACTGTCCGGGAGCACAGCATCAACTGTCATGGTGGACGACGTTGACCGCCCGAGAGCAGCTGTGACGTGGTCTGGTTCCAGGATATACGTCGCAGGCGACACAGGTGGCGATTTATTCAGCAGCTTGGAAGAGACCATAGCGTGGAGGGCCGAGGCGAAGAGCTCCGGTGTTAACGTCGTTTATTTATCGCCTGAAGCAAATTGTGACAGGCTAATGGAGCTGGAGGGCTTCCAGGCCGTTCACCGCACCCGAAATTACTATGAAGTAGACGCTGCTGAACGTGGCTGGGTGGCCGAGCCCCCGCAGGGCTACACGTTGCATATGGTCGACAGGAGCCTGCTGTCCATGGGCTTGAAGAACACTGACCTCGTGATCGATGAGATGAGGTCCGAGCGACCCACAGTTGAGGAGTTCATAGAGAAGAGCTTCGGCTTCTGCGCTGTGGCGGGCGGAGAGATAGCCTGCTGGTGCATGTCAGAGTACAACACAAGCACTAGATTCGAGATCGGCATAGAGACA
>CAZAKG010000001.1:0-47393 GCA_964485755.1 uncultured Candidatus Bathyarchaeia archaeon | reverse complement strand
CCAGTCGCGCTCGTCGTGGGAGGGGAAGACAAAGGGATAAACCCCACCCTCATGTCCAAGTGCGACAAGGTGGTGAGGATACCCATGAGAGGCCACCTGGACTCGCTGAACGTGAGCGTAGCCACAGCCATAATACTGTACGAACGCCTGAGGCAGCAAGAAACAAAATAGAGTCGGGTTAACGCCTTCTAAAGGCGTTGCTGACGATGAGGACGCCGATGGCGATGATGAACAGGGGCCAGAGTTGGTCGAAGCTTGCCCACCAGAACGTGTCCTCTAGGAGACTCGACAACCCCAGCAGTATGAGGAAGGCCCCGATGAGGATGGGCCACGTGGTCCTGCTGCGTCCGCCGAAGCAGTCGTTCTCAGGGTCCCAGTCCCTCCGCCTGAACTTGTAGACAGGGGGGTTGAGGCTAGTCCCACAGTTTTTACATGTCTCGGCGTTCTCCTCGTTCTCGGTCCCACACTTTGTACAGTAAACCATTGATCACACCTAAGACAGGATACGAACATCCATTATAGAAACATTACTCTAATGTGCAGCCCTGAATCCCTTGTCACACTCCAAGCCGCAGGCCGAGCATACCAGCAAATGTTCTTCCTGGCTCACCCTTATCCTCGTGGCTACCCAGAAGACCACAAGCCCCAGGTGGTACGCCTCCACGTAGAAGCTGGCCCTCATGGCGTCTAACGAAGAGGCCAGCATGAAGGAGCCACAGACCAGAGCAACATTCAGTAATAGGTGGACGTGGGGGCTGTCAAGGTCAATGAAGTGCTGGGTGAGCCCGAGGGCTACTGATGCCACACCTAACCAGAAGACCGCCTCTGGCATAAAGAGATGGAGCCCCAGGAAGAAGTAGAGGACTGAGCCCATGATCGCTATCAAGGCGCCGAGAGCTAAGCCGCTGCAGCCCGCGCAGAGAGGATGGCCGTTGAACCAAACAACGTGACCCCTGAACCGATCGCAGTCCGGGTGGTGACCCACCGTCCTTGAGGACGACGAGCCGTGGCCTGGTCCACATAGGCTGCGGGGTGAGACCGCTGCCACTATACCAAATACACAGATGGCTATGAACAGGGTTCCCGTGATCTCTGTCTGGAATGGGAAAGTTATATGGGGGACACCGTCGATGAAAGGTAGCCGCGCCAAGATCATCAGTCCAGCGAGAGAGATGGAAATGAAAAGCAATTGTACCCCTCTTCCGTTTAGAGAGGAGTTCACCCGTTTAGCTAACTCCGCGACTCTGACGGCGTAGAAGGCGTTGGATGTAGCCATCCCGGAGGGCGCCACAACGTCGGGCATGGACTCCGAACCTCTTTCCTCCATGCCCCGCCAGCCGAGGTCTTCAGCCTGTGAGCCCACCACATCCACCTCGGCTTCAGGGTACTTCTCCTCAAGGTAAGCCGCCAAACAGAGTAAACCGAAGGGGGGTGGAACATACTGCCCCATCATGAAGCAGAAGTTTTTAGGCGGCTCTGCAAGCATAAGCCTCATGTCAAGGGCGCCTCGAGGGAGACACTCTTATTCATGTTTCATGAAACTTAAAAAGGGCTGGTGAAGCTTCAGAAGAGGAGGACTCCCGATAGACCAGACAGATGCGGGCATAATTAAGGTGCTTCACGTCGAGGACGAGGAAGACCACGCCAAGTTTCTCGGGATCTTTCTACGCGAAAATGATGCAGCCCTCGAAGTGGATTCAGCGAGCTCGGCTGAGGAGGCCCTCAAGAGGCTAGAGGAGAAGCAGTACGACTGCATCGTCTCCGACTACATGATGCCCAAGGTAAACGGCATCAAGTTCGCCGAACAGGTGAAGAAGAGCCACGATATACCCTTCATCATCTACACTGGCCATGGAAGCGAGGAAGTGGCTCAGGCAGCCTTCACGGTGGGGGTGGACGACTACGTCCGCAAAGAGATGAACCCCAGCCACTACAGGGTCCTGGCGAAGAGCATCAGACAGGCCGTGGAGAAGAAGCGTGCAGAGAACGAGCTCAAGGAGAGTCTCCAGACCTCCAGCCACGTCTTGAGGCAGCTTCCCAGCGGGGTCTTCATCTACAGGTTCGTCGCCCCCGACGGGCTGGTTCTCGTCGACTGCAATCCCGAGGCCATGAGACAGACCAACATGGATAGAGACGAGGTTGTCGGGAAAGAGTTCGACGAGCTTTGGGGGCCCACGGGTGCACCGTTGAAGCGGGAGTACTTGAAGGCAGTAAAGGAGGGCACACAAGTCAAGTATGGTAGGCTCCTCTGGGAATCCCCCAAGATCAGAGGCTACTTCAGGTTATCCGCCTTCCCCATAATCGGAGACAGGCTGGTGGTCGCCTTCGAGAACATCAGTGAGCAGGTCAGGTCGGAGGAGAAGCTTGAGAGGCTCTACGAGAGCGCCGCCAAGATAGGTGAAGCCAGTACAATAAAGGAGCTGGAGAAAGCGTCGCAGGGCGCAATTCTAGATGTCGCGGGCTTCGACAGAGGGTGCATCGGCCTAATTGAGGGAGATGAGCTGGTTTTTAGGCCAGGGGACATGGGGGGAGCGGAGTTCCGATTCCTCCTCAACGGAAGCTCGACGCAGGTCAGGTGCGTAAAGGAAGGCAGAGCGATCCTGATCCCTGACACCATGGACGACCCGTACTACGTCCACACGCTGCCCCCAGATGTATTCAAACCACGCAGCGTCTTCATGGTGCCCTTCAGGCTTGAGGGCAGAGTGGAGGGTGTCCTGCATGTAGCTGACTCGAAGCCAAACGCCTTCAGCGACAACGACAGGAGACTGCTGGAGACCCTGAGCCTCTACATTGAGACGGCCTACGGCCGCATCAGGAAGAGGATGGAGAGAGCCCTAATAGAGCCAGATAAATGGTTCAGAAGCATCTACATGGAGTCACCCATAGGCATAGAGATCTACGACAGCAAAGGCACCATCATCGAAGCTAACCCGACGAGCCTAGGTTATTTCGGGGTAGGCAGCGTGGAGGACTTACACGGATGGAACCTCTTCAGGGACAGTAGCCTGTCACAGGATCAAAAGGATAGACTCAGGTCGGACGAGGAAATACGCGTCGAGGCCCGGCGGGACTTCACAAAGGTAAAGTACGCATCAAGGAAAAGGGGCGTCAGCTACTTCGAAGCCATCTTCAAGCCGGTGTCCAAGGGAGACTCCAGGACAGGGTACATAGGGCTCGTCAGAGACGTGACTGACATCAGGCTGTCTCAGGAAAGGCTCAGGGAGCACACCGAGCGGCTGGAGAAGGACGTGGAGGAGAGGAGCAGCGAGCTTCTTGAGGCGGAGAGGATGGCCACGGCCGGCAGGGTGGCCTCCATGGTGGGCCATGACCTCCGCAGCCCTCTACAATCTGTGAAGAACGCAGTCTACATGATCAAGCAGAAGCCGGAGCTGACATTCCGGATGCTGGACCTCATCGAGGGCGCAGTTGACAGGTCCCTGAGGATGCTGGACGAACTGCGTCAGAGGACCAGGGAGGAGCCTCTAACACTGGCGCCTACAAACCTTAGGAGGCTTGTAGAGGACACAGTCAGGGAGATGCCTCATCCTCCTAAGGTATCCATTAAGGTGGAGGCTGAGGACGTCGCCAAGGTCTCCGTGGACCCATTGAAGGTTAGGAGGGTCCTAGAGAACCTCATCAACAACGCGGTGGAGTCGATAAGGACTGAGGGGACGGTAAGCGTGACCCTGACGAACGTGGGAGATGGACTGGAGGTCAAGGTCGTGGACAATGGCCGAGGGATGTCCAGCGATGCGATGTTCAACCTCTTCAAACCCTTCTACACCACGAAGCCGGGAGGCATGGGTCTGGGCTTGGCCTTCTGTAAGAGGACCGTTGAGGCCCACGGGGGCTCCATAGGTGTGGAGTCGAAGGAGGGAAAAGGCACCACGGTGACCTTCAAGCTTCCTCTGGGAAAGGATGAGACCAAATAGACGTGGGAGTCTACAAGCCTGAGGTGCCTCAACTGAAGCCCATGGCTTTCAGTAGCCGAGGGCGACCCCCAGGCGCCGAGGGTCAGCCGCGCCGCGGAGGACCCCATCGCTCCGCCATGTACACTGCATGCTACCCATGGGCCAGTGGTACTCTCCGAGGGGGCGAGTCATGAAGCCCATCCTCTTCAGGTCTTCAACCACCCTCAGGGGCAGCCTGCTCTCCACCTCTATGGTCCAGTCGTCCCTGAGGGGCCAGAACCTGGGCGCATCTATGGCTGGGTACGGCTCCCACCCGTACCCGAGGACGCTGACGAGGACCTGTGGGACAGTGAATATGCAGTCGCCTGGGCTGCCCAGGCCCATCCAAGGCTCGTCGCCACGGGTCACGATGGTGTTGGCTATGGCGTGCTGGGTGCGTCCCCCGGGTTCCACCATGGCGTAGCGCTCCCACCCTACGCCGCTGCCGGGCACCCCGTCCACCACGACGCCCGGGATGCCTCCTCCGCTCGTCTCCATCATCTGCACCCAGTTACCGTACCCATCGACTATACTGAGCTCACAGCTGTCGTGAGGTACGTGGCCCGTTGATGGCAGGCTGCCGGTGTGGGCCGGCTTACCGTGCGTGAGGCTGAGGTAGCCAGACAGGTCCTTCCTGGGGCGGCCGCTCTTCCATAGCTGAGCCGTGGCCCTGAGGTACTCCTCTGATAGCAGAGCCTCCAATGGGTTGTCGTAGTAGTCGCCGTCGTGGATGAGGCTCCTGTCGTTGTGGGCCCTGCTGAGGGTCCAGGCCATCAAGGCGAGGGTCTCAGCGGACTCGGTGTAGTGCCCCATGGATTGGAGGTCGAAGTTTTTTAGCACGCCCAGCAGGAACCCTGTGTAGAATCCTCCTCTCTGGGGCGGAGGGATGCCTATTACCTCGTCCTCCCCGTAGCTGACCTTCACGGGGTCCACCCACACGGGCTCATACCCGGCCACGTGCTCCAAGGTGATGCCCCAGCCCAGGGCGTTGGCTTCCTCCACGAGGCGCTCTGCCCAGCGGCCCGATGTGAAGTAGTCGGGCCCCTCAGCGGCTGAGCGCTCCAGGGTCTCGGCCAGGTCGGGCTGCATCCAGAGGGAGCCCGCGGGTACCTGGAAGCCGCCGGGGGCGTAGTGGCTTCTGCCGCTGGGGAAGTAGGTTCGCCCCTCCAAGGTGCTGCTCCTTCCACCTGAGCCGCCGTAGAGGAGGGCGTACTCCCAGCTTGTCACCCTGTGGCCCTCCCTCGCGGCCTTAATAGCTGGCTGGATAAGCTCCCTCCACTCCATGGAGCCGAAGCGCCCCAGCATAGCCTTCAACCCTGCGGGGGAGCCGGGGATCGCCGCAGCCGTATCCTTAGAGTAGGGGTGGGGGCAGAAGGGGGGCAGCCCTTCGGGCAGGGTGGGGGACGCGTCCATGAAATAGCTGCGCCCCGTGTCGGTGTCCCAGTAGAGGAAGCTGACTGTGCCGCTGTGGGTGGTCATGTGAGGCTCGTATACGGGTCCGGCCAGGCTCCCCGCCACGGCCGCGTCCACGGCGTTGCCGCCCGCCTTCATCACGTCCACCATGATCCTGCTCACCTCGGGGTGGCTGCTGCTCACCACCCCGTGCCTCCCTGACACGACGTCCTTGGGTCCCTGCCTCGGCTCCATGGCTATCGGTTAATGGTTGGCGGACCACCTATTTGAAAACGTGGAGAACCCCAAACCTTCAATTAGCAATCACCATACGGATTACACATGCCTGAGGACCGGGAGCTTCCGAGCTGGGTTCACAGAGGTAGGAGGCCCGCCTCCGACGACGTGTACTTCGAGAACATGAGCCGCTGCGTCTTCCAGGCTGGCCTCAGCTGGAGGCTGGTGGCGGACAGGTGGCCGAGCTTCATGAGAGCCTTCGATGACTTTAATGTCGGTAAGGTGGCGGGCTATGGTCCAGACGACATCAGGAGGCTCAGCGAGGACGCCAGTATAATAAGGAACAGGCCCAAGATCGTGGCTACCATCGGGAACGCCAGGGAGTTCGAGAGGGTGGCGGCTGAATGCGGGAGCTTCCAGAGGTGGCTCGATGGTCTGGATAAGGATCATAACTACGATTTGGTGGTTAAGCGCCTCAAGGCCAGGTTCAGGAGGGTGGGGCCGAGTACGGCACACATTTTCCTGTGGAGCGTGGGGGAGCCCATCGAGTACGAGCCCGAGATATTCACTAGACGGCCCAGGGAGATAGTTTAGCTGATCACTGTTCTCTCTCATTTTTTCTTATCAGGGAACCGTATCCGCTTTACAGGGTTAGGCTAGTTAACTGGTCTCCGTAAACCACATTATTTGATTGAGGAAAGGAGATCACGAGCGCGGACGCGGGGGGTTTGTTTAAAGAAGGGGAAGGAGACCCCGCCTCCGAGCTACCTCCTTCACCCCGCGAGGGGTGACTTGAGGGAGAGGTAGTCCTCGACGACTGCCTCTCCTAGATTCTCAGGGTCCACGTAAGCTACCCTGCCCAAGTTCTCCCTAGCGACCCTCTGAGCCATCTCCTTGAGCTGGGGGTCATCGTCCAGCATTATGACGTTGAGGACTATGCCGTGCATCCTGTATAGCCGGGCCTCATCCATGACGGCCGCTGTCGCCCTGGTGAAGCCCACGAACTCGCCGTCCAGGTAGTTGGGGGCGCTGTCTGTGATGAGGTGGCACTGCTTGTTCCCTGGCTCATAGATTACCCTGTTCCGGAAGGCTCTGAGGGCCGCCCTGATGTCGGTGAACTTCATGGGGACCGTTGCAGCCGTCAGCATCCAGGGCTCCACCTCCCGCACCTCCTCGCTGAACGCTATCACCTTTAACTTGTCCTCAGGGTACAGGCCCCTCACGAGCTCTGAGAGAGCCAGCGCTGTCTCAACTGCGGCCTCAAGCTTCCCCTTCTTTCTCATGCTGGCGCTCTGATCCACCAGCACCCCGAAGTAGAGCTCAGTGCTGTGAAGAGGCTCCCAGACCCTGAAGTCACCCCCCGTGAAGTCGCGCATAGGCACCCCGCGCTCCAGGGCCGCCAGGAGCGTTCTCTCTATGTTGATCCTGTGGTAGGGGTCCCCGGGCTCATAGGGGCGCACCGTAGTCCCTGTCCAAGCCCCGGTGCCCGCGTCCTCGATCTTGTGGGGGCCAAGACCCCTCCTCTCCAGGTTCAGCAGTATCCTTGACAGGAACCCCTGACCCATGACCCGGGCCCCCTTAGATGTGAGCCTGACCGTGTGAGGACCCTTCTCCACGAGACCCTTCTCCTCCAGGTCTCGGAGCGTCTCGTCGTAGTCCCTCTTGGAGACTCCCTGGGGCTCCCTCCTGAGCTCCTCTAACGTGTCCTCAAGTTCCCGCATCTCGGCTGTGAACTCGGCGTCTCCTAGGGCCTCCTCCAGGTCCCCCGAGTCCAGGAGGCTCTCAACGCTGTCCAGCATGAGCTCAGCCTTGAGCCGCTCCAATTCATCGGTGAGCTCCCCAAGCCTCCGCTGTGCGTCCCTGAACCTCTCCTCCGCCTTCTCCCGGGCCTTCTCCATGAACCGGCTGTCGTGGTCCAGGCCCTGCCCCATCTGCATCTTGGCGGCGTCCCTGAGCAGCTCCAGTAGGCTGTCCTGGAATTCGCTGCACGGGTTGCTACGGGGGTTCCTCACGGCTGGCTCATCCTTCTTGGAATAAAGATTCGGTCAGCGCCGGCGAATCCTTCGACCACCTTCTCGGCCAGAAGGGTGTTAGCCAGAAGCTCCACGGCCGAGAACCAGTACTCGTGGGCGGCCTCGGGCTCTGCGGCCGCCGGGTTCTCCCTGAGCACCTGCTCCAAGCCGTTCACCAGCGTGGGGCTCTCCCAAGTCTTCAGCTCCCTCATGCTGTCGACTGCCGAGTCCAGCAGAGGGTAACCGTCTTGGCTTGAGGCGCCTGAACTGTCCGAGAGTAGCCTGTCCACCTCCTCAGCCATCTTCCTTAGGTCCATGTCCTCCGATACGACGGCGAGCACCTGTTTGCCGACGTCCCTGGCGGCGTACCATAGGATGTCCTCCACAACCTCGTTGTTCCTTGTCATGAAGGCGCTGGGGCTGTCGTCGAAGCCTACGAGGTCCGCCCTTAGCCTGATCCTGCCTCTGAGGCCCAGCTTGAGGCCGTCTGCGGCGTCCCTGAGCCCCGCGACGCTGCGGCCCCCGAGCTCGGCGCTGCTGTACACGTGGTCCAGGCTCTTGATGCTGCCCCTGATGCTGCTGCCCCTATCTATGTTGGGGCAGTCCCTGGTGTAGCGGACGGCCTTGATGACTATGTCCACGATCCACCACGGGACCGCGGACTGCCGTTTGAGGTCGGTGGCCCTAGCCGATATGGGCTCCTGGGGCCTGTCCCCGGGTGAGCCTGTGAAGAAGTCGTCCATGACCCTGAACCCCTCCTTGAACATGATCTCACGCTCCACAGCCTCCTCAGGCAGCCCCATGGGTATCAGCTCCAGGCGGTCCAGCAGCGGCTCAGGCACCCTGTTAACGTGGCTGAAGCCGCTGGGGTTGCCCGTGGCCACGAAGAAGATGTCTATGGGGCGCACCCAGTTGTACTCCTCGAGCACTATCCTCCGCTCCTGGAGCATAGGGTGGAACAGCACCTGCACCTTTGTCGGTATGGCGGGTAGCTCGTCAACGCAGACCACGCCCCTGTTGCCGCGGAGTACGCCGGTCCCTATGAAGGCCCGAGGGTCCGTGGGGCTGTCTCCTTGGACGATGGCCTGGAGGTCCTTGACGCCCAGTATCTTTGCCTCGTTGGTGTACTCGTTGCCCTGGATGCGGCTGTAGCGCTGCCTGCCTCCTATGAACTCGATCTCTGGGTTCTCCTCGTCCTGGCAGGCGGGGCACTTCCATTCTCTGGGCCACTTGGGGTCGCAGTTGTATGGGCAGCCCTTGATCTTGGGCACCGGTGGCAGGAGCTTGGCTAGGCTCTCAGCTAGGCGGGTCTTTCCTGTGCCCTCTCGGCTCACTAGGTACGGGTAGCCTCCGCTGAGGACGGCCCTTATGACGTCGTTCTTGGTCTCATCCCGCCCCTCTATGTCGGGCAGCGGGTCCTCCCCCTCGCGGAGCTTCCTGAGCATCATGTACCTTAGCTCGTAGGTGACTGGCATTGGCTGGTAGCTGTCTATGTCAAAGTCCGTGTCCGGCTCCTCCTGTTATCTGCTGATACAGCTATGCCTAGATTTTAAACTGTATCCTCGCGGTGTTCAGATTAACGCTCTTAGGATCAAAAGATCACAACTCTTATAAGGTAAATCTTTACCATAATAATGTAAAGATATACCAGCGCTGTGCGGGCGCTGGGTATCACGAGGAATCAAGATGGGGCTGCTGTCGAACCACGAATCCGTCGTGTGGGCCGAGTTCCAGGGGGGCGGAAGCACCAGCGAGATAGCTGACGCCCACGGGGCGGAGGGCTGGACGCCGAGCTACACTTCAAGGGTCCTCAACAGGGCTCGGGAGAAGATAGCTGGGGCTCTCCGTGGCCACGCGGACAGCCACCGTCTGGACGTGGAGAGCCTCCTAGACTACAAGGGGCTGTTGATTGGGTTTGACTACCAGGCCAACTCGCAGGTCTACATGGTGTACACTGAGCGGCTGGGGGTGGTGGTCTGGTACGTGCACAGCAGCTACGCTGGTAAGCTGTGCCTGGAGTGCCCCAAGGAGCAGGAGTGCAGGGAGACCCTGGACGCTGTCATGAGTGAGTACGGGCTGGAGCTGAGGCCCGACGAGGAGGCCCTGCCCATGACTAGGCAGAGCACGGCCGTCTTCAACAAGCTGGCGGCCAAGGAGGTCCCGAGGTATAGGAGGAAGTGAGGTTGGGTAAAGAGGTTGAGTCTAAGGTGATTAAGCCGCCTGTCCAGAAGGTGACGAGCGGCAGGATATTCAGGCCCGCGAGGACCTACGTGTACAAGCTGTGGGTGAGGGACGCGGCGATAGCCGCCGGCATCTGGCTGGGTACGCTATTGTCCGTGGTGGCCTGCATATACTTCATCAACGCGGTGGACCCGGGGGAGATGAACTCCACCATCCAGACCATGGGGACGTGGCTCTGGACCCTGAGCAACTGGCTGATCATCGGGAACCTGCTTTGGCTCGTCCCGGCTCTGGCGCTTACTCCCGCGTACGTGAACAGCATAGAGTACAGCGTCATCTCCGAGTCGGGGGAGAGTATGCCGGAGGTGTACGTAAAGAAGGGCATAGTGACCATAACCAGGAAGCATGTGCCCTTCAGGACCATCACCAACATCGCCAGCAACGCGGGGCCCTTCGACAGGCTATTCGGGCTGGGAAACGTGAGCATCGAGACGGCGGGGTTCAGCGGCCAGCAGGCGGGGCCGGAGGAGAGCCTGGAGGGCATCGTCTTCTACGAGGAGGTCCGCGACTTCATACTAAACGAGCTCAGGAAGTTCAGGGCCCCCTACGCTACCATGACGGAGGCGGTGTCCCCCGTGGAGGAGGCCGTGCCCCGGGGGCCGGGCCTTGACGACGAGATGCTGTTGACGCTGAGGGAGATCAGGGACCTGCTGAGGGCTCAGAGGGCCCCGGGCGGCTAGGGCGCCCTCTGTTGCCCGGGTTTAGGGAACATGCGGCTGGTCTCTCCCATGAACTTCCTGATGGGGAGCTGCTGTGGGCACTTTTCTTCACACTGGCCGCAGGCGACGCAGTTCGTTGAGTGGGTCTCAGGGGTGATGTGCTCCCAGTACCGCTGCTTCATCTCGTCGCTCTGGCCGCCCATGTAGTACTCGTTGTAGAGGCCGAGGATGGCGGGTATCTCGACGCCCTGGGGGCACGGCATGCAGTACCTGCAGCCTGTGCACCCGATGAAGCCCAGCTTGTTGTACGCGTTCCGGGCCTCGTCGTAGAGGGCCAGCTCGTACTCCGTGAGCGAGCCTACGCCGGACCTGTCAGCGTACTCCAAGTTCTCCTCCACGTGCCTCATCTCGCTCATGCCGCTCAGGACGACGCTCACCTCTGGCCGGTTCCAGACCCATTGTAGCGCCCACTCCGCCGGAGTCCTCTTCCTCTCAGACTTGGCCCAGACCCCCTGGACGTCCTTGGGGGGCGTAACAGCGAGCTTGCCTCCCTTGATGGGCTCCATGATGACGACGGCTAGGCCCTTGGCGGCGGCGTACCTGAGGCCCTCGAGGCCGGCCTGGTACTCTGTGTCCATGTAGTTGAGCTGTATCTGGCAGAGGGTCCAGCCCTTGTAGCTGTCCACGATCTCCTTGAAGAGTGGGAGGTCGTCGTGGAAGCTGAAGCCGAGGTGCCCTATCTTGCCTTCACTGATCTTCTGCTCGGCCCAGGTAAAGACGTCCAGCTGTTTAAGGATGGGCCACCGCTCCTTGCGGAGGCCGTGGAGCAGGTAGAAGTCTAGATGGTCTGTCTGGAGTTTCTGGAGCTGCTCTTCCAAGTACTTGTCGAAGTCGCCGCGCTCCTTTACGAGGAAGGTTGGCATCTTTGTGACGAGCTTCACCCGGTCCCTGTACCCGTCCCTGAGGGCCTTGCCTACGAGTTTCTCGCTCTCGCCGCCGTGGTACGGGTAGGCGGTGTCCACGTAGTTGACGCCGTGGTCGATGGCGTACCTGATCATCTTGATGGCGTGGGGCTCGTCGATCTTGTTAGGGTCTCCGCCTATGGTGGGGAGCCTCATGGCTCCGAAGCCCAGGGCCGAGGGCTTGTAGTCGAGTTTCCCGAATCTGCGGTACTTCAAGGGGTTCACCTAAAACGATATGATGGGAGGGGAGTCATCCCTTATAGAAGTTTCTTAGATGTAGGCTCGTCTCATTTTTTCATTGAAGGCTTTCAACCGTTCCTCATCTGAGAGCTGTTTCAGTTCCTTGGCTGAGAGCCCTATTGAGATGCGCTGAGCAATCTGTTTAAGGTCTTCAAGTGGGTTCTTAGAGTAGTGTTTTACTCTCAATGATAGGTCGCCATTTTTTTATTTAAGGCTTCTGTATTCCACAATATTATCGTTTAGTTTCTTGCGTCAATGTTTTTTTTAGGTTTAGTAGCTGGGCTTTTATCCTGTGCGACGGCATAGTTTTTGATGAACATGGAGTCTGAACGATTCGAGCGCGTCATGGCGGTCATGCGCCGCGAGGTGCCTGACAGGGTGCCCTGGAGCCTCTGGGGCCACTTCCCCGCGTGCAACTGGCTGGACTACTACAGCTGGGAGCTGGCGACGAGGAGCGGCGAGGAGTCGGCGAGGGCGCACATGGCGCTGCTGCGTGAGCTGGACTACGCGATGGACCTGCTGAAGGTGACGCCGTACTACAGGTTCATGGCGATGAAGTGGGGCAGCGTTTTCGAGTTCAAGAATAACGAGGAGGATGCTCTCACTGTCTCGACGATAGTTAAGGAGGCGGCGGACTGGGGTAGGCTGTGGGTTCTGGACCCCCGGAAGGAGCTGCGGGAGTACGTGCGGTGCAACGAGATACTGGCGCGGGACCTGCGCAGGATGCCTTTCATCTACACGATCCCGAGTCCCCTCATACAGGCAATGAACGGCGTAGGCACCCCTGAGAGGGTGATGGAGGACATGAAGAGTAGCCCGGACGAGTTGAAGGAGGGGCTGGAGACCATCACGGAGACGACCATTGACTTCGCCAAGGCGTGTGTGGACGCTGGTGCTTCTGGTGTCTTCTTCGGGATCGGTGGCGGTGGCCGCGTCTGGCGTGAGCTGTCTAAGGGGCAACTGGAGAGGTACGCGCTGGGCTACGATAGGCGGGTGCTGGAGGCTGTTGACTGCTCGATCAAGTTGATGCACATCTGCAGCACGGCGGAGGGGAACCCGCAGGATAAGGGTTTGATGGAGGGCGGCTGGTTCAGGAAGTACCCTGTTGACTGTATTAACTGGGACGCCCACGAGTACACGTGGCTGGACGAGGCGAAGAAGCTGTATGGTGACAGGTTCGCCTTGTGCGGTGGCTTGAACAGGGGTTCGACTCTGCGGACGGGTACGCCTCAGCAGGTGGAGGCCGAGGTTAGGAAGGCGATTGAGGACGCTGGTGAGGGCGGGGGCTTCATGCTGGGGCCGGGGTGCACGGTGTACCAGGATATGCCGCGTGAGAACTATAACGCTGTGGGCAGGGCGGTTATGAAGTACGGGTTCTACAGGAAGTAGACGTCCCCTGCGGGGGGATTCCACGTTTTTTCAGGGTTTTTTACAGGTAGGGTGATACTCTGCGTTTTTTGGCGGCTTGTCGCTGGTTGCCGGATTACAGTGGCTGTACAGAACGTGATTTATTTTTGGATTGGATTCACCCTGTTTTTAGCTATATTTTGGGTATCCTCAACAATAAAATTTGAGGCCACGGTGGCGCCTGCCTCTGTCTAACCTCCCTCATCGGCCGCGATGATCCTCCACACGTAGACCCTGATCTGGGTGTAGAGGGCGTCGTCGTTCATCCGTTTGACCTGGATGTAGGGTCCGAAGTTCTTCCACAGTACCCCTTCCTCGTACATCTTTCCAGTCTGGTTGTACTTCTCGGAGCCCATGTAGACCTGGTGGGTGAACGGTGTGGGGTGCTTCCCCAGTATGTAAACGAAGACTTCGAGCCCCAGGCCGTGCTGCAGGCGCACGGTGTCGCCGGGGCTCACGGAGACCCACCCGCTGTCGTAGTCGGGGGCGCCCCAGCCTCCGGCGGGGCCACGTTCTCCCTGGGGGCCCTCCACCCCCTGCGGGCCGGGAGGCCCGACGGGCCCGACGGGTCCCTCCGGCCCGGGTACACCCGTGATCCCCTGGACGCCGGATGACCCCTTCGGCCCCCGTGGCCCCTCAGGTCCCTCGGGTCCGGCGGGGCCACTCAGTTGGTCCCTTATGGAGGGCACAACCATGATGGCCCCCAGTGTCAGCGACACGGACAGCGCCACGGTGACCGCGGCGACTACCATCAACTCCCTTGTTTCATAAGTCATTGAACATCTAGTTAACGGATAGGGCGGGATCACTATAAAAAAAGGGGCTTCGATCCGGCCACGGAATAACAGGTTACGGCGTCACAGAGCCTACGTGAATTAGCCACCCATCTCAGGGGCCCCGCTGCGCACCTTTTTGTTCCCCCGTCTAACCCGACGCCTGTAACCTGTTACACTTGGTTTAGGTCACAGCTTCCCGAGTCTTCATTAGGCTCATCGTTGGTGAGCGTTTTGACAACGGACGAGGTTCCCATAAAAGAGAGACTACAAGCAGCCGACGCATCCATCGAGAGACAGAGAACCATCCAGGCAGCCAACAGGACCCTGACCACCACACTCAACCAGCTGAGTGAAGGCTGCGTGAAGGACATCTAGGGCCTCATCGCGAAGACGCAGCTCAGAGCATACACCAGCCGCCACAACGAGACCATGAAGAGCATCGCGGACATACCGACGAAGTACAGGGCGACTACCGACGGCCTACGGCAGGAGAAGGAGTTCAGGAGAGGACTGGTCAAGAAGTCGCAGGAGTACGTAGCCACCCTTGGCGTGGACTTGAAGAAGGTCGAGGGCATCCAGAAGGACTACATTAAGCGGTCGGGCGAGGCCCTCAGGCAGCAGCTGGAGCCCAAGGAGGAGGCCCCCTACGTGATACTGGACCCCAAGGAGACGCCCAAGGAGACCCACAACCCCTGGGCCTGGATGTACCCGCCATACGTGGACGAGTGGGGCACCCAGTGGTCGTACGGGACTAGAGGCGGAAGGTGGGTGTCACACTACGAGAACAGATACACGGGCCAGATAGGCAACCAGAACCAGATGTGGCTCTACGGGTCCGACGACTCGGACTACGGATACACGAACGGTATGAGTGAGGTCTGGGTCTGGTATAGGATGCCGGCGGCTGGCATGGTGGAGGCTTGGCTCTACTTGCAATGCATCGACAGCCGGTACGGCGGGTGCATGGATGACGAGTGGGGCTGGTCAGACATCGATGTGTACCAGCGCAGCAAGCCCTACATGGAAGTGTTTTATCCGGCCGGGGGACGCCGATACGGCACCCTCCTGGACTTCCACATGGGCGAGTGCGATTGCTGCTGGTCGGGCAGAGTAGCCAACGCCTACCCCGGCGACTTCAGGTACTCGCACCTCTTCTCGACGCAAAGCTACGCGGCGAACCAGTGGCTGCTCATCGCCTTCGGGATACATGACTACAACTACTTTTGGACGAACGACATGTCGTGCGACACGTATATGCTGAACAATTGGTTCATGCACCACCTGGCGATAAGATCAACAGGGGCACCTTAGAGAGCGATTAACCCCCTTTTTTATGATTATGACCGAGTAGAACTGGCCTATTTTCTGGTCGGATAATTAACTTTGCCTCATAGTAACAGATAGATAAATAATGTCCGTCAACCCTCTCATTTGAGGGCACATGAGCAAGGAGATAGATGACGCCTTCAACTGGATCATCCTGATCCTCACCACGATAAGCGGGTTCCTCATCGATCTGCCTGAGACCGCCGAGGCTAAGAAGGTCGTAGCCAGCGGCTTCATCATCCCGTTGCTGGCACTGTACGCAATCTGGTTCATGGGCTACTTCATCAGGTCTGTGGACGCCAGGCTCGCCCTGAAGACGCTCGGCTGGTTCTACGCCACGTTCGTCTCCATGCTGTTCGTCTTCTTCTTCATGGATGTATCCTACGGGATGGGCCCGCTGCTGTCAGGTGTGGCCCGGCAGGTCGCTATAATCATACCGGTCTTGCTGATCGTGTTCTTTGCTGCTCCCATCCTCTTCTTCAGGTTGTTCGTCCTCCCAATATACCGGGTGGACCATGAAGACTCAGGCTTCCTGGCCAGCCCCCTGAAACAGGTGCTTCTGTACATATTCGCTGCGGCGACTTTCTTGGGTCTGGCGATGCCCTTACTTGTTGCCGCAGTGAGGCCCCTGTGAAAAGCCTCTAACACGTAAAAAAAGGTTTCAGGGGGGCTACCAGTTGCGCAGCACGTCCAGTATCAGACGCACGGCAGGCCCCTTGCTTCCCTTGGGGTTGTAGCCCTTGTCGGTCTTCTGCTCCATGAGACCCGCTATGTCGAAGTGGGCCCACGGGGTGTCGCCGACGAACTTGCTGAGGAACCTGGCCGCCGTTATGGCTCCGCCCGGGCTCCCGCCCGTGTGCTTCCAGTCGGCCACGTCGCTCTTCAGCTGCTCGTCGTAGATGTCCCACAGGGGCATCCTCCACACCATCTCTCCGCTGGTGTGGCTCGCCGCCTGTATCCGTTCAGCCACGGCGTCGTCGTTGGCGAAGTAGCCGATGGCGTGTTCGCCCAGGGCCACCTGCATGGCGCCGGTGAGGGTGGCGAAGTCGAACATGGCCTTGGGCTTATAGTTCCTGGCGGCGTAGGCCAGGGCGTCGTTCAGTATCATCCTGCCCTCCGCGTCCGTGCTGATCACCTCCACCGTGATCCCAGCGTACGTGTCCACCACGTCGCCCGGGTGGTACGCCTTACCGCCAGGCATGTTGTCCGTAGCAGGCACCAGCCCCACCACGTGCAGAGGCAACTTCAGCTGGGCCACGGCCTTCATGACGGAGATGACTGCTGCGCCCCCAGTCATGTCGGTCTTCATGAGCTCCATGCCTTCCCTGGCCTTCAGGCTGATTCCCCCCGTGTCGAATGTGATCGCCTTACCGATGAGCGCCACGGTGTCCTTCCCGGGGTCACCGTACTCCATTATGATGAACTTTGGGGGCTCACCCGTGCCCCGCGCCACCGCCAGGAAGCTCTTGAGGCCGACCCTCTCGGCGTCCTCCCTCTCCATCACCTCAACCTTGACGCCGAGCTCCCGGAGCCCCAGCGCCTCCTCGGCCAGCCTGCCCGGCGTCACGTGGTTGGCTGGCCCCCATGAGAGCCTGCGGCACATGTTCACGGCCTCGCCCAGCACCTTCCCCTGGTACGCGCCGTTCTCAAGCTCCTCGTCCGAGTAGGGGCTGAGCAGGTGAAGCTCCTTCACCTGCTTGAACTTGTCCAGGCCCTGCGTCTTTTGGTAAGGGTCCCGGAACCCGCCCATGATGAAGGACTCCACGGCCGCCTCAGCCGCGTCGTCGGGGCTCAGGCCCCCCCGCTGAAGGTGGGTCAAGCTGACGCCCACGGCCTCCACGCCCAGGTCCCTGGCCCTCCTGGCGGCCTCGCCCAGGGTCTCCCTGACCCTCTCGGCAGTGAGCTCCGTCTTCTTGCCGAAGCCCACGTACAGGACGCGCTCGGCGCTCCCCTTCCCGATGGAGTAAACCAGGGCAGTCTCGCCCTTGGCCCCCTTGAAGTCCCCCAGCTCCATGACGCTCTCGGCCAGCCTGGCGAGAGGCCCCGTGAGCATCATCTCGCTGGGGTCGCCCTTGACCTCCTCCGTGAGGCCGATGATGAGGAGGGGCAGCCGCGCCTCCTGGGGCTTCATCTTCTGCAGAACTACTTCCATGTCTGAAGTTTGGGCCGTGGGCGTATATAAAAGGGGGTGAAGGTGTAGCATACGGACCCGGCTTCAGGTTGCCCTCGATGAGCCGGCGCACTCATCCCTCCGAGCTATAAGGCGGCTACCGAAGGCAACCATCTTATAATAAATGGACAATCCAGCGAAACAACATGCACATTACGCATAATCGGATGATTCACCGAAGAGATATAATTTTATAACATCACGCCCCCATATGTGGTGAAACCCCGCTCAAGGTGAAAACATGGCGACAGAGGACGAGAAATTTCAGGGCGTGGTGAGCCACGTCGGCCTGGAGAGGGACGAGGCCGAGTTCCTCAACTTCAACCTCACCCTAGGCATCCTGGTCAAGACCGAGAAGCTCACCTACAGCGAGGGGGAGCGGCTCATCAAGAGGCTCCAGAAGGAGCTGCTGGGCAAGAACGTTGAGCTGGGCGCCGTAGCAGTCCCGTGCCCCGTCTGCGGGAAGACCTTCAACACGGAGGTGGGCATGAAGCAGCACCTCAGGAAGCAGCACGAGGGCGAGGAGGAGCAGCCCAAGAAGAGGACGCGGAGGAGCCCCGCCAAGAAGACGCAGAAGAGGAACGGCTCCAAGAAGGCCCAGAAGAAGTAATGGTGGAGCCTCGGGCGGGATTCGAACCCGCGGCCAACAGCTTACAAGGCTGCCGCTCTACCCCTGAGCTACCAAGGCACGTGCACCCACATAGAGCAGAGAGGTCAAATAAATTTTTGTCTAAGGGAGCCACCTATAGCATGGGTGACCCGCCTGGGAGACGCTGACAGTTGAGAGCCGCAGGAGGCACCGCGGCCATACTCATAGCGGTAGCGGCCCTGGCCGCCCTATCCCCACCCACGTCGGGCCGGTTGAACACCACCGAGAGCACGGACTTCATGCTGGTAGACCCAGCTGGACGCGTCACGGCCAGGTTCTACAACATGGACGCCTACTCGGAGGCGAAGACCCAGGAGGCCCTACAGTCCCTCGGGGCGGGCATCCCCGTCGTGTTCTACGGGGAGGGCGCGGAGCTCCTGCTTGAGATCGCCGAGCCTCGGATCGCCTTGACGGGCGGAGAAGCCCCCATCGTCGTCGGCGTGTGGCGCCAGGGCGGAGACGCGGAGGCCCCCGTGAGCGTCCTAGTCGTCAGGGACGCCAACTACGACCAGATCAACCTGGAGGCAGCCATCGCGTGGACCGGCGAGCCTCTAGAGGCGCCCACGGGAGCCCAGGGGCAGCTTTACTCGCTGATAGGGGCCGTCACAGAGGTGGATCGGCGCCTACCCCTAGGAATACTGACGTCCAGGACAGAGGTGGTGCGCGTGGCGGACTCCTCGGCCGAATACGACTGGTACGACGTGACGGTGACCCAGACCCTGACACCTGGCGCCCACACGGGCGCATCCGGGTGGAGGTGGAGCCAGTTGACGTACACCATGGACGGGGGCCAGCCTGGGGCTAACGTGGAGCTCACCAGCTACGACTCCGAAACCACGAACCCGGAGCCAAGGGGCCTCTTCACCTTCCTCCTGCGGATAATGACCTTCAGGTGGAGCAGCCTACTGCCGTGGCTCTGGGGCAGGGACCAGGGCACCACGTGGACCGACAACAGCGACTACGCGAGGAACCTCTACGCCGTCAAGTACGAGGCCTCCGAGGGATCAGACGACGCCTCGGCGCCCTTGGAGGCCCGCCACCACTATGTGGTCAAGACAGCGGATTCCGCGGCACCCACCATGAGCGCCTGGACTCAGGTGACCTACATCAAGGGCGGGGCCCTCAGCGCCGAGAGGTACACGACGCCCCCCATGGTAGGCACCATAACGATCCGCCCGTAACCCCTATAATCTCCGGCGCAAGCTGAAGGTGAAATGTCAGTCAAGGTCACACAGGTCGAGGGAGGTAAGTTCAAGGCCGAGTCTGAGAGGCTGGAGGTCATCAGCGGCAGGGTGGCGCCTGAGGCGCCGGCGGAGGGTATGAGCCCTGGGAGGCTCATGGCGGCGTCCCTCGGCCTCTGCACGGGCATGCACGTCGCAGGCTACCTTGGCCGCCACGGCATCCCGTACCGGGGAATCGAGCTCACGGTGGAGCAGGCCAACGCCGAGAACCCGAGGAGGTGCGGCGCCTTCACAGTCACCATGAACGTCCAGGCCGACCTCACCGAGAAGCAGAGGAAGGACCTCATGGCGGACGCCCACAAGTGCTACGTGGGCAACACCCTTCGAGGCAGCCCGGCGATAAACCTTAGCCTGAAGGCGGAGCCCTAGAGGCCCCGGCCAAGCTCGCGGGCCCTCCTCAGAAGCTCCCTGTTCTCGGCCACGGGCCTGTTGCCCGTGCCGGTAGCCTTGAGGCCGTCCAGGACCTTCATCCTCCAGTAGTTCCTCATCCGGCCGTCCATCCACTCAAGGACCTCGTCGTACGCGTTGGGGTTGTCCCAGCCGCAGGTTATGACGTTGACGCACTTGACGCCGTCCGGGAAACGCCTCCTGTACTCGTCGCCGTGGCTCTTGCTGTAGTAGTAGAGGCGGTCTATGAAGAGCTTGGTGAGGCTGCTCACGTGGTCGTAGTAGATGGGCGTGCCCACGACGATGGCCCCCATTGTCTCCAGGTGAGGCATCATGGACGCGAAGCCGTCCTCCGGGTACACGTAGCCCTCGCCGTCGTGTCCCAGGGGCCCCAGCTCCATCTCGCCCAGGTAGAACACGCTGGCCTCGTGGCCCGCGTCCCGGGCCCCAGCCAGGACCTCCTCGACGAGCCTGGCCGTGTTACCCGTCCTCCTCGGCCCACCAACAATTCCCAGTACCTTCATGCCTTTGAGAGGCGCAGCCACGCCATATGAACGTATTGAGTCAGACTCGATCCGTTTATCAGCAGTTGAAGCCACCCATTATGTATGAAGCGGTTCAACGTCGTGGGCAGCTGGCCTGCACTGGTCACCCCGTTCACAGACGGCGACCAGGTGAACGTGGAGTCCCTGAGGCGGCTCGTCCAGTTCCACGTGGATAACAGGAGCGACGGCGTCCTGCTCATGGGCTCCACCGGGGAGGCCATACTGTTGACGGCGGAGGAGCGGAACAGGGTCATCGACGCGGTGATAGATGAGGCCGGCGGCAAGATACCCGTCATGGTGGGTGTCGCGGCCGTGTCCACGCGTCAGACAATAGAGAACGCAAGGTACGCCAAGGAGGCGGGCGCCGACTGCGGCCTAATAGTGCAGCCGCCCTACATCAAGCCCACCCAGGCGGGGCTCTACAACTACTTCAAGGACGTGGCGGACGCCGTGGACCTGCCGCTGGTCATTTACAACAACCCTGAGAGGTGCGGGGTCAACGTGGAGCCCGAGACAGTGGCCAGGCTGGCCCAGCACCCCAACATAGTGGCAGTCAAGGAGGCGGGCCCCAACCCGTACGGCGTAATGAGGATGATCGAGCTGACCCGGGGCGAGTTCAACGTGCTCTGCTGCGACTGCGCGTTCTACGCCCTCATACCCGTTGTGATGGCGTCCGGCGGCAAGGGCACAAGCAACGTCACGGGCTGCCTCTGCCCCAGGGAGTTCGCCGAACTATCCAAGCCGTGGGAGAACTACAAGGACGTGCTAACCACCAGGGAACACCTGTACAGGCTGCTGCCCCTCATCAGGATGATGTACAGTGAGTCCAACCCTGTGCCCCTGAAGGCAGCCCTCAACATGGTGGGCGCCGACGTTGGCAGGCCCAGGAGGCCCCTGCTGGAGCTGAGCGAGGGCAACGCCAAGGCCCTGAGGCTGACCATGGAGCGCCTGGGTGTCCTGGACGAGGGCAGCTACCAGAGGCGGTTCTTCTCCAAGAGGTGACCCGTTCCGCAGGTCCAGCCTCGATCATTATACATGGTCCAATTGGCTCCCGCCTCGGGAAAACGTGAGCCGAGCATCTTCATTATGCAATTCGTAGCGGAGAAAAAAAGGGGGCTACTTGAGGGACTTTATCAGCTTGTCGATGGGCACAGCCGGCATACTCAGAATCTTTATGGTGCCCCTGCTCCCCAGATCTACGCTCATCTTGAAGACCGCGTCGTTGTCCGGAGCCTCCACCAGGTTGACGAAGTCGTAGGGGCCCAGGACAGCGTACTGCTCCAGCACCTTGACGCCGTAGGCCTCTATCTCCTTGTTGACCTCCCTGATGCGCTCAGGCTTCTCCTTCAGGGTCTTCTGTCCCTCGGGTGTCAGCGTGGATAACAGGATGTACTTGGCCACTGTTTACACCAAGGTGAAGTTAAAAACGGGCACCTAAATGCGTATTGGTAACTGGATATGTGATGGTTTTCCTTACCTTGGCTCGCTGGGCAAGTCGAGCAGCCCATAAGAGTAGGAGCACGCCGACTTCATGCCACAAAGAAACGATGAGTGGATGAATTGCTACGATTTTCCTTTTTCGCTGGTTTCAACGGCACTGACAATAATCCTCTCCGAGAAACCTGACGTGAAGGCTATTGCGAATATAAGGTGCTCGCTTAGTTCACCGAAGTGGACCATCCCTGAAACGAGGAACAGGAGCACCGCAAGCGCTGAGATAGCTCCCACAAGGGGACGCAGCAACGTTACCCATGAGTCCAGTATCTGGTTGGGTATCTTCTTTTTAGAGGAGCCTCGGGCGACGGAGAATATGCCGCTGATGACCCCGCCGCAGGCACCTATCAAGGCAACGGTGATGAGGAATTCCCACTGGAAGTAGCGGCTGTCCTTCATGATCATGGATAGGAACCACACGCTTACGATAAGAACTAAGAAGCCCGCTGCAGAAAGGATTTTGAGCTGGAACTGGGCGGTGTTGGTCTTTACCCAAGTGTTGTTATGGTGCTCCTGTAGCACCCTTCTAGCAACTATAAGTTTATCCACATCCTCTCCAGTGTATGGCGCTGCATTTTCATCTCCAAGCAAGTGTCTTACTGCATTTTTCCTCCAAGCGTCCAACTTCTCCTCCGCTTCGTCCAAAGTAATTTTAGCGGTAGCCATCAAGTACTCTCTGTCTCTGAGGTAAAGGCTAAGTAGCTCCGCTTCAAGGAGATACCTCCAACCCAACTCAACCTCGTTCGCTGCTGAGGCAAGCTCAGCTTTTCTCAACATCTCATTAACGTACTCTGCGATGGGGTATAGGTCCTCTTTTTTCACAAGTTTCTCGGCGATCAAGCTATCTATTTCAAGCTTGAAGGGGCCGATCGCCGCGTCAAGTCGTTTATGGTTCAGAGATTTGATACATTTTCTCTGTGGCAGTTTGGCCTGCGTTGAGGTGATCTTAAATGTATCTTGGATCAGTGAACGCTCTTTCTCGTATCTAAGCATCTTTACAGCCTCTGCGGGGGGCAGCCATTTGACATCGTCGACCTCTTGGCTTTTCTTGAACTCGCATTTTCCGGTTGGCTCCATGTTCCAGAACAAGACGATTTTGATGCCCCCATCCACAGGGTAATGAAGGATTCCCGCTAACTCGCCGACACTGACATCCTCGCATCCGGTTTCCTCTGATATCTCCCTTTTAGCGGCCTCGATCCATGACTCGTCTTCATTTCTTTTCCCTTTGGGCAGAGTCCATTCACCGCCGTATCGCGTCCTGTGGACTAGAGCAATTAGTTGCTTGTCCCCTTCCATTCTACAAAGAATGCCCCCCGCCGCTTCTATTACATTGTCGCGCGTCATTGCCAAGTTCATTCACCGAGAATGTATGATTGTAGGTTTTTTACAACTTAAAGGTTAAGGGCAGGATGCCGAGTGGAATTCAGGTCCGCGACTTACGAGGCTGCCGCTCTGACCACTGGATGATGACGTGGGAGCCGTGCCCCACGGGTACTCTGACACTATCCCTGCGCCGATCCCTTGTAGTTATGGTACAGGTCGATGAAGGCTAGGCCGATAACCACGTTGAGGGCCGAGACGAGGAGACCCGACACCAGTGGAACGAAGCCGATGACGACGAACCCGAGGATGTTCACGAGTAGGATGAGCACAATGTCCGCGAGGTCGGCGCCCACGACCTTGAAGGCCTTGGAGAGGGCGTCGGTCAGGCCGGTCTCATCGATGACCATTATGCTGAACATGAGGACGACCACAGGGATCAGTATTATGGTTATGGCCATTAACCCCCCGACTATTGAAGCCACGAAGAACTGCAGGAACCTGCCCGAGACGTACCCTACGCTCTCCTGTAGGTTCAGAGGCTGCTTGTTGTAGGCGTCCCTGGACATGTCGAGGGACGCGAAGGAGAGCAGGAAGGACACTATCGAGGCGACTACGGACACCAAGAGGGGTATAAAGCCTGGGGTGCCCTGGCCCAGCCAGTTCATGCCGGATGAGATCAACCCGGCTAGTATGGTTGGTACGAACACCATGGGGTTCTGGATCGCTACGTTGAACCCGATCGTCAGGTGCTCAGCGTAGCCTCTTTTCCTCTCCCCTGGTGCCCCGGCGCCAATCTCGCCGGTCTTCAGGTTGTTCCCACAGAATGGGCAGAAGGAGGCGTCCTCTTTGACCTCGCCCCCACATTTAGGACATTTAGGCATACATTGAACGTGGGTTGGCAGTATTAAAAGAAGTCTTTACGCCCCCTCGAAAAGGGAGGATCGGCTAGTGCAGGTAATGGATATGGAGCCCCGAGCGGGATTCGGACCCGCGACCTACAACTTACGAGGCTGCCGCTCTGACCGCTGAGCTACCGGGGCGCCATGAACCATAACATAGGATAAGAATTTAAGAGATGCTATCCGGCTAACCCGGGTAGCTTATAATGCCCTTGGAGACCAGCTCCTTGATCTTCTCATCACTGTAGCCTAGGAGCTTGCCCAGCACCTCGTTGTTGTGCTGCCCCAGGACGGGGGCCGGCGTCTTCATCTGGGCCGGCGTCAACGAGAACTTGACGGGGAACTTGATGAGCTTGATCCTGCCTGCCTTGGGGTGGTCCATCTCCATGAACATGTCGCGGGCGTTTACGTGGGGGTCAGCCACCGTCTCGTCCACGTGGAGGATGGGGGCGCAGGGAAGCTCCATGCCCGTGTAGTAGGCCACGGCCTCGTCCCGCGTCATGGCGGCCGTCTTCTCCCGCAGCATCTCCTCTGTGACCTGGTCGTACTCGACCCCCATGTGCTTCACTATCCTGTCCATGGCCCTGGGCCCGAAGGCCGTCATCCTGATCCACTTCTCGTCCTTGGTCTTGAATATCCCGCCGGCGCCCCTGCCCCGCGGGTACTTCTCCCGGAGCTCCAGGGGCTTCAGGCCGGATAGCAGGTAGCCGGTGATGGCCGTGTTGTAGGCCACCATGCAGTCCAGCTGGGCCACGTCGATCATCTGGCCCTTCCCGGTCTTGTCCCTGTACCTCAGCGCCATGAGTATGGACATCACCGCCATGGTGCCTGGGCCCAGGTCCCCGTAGGCCTGAGCCATCTCAATCGGAGGACCCTTGGGGTCATGGTTCTCGCCGGTGAGCATCGTGTGGCCGCTCATGGCCTCCGCGATCATGGCGTAGCTCCTCCACTCCCTGTAGGGGCCGTACTGGCCGAAGCCGCTGAGGGCCGCGTAGATGACGCTGGGGTTCAGCTCCTTCAGCACATCGTAGCCCAGGCCCAGGTCCTCCATGGTGCCGGGGCTGAAGTTCTGGACCACCACGTCGCTCTTCTTCACCAGCTCCTTGAATATGGCCAGTCCCTCGGGGTCCTTCAGGTTGAGGGTCAGGTCCTTCTTGTTCAGGTTCAGGTGGTGGAACGTGTAGCTGGCACCCCCGAAGAGGGCGCCCTCGGCGAGCCTGTCTATTGCGCCCCACGGGGGCTCGACCCTTATGACCTCGGCCCCCATGTCGGCCATCATCATGGTGCACCAGGGCCCGAACCAGACGTGGGTCAGGTCCAGGACCCTGATGTCCTCCAGCGGCATCTTCATTTCAGGCAAAGCAATCACAGTACATGTTTACCCCCTCTATTTGACGTTTACCTGTGGCGTGAACCTTAAACACCGGGCCGGTGAACCGTATCTGGATAAACGTGGCCACAGCTAGAGACATAGGGGAGAGGGAGCTCATCGTCAGGATGATGAGGCACCTCACCGTGATGCCCGGCATGCCCATACCCTTCTGGGACGACGCCAGCGCCATCAGCCTCGGGGACGGCCGGGCCCTCGTCATCAACACGGACATGCTGGTGTGGAGCACCGACGTCCCCGCCGGTATGACGCCGTTCCAGGCAGCAAGGAAGGCGGTGGTCATGAACGTGAGCGACCTGGGAGCCAAAGGCGTCCCGCCCATGGCCTTCATGGCCGACCTGGCCGTCCCGGGGGACACGCCCGTCGAGACTGTGGAGGAGCTAGCTAAAGGCTTCGAGGCGGGGTCCAGGCTCTACGGCGCACACGTCGTGGGCGGAGACACAAACGAGGCCTGCGACATCATAGTGTCAGGGATCGCCTTCGGGGTCGTGGTGCAGAAGAGGATCATGAGGAGGGCCGGAGGAGCCCAGCCCGGCGACCTCCTGGCCACGACAGGCGACTTCGGGTTAACCTCAGCGGGCTTCAAGCACCTGCTAGAGGGCTACGAGCTGCCCAAGGAGATAAGCAAGCCCGTCCTGGCCTCGGTCTACATGCCCACGGCCAGGATATGGGAGGGCGTGGCCCTTAGCATGACGGGCGCCGTCACGGGCTGCATGGACAGCAGCGACGGCCTAGGCGTCAGCCTCCACGACATGCAGAGGAGCACAGGCCTCGGCTACAGAGTCAAGGAGCTCCCCGTCCACCCGGCCGCGGCCGCGTTCGCGGGGCACCATGGCCTGGACCCCGTGGACCTGGCCCTCTACGGCGGCGAGGAGTACGAGCTTGTCTTCACGTTCAAGCCTGAGGGCCTGGAGGCGGTGAGGGCGGCCCTGGGCGGCGTGGGCTGCACACTCAGGGTGATCGGTGAGGCCACCGAGGAGAAGGACATATTGCTGAGCCGTGGGGGCGAGGAGAGGCCCATAAGGCCCGGCGGATGGATACACTTCACTGGCTGACGTCAAACCTTTATCTGCCTGAACCTGGAGTACAACTCATGCAGGCAAGTTCATCCTCCAAGCCTCTAGCCCTGGTCATCATCGGCCTCATCCTGGGCGCCAGCCTGGGCCTGGGCTCAGGGTACGCCATATTCTACCCCCAGATGGTCCGGGAGAGCAACCAGGGCATAGAGGACCGCGTCCTGGAGGTGGAGGACAGCCTAGCCAAGATGGACGCCCAGCTGGCTCACCTGAACCAGAGCATAGGCGCCATCCAGGACACCCTCGACACCATAATCATGCTCAGCGACGCCATGTCGGGCATGGGTACCAGGATAGCAGCCATGGAGATCAGCCTCAGCCAAGTGCAGGGAAAGCTGACGGGCCTCGAGCAGGACATGGTGACCGTGGACGAGGACTGGGCCCAGATGGTGGCCGACTTCACCCAGGTGAAGACGAGCTTCCAGGACGTTAACACCCAGCTGAGCAGCGCCCAGGACAGGCTGTCCCAGGTCGTCGCGCTGGACAGGCTCTACGCCTACGTGGCTAACCCGGGGCAGACCAACGTGGTGACGCTGACGGCCCAGATCCACGCGGCCCTGGTGGCGAAGAACGTGGCCTACGACACGTGGGTGAAGTCCTTCGGGGAGACCACTGCCAAGAACCTGCTAACGCCAGTGGTGGACGGCAAGATGGGGAGGATTGTGTGGAACAAGGCATCGGTGTCCAAGATGGCGACAGGAATATACCAGGTGCGGCTGGAGGCGTACACGGACCTGGAGTTCACGGCGGCCTCGGTCACCGTGAACAAGATGAGGCTGGAGGCCAAGGCGAACGTGAACACGGTGACTGGGGAGGTCAACCAGTTCAGCTTCACCGCCGTCGAGATACTTTAGGGTGGGTGGCGCCGCCATTCGGATTTGAACCGAAGGCCAACTGCTTAACAGGCAGACGCTCTAACCGAGCTGAGCTATGGCGGCTCGCGCTCCCAAATATTACGGGTGCTTATATTAATATTTGCCGTAGACCGCCGTCGCACCCGGAGAGTAGGCTTGAACGGTTCCCGGCTGTGGGCGAACGCGCAGCCAGGCCCTCAAGGCTTTTGCCTCCCCTAGCTCTTTTATCCTCATTCAGCGTACCTCAACTCCATGAGCCGCGGCTACAGCAGGGAGTCGGGGAAGGAGTTCACCCGGATAGCCAAGGAGTACGATAAGGGCCGCAGCAGCGAGAACGTAGAGCTCTGGGCCCAGGAGACCAGGAGGCTGGCCGGGCTCGACGAGGGCTCCCTGGTGCTGGACCTGGGCTGCGGCACCGGCATCTACACGGTGGGCATAGTGAGGGAGGCGAGGTGCACCATGCTTGGCATGGACCCGGTGGCCGGGATGCTGGGACAGGCCCGCGAGAAGAGCCGCGGCGTCCACTGGTTCACCGGGATGGGTGAGTGGCTCCCCCTACGCCCAGGCGCCCTGGACTGCATATTCAGCAGCCAGGTCTGGCACCACATAGAGGACAAGCAGGGGACCGCGGACGACAGCGGCCGGGTCCTCAGGGACGGGGGCTGCTACGTCATCCGCACCATAAGCCACGGCCAGCTGCACCAGAAGGTGGTGTTCAGGTACTTCCCGGAGATCAAGGCCAACCAGCTCCGGGTCTACCCCAGCAACCACGACTTCCGCACCTACTTCAGGAACGCGGGCTTCAAGGAGACCGTGTTCCACGAGTACAGCCTGGAACGCTACCAAGCCGTGGAGGAGTTCGTGGAGATAGCGGAGAAGAAGCTGTGGAGCATGTTCAGGCCCATAACCGATGAGGGGCTCAGGAGGGGCGTAGCCGAGCTGCTGCGCTACAGGGAGGAGAGCGGCGGCAAACCCGTCAGGAACGACGAGCTCATCACGCTGGTCGTCAGCCGCAAGTAGCTGGGCTAACTCACCTTTTTTATGCTGCGGTTCCCCACCCACATTGATTGTCATGATACCTGATAAGATGCTCAAGGAGCTCAACCAGCAGATAAACGAGGAGCTCTACAGCATGTACATCTACGAGGCCATGGCCGCGCACCTGGAATACAAGGGCTACAAGGGCATGGCCACATGGCTCAGGGTGCAGGCCAGGGAGGAGAAGATACACGCAGACGTCTTCTACAACTTCATCCTCGAGAGGCAGACCCAGGTGGAGCTGGGGGCCATAGCGAAGCCGCCGAAGGAGTGGAAGGGGCCCCTGGACGTCTTCAGGGGCGCCTACGCCCACGAGCAGCACATCACTGGCCGCATCAACCAGATGGCCAAGGTGGCCCAGGAGCTGAACGACAACGCCACGTGGAAGATGCTCCAATGGTTCGTGGACGAGCAGGTGGAGGAGGAGGCCAACACCAGCCAGGCCGTCCAGCAGCTGGAGATCGCGGGAGACCAGGCCCAGGCCGTCCTCATGCTGGACAGGGAGATGGGGGCCAGGGTCTTCGTGGTCCCCCCGAACGCGCCCTTCTACCCCAAGCCCGGGCAGCCGGGGGCGGCCGCGGGGGCCGCTGCGTAGCCAACCTTTTTCCCATCAGAATATTTTTTGGCCGACTACACAGGCGGGTGTGACGCTCAGCTACCTGCGTTGATGAGGCTGAAGGACGCCCCCGACCACCGGCGCTCCATGCGCCTAAGCAGGGGCGCGGATGCCACCAAAAGCAGCAGCGACACCGCGACGACGACCTGAGCCGCCTGGACCGGCCACACGGGCGTGAGGAGGGCCGCTATCTCTGCCACGATCATGGGGGGCACCACGGCGGCGCAGAACTTGAGTATGACGCGGGCGTCGAAGAACATGGTGTTGGTCCAGAGCCCGGTGAGGTAGCTGGTGACGCCTACGACGTAGACGCTGGTGGCGGCCGCCAGCAGCAGCCCCAGGGGCACCAGGTGGAGCTGGCCCTTGAGGACGCCGATGCCCACAACGTATGCCGCCGAGACCCCCGCAGTCAACAGGAAGTAGATGACCAGCTTGGCCTTCACCACCATGTCCACGGACACCGGCTGCACGTTCAGGTATTCGTTGTGCTCCAAGTTGGTGAGGAAGCTGTACGTCATGACGCCCATGAAGCCCACGAAGCCGCTGTAGAATACCACGTTGAAGCCCAGGCTCACGCCGACGCCGGCCTCGAATACCCAGCTCATCCCGTAGATGGCCAGCAGGTGGCCCGCGAAACTCATCACAACCGGCGCCAGGGCACCGGTGCGCCTGACCTCGGCCCACTCCTTAGCCACAAGGGTCCTGAGGCCCCCCGTGAAGCCGAAGAGGCTCTCCGAGTCCAGGAAGCTGAACCCGCTCCGGCTCTCCCGCGTCTCGTACCGCTCCTTCATCAGGGCGACACCCACCGATGCAAGGGCGAGAGAGACGGCGGAGGACACCACGAGCGTCCACGTGCTCCTGTCCGCCCAGTAGGCAAGGGGCAGGATGATCTGCTCCGGGGACAGCAGCCCCAGGGGGTAGACCAGTGCGGCCGCCCCGGCCACCGCGGCGTTGAGCAGCAGCCACAGGGGGCGGCTGCGGACGGACACGGCTGAGAGGGTGAAGCTGAGACCCATACCCACCATGAAGCTGAGGAACATGGTGAGGCCAAGCATCGCCACGCCGCCGAGGCTGACCCCGGCCCCGGGGGCTGCCACGGCGAGGCCCAGCGTCAGAGGCACGTAGCTGTAGAGGAGGTAGAACACCGAGTCCTTGGCGTAGAAGACGGCCATCATCCTGCGGAAGCTCACCGGGTACGTCTGAGGCATCTGCATGATCATGCTCACCTGGCCCAGGCGCCTCGTCATCACGTGCTCCCCTATGGAGCCGAAGCCGCCCACGAAGAGGCCGTATAGGATGCTGGCTGCGTGCAGCATCAGCAGGATGGTGCCTGTGGGCATGTGGCTCAACACCCGGGGCACGACCAGGGCTAGGAAGGCTGTGAACACGAAGATCGTCGCCGGGAACAGTGAGGAGCCCATGGGGCCGACCAGGCTCTGGTGGAGCCTCCACTCCTCCTTCATCATGGCGTGGAGGAGCCTGAGGCTAAGCAACCTGGCTGGCCTCCACGGCGCGGAGGAACACGTCCTCTAGGTGGCCGCCCATCTCGGCGAGGCGCCCCTGCTCCACGATGCGGCCCCTGTTGATGATCGCGACGCTGTCGCAGAGGCGCTCCGCTATCTCCAGGAGGTGACTGCACATGAACACGGTTCGGCCATCGCCGACCACGCTGGCGAGGTACTCCCTGAGGCGGCGCTGGTAGATGGGGTCCAGGTTGATGAAGGGCTCGTCCAGGAGCAGCAGCTCCGGCTCGTGGATGAAGGCGGCGGCCAGCATCACCTTCTGCCTCTGCCCCTTGGACAGGTCCCTGCAGAGGACGTCCCGCTTCTCGTCTAGGTCGAAGAACCCTATCCAGTGCTCGACCCTACCGCCCATGTCGTCGAGGCCGCGGAGCCTGCACGTGAGCTCCAGGGTCTCCTGGGCCGTGAGGAACGTGGGCGGCGTCTCGGCCTCGGGCACGATGCCCACGCGCTGCTTCAGCCTGATGGGGTCCGTGTGGGGGACGCCCGCCGTTGTGGCTAACCCGGAGTCGGGGGCCAGCTGCCCCGTGAGCACCCTGAGGAGCGTCGTCTTGCCGGCACCGTTGGGCCCGAAGAGCCCGTAGAACTCTCCCCTGTCCACGGTGAGGTTCACGTCGTCTAGGACCCTTACCGAGCCGAAGCTCTTGGATATGTTCACCGCCTGTATTGCATGCAAAGTGTCCACCGGGGAAGGTTTGCGTGAACCTCGCAGGGCGTTTAAAAAAGTTTGATGAAGCGGTATCAGGTACTAGTGGTCCACCTACTCCTCGACAGTGAACCTGGGTTCAGGTGACCACTCCCACGGGAACGGCGTGGGCCTGTCCTGGGGGTACAGCCCCCTGACCTTCTCACGCAGCTCCGCGTCCCGCTTCGTGAAGGGCTTGGCCTCCCTCTGGGTGAAGACGGCCCTGAACCCGCTGAGGTGAACCGTCAAGGTATCCGCGGCAGCCGACAGCTCACGCTTGTCGTCCTTGTAGAGGTCGAATCCACCTATGGGGAACTGTTTGATGCTGGCTTTGAAGTCCTTCAACTCGTCCTTGGCCTTATCCAGGTCAACTGGGTTCCACCACCGGAACCTAACGTGCTTATATTTCTCCATGTGTTGGGCTGGGAAACCGTGGAAGATAAGGATTTATCGGTGACTGAAGCCTCCCGTGACGGACTTCAAGGAACGGTCTTGACGACCCGTTAAATAAGGCACGGACCCAGCCAGAGCCATGAAGACGCTTGTAGTCGAGGCCAGCCCCAGGAAGGACGGCAACTCCATCACGCTAGCCCGCAGCCTCATCAGGGGGCTCAGGGACGCCAGCGAGACCGAGATCAGGGAGCTGTTCCTCAACGAGATGGACATACACCACTGCAATGGGTGCTGGAGCTGCCTCAAGCTGGGCGAGCCCGGATGCGTCATAGACGACGACATGACAGGCGTCTACCCGCTGCTCGCGGAGGCGGACCTACTGGTCTTCGCCACGCCCATCTACTGGTGGACCATATGCGGCCAGATGAAGACCTTCATGGACCGCCTGGAGGGGCTCCTGGACGGCAACGGCCCCAACAACCTAAGCGGCAAGACCCTGGTGCTGATACTCACCTACGTGGCCGAGGACCCTGACGGCGTATACCTCGCCGTCGGGATGTACAGGTCCATAGCGGCGTGGGCCGGCATGAACCTCCATGTGATAAAATACAACTCGAGTTCCAGCCACGTCAGGGAGAGCCCCGGGAAGCTGGAGGAGGCATACCGCCTCGGGAAGAGCCTCGCCGGGTACGAGACGCCTGAGCTCACTGTGCCTTGCACCATCCAGGGCTGCAAGGGCAGGTTCACCTCCGAGGAAGCCCTGGCCCGGCACCTGGCCTCAGGGGCCGGCCCCAGCCACAGGGAGTGGAGGCGTGTGAACGGGTTCCTGGACCTTGGCTTGGCAGGAGACGACCACTGGAAAGAGATTTTGAGACACATTAGGGCTAGGGCTAGACCGCCCTTTTTTTAAATCAGCCACCACATAGTAGCCCTGGTGAATAGTTGGTGAGTGACGTAAAGATCACGGTGGCGGCCCTGCTCAAGCCAGGGCCTATATTCAAGGAGCTTGCCGCGGACACGGTGACGCCCGAGTGCGGCCGCTTCAAGGTGGGAGCCGAGTACGTTAGCAAGGCCCTCAACATGCCTGAGGGGTTCTGCGCCTGGGCCTGGGCCGACATACAGCGCGACGTGGCCCACCTGGCCCTGGGCGGAGACTTCCCCTGGATCAAGAAGAAGGGGCAGATGGTGAGCTGCTGCAGCGACGGCTTGAGGCCGGTGGTCTTCAAGCTTGAGCGCGTCGAGTAGCTCCTCAGCACAGCCGCTTTTTTTCCGGTTTACCCCCACTACTTCTTTACTCTGGCGTCCCTCTTCTCGATGAGCGACTTGGAGAAGGTTCCCGTGGGGTCGTGGATGTCAGGATACTCGTACCATTCATGCCCGTACCTAATGACGTCGTAGATGGGCGGGTCGCCGCCCATCTCATCCCAGATGCGCTTCCTGAGCCTCCTGCACGTCTCGGGGCTTTCCCTGCTCAGGTCATTCGTCTCACCTGGGTCGGCCCTGATGTCGTATAGCTTCTCCCGCGTCTTCTCGTTGTCGGTCATGTAGACGTACTCGGCGTCCCTGGTCCAGAGCCAGGGATAGAAGATGCATGTGGCGTATGTTCGGGTCCGCTCATCCTCCCCGGTGACCCACCTCCAGGCGTTCCTGCCGTCAAGGCCCTCCGGTGGCTCTATCCCAGCCATCCCCATCAGGGTGACGGGGACGTCGTGGTGTGCGACGTACGCGTCGCACTCCTCTCCGCCGTGGTCGCCGTCGGGCGCTTTGACTATGTAGACGAGGTCCATGAGCTCACGGTACATGTGGTCGGGTATCTTGTGCATCACCCCGTGGTCCATGATGTTGTGGCCGTGGTCGCTGACGAGTGCAACCACGGTGTCGTCCCACAGCCCCATCTCCTTCACCTTTTCCAGGAGAGCCCCTACGTAGGTGTCGCAGTGGGTCACCTCCCCCGCGTAGGAGGCCCTGGTGTACTCCAGCTCCCCTTCCCCGAACTCGTTGGGGCCGCCCACCGTGGGGATTATCCTCCTCCCCCTGTAGCTGTCGGTGTCGAAGTAGAGGTCCAGGTACTCCTTGGGCGGGTTCCAGGGCTCGTGGGGGTCGAACTCGTCGATTACCATGAAGAACCGCTGCTTGCCCCCGTTCCTCTTAAGCCACCTGGAAGCGGCGCCGAAGGTCCTGGGAGCGAACCAATCCTGCTCGCTCCTCCAATCCTGAACGTTGGCCAGACAGTAGGGGAGGCTGTGGCCCACCATCCCATACATTTCGTCGCAGGGGAGGTTGTCCAGGCTCTCCAGGTCGCCCCCGATTGGGACCTTATAGTGGTCAGCCTCCTGGCCGCGTATGAACTCCCAGCTGGTGTAGCCTCTGTGGAAGTTCATGGATGGCTTGAACAGGTGGTGCGTCGAGGCGAAGAGGCCTGTGAGGTACCCGTGGTGCCTGAAGACCTCAGCCATGGTCACCTGGTCCTCGGGGATGGGCTGCCAGCCGGGAATCAGGACCACGTCCCCTTTGGCTGCCCTGTAGTCTCTGCACGGGAACGTCCTCATGCCCGTGTGCATGGCCCTTCTGACGGGGATCGTTGGCAACGCCTCAGGGTACGCGTTGACGAACCGGACCCCCTCAGACGCCAGGGCGTCGATGTTAGGGGTCTTGATCCAGTTGTTCCCGTAGGCGCCGACGTGGTCTCGCCGCAGGCTGTCCAGCATGATCAGTATGACGTTATGCATAACCCACTCGATCTGAGTGTACCCTGTTGGTTTAAGGTAGTTACTGTGCGGCGCATGCCTCTGGCAGAGTCTTGAAGCGCGTTGTGCGACATCTATGCCCAACGACTACAGAAGGAATGAGGCGTCAAGGAGAACCTTTAACCCGTGTTCCCTGCTCCTCAACGCTTATCGCCTCTATCCGCTCCGAATCTATCGTCGCATACTTTTCAATGGATAACGCTAGCTCAAGCGGGTCCATCAGGGGCTCCACGACCACCGTTTTGTCCATCACCCTCAGCAGTATCTTCCCACCTTCTTTCAAGCCGGTGGCCTCGACTACGGCCTTGGGCAGGTAGATGGCGTTTTTCTTTCCTATGCGGGCCCCCAAACTAAGACCCATAGTGATTCACCAGAATAGAGATTGTTTAACGGATAAATAAACAATTTTCAGGTGTTTCACTGAAAATCAGACGATTGATGTGCAAGGAAAATAGGCGGAGACTCGTATTTTCATCTACGCTTCGTAGACGACCTTGCCCTCGACCATGGTCATCTGGGCCTTGATGCGGCGGAGCTCCCCGGGGGGCACCGTGTACAGGTCCCTGTCCCAGACCACCATGTCGGCGTACTTCCCCACCTCCAGCGAGCCCAGCCGGTCCTCCATGAAGATGTGCTTCGCGGCCCAGATGGTGTAGGTCCTCAGCGCCTCCTGCACCGTCAGCCTCTCCTCGGGGCAGACCACGGCGCCGCTGAATGTCTCCCGGGCCACCGCGGCCCAGAGCCCTATGCTGGCAGGTATCGGCCCCGAGGGGTAGTCCTGGCTGTTGCCGACGGGTATCCCCTTCTCCACGAAGGTCTTCAGGGGCTTCACGCACGCGCCCCTGGCCTCGCCCAGGTACTTGACGTAGGTGTCGCCCTCGAAGTGGATGAACGTGGTCTGGACGTTGGCCATGACCCCCAGCCGCTTGACCCGGTCGATGGCCTCAGCGGTGGGGTAGTAGATGTGAATTATCTGGTGTCTGGGGTCAGGCCGCGGATACTTCTTCATGGCGTTCTCGTAGCTGTCAAGGACCCAGTCGATGGCCCTGTCGCCGATGGTGTGGGTGCAGCACTGCCACCCCGCGTTGTGCAGTATCTCCACGGCCTCCATGAGGTCCTCCTTCCTCCACTTGGTGCGCCCGTAGTTGTTGGGCTCGCCCACGTAGGGCTCGTAGAAGAAGCCAGTCCTGGGCACGACGCCGCCGTCGAGGCTCAGCTTGACGCCTCCCAGTTTGAACCAGTCGTCCCCGTAGGTGGTGAACCTCTGGACGGTGTCCCTGGCCTCCTCCACGGTGCGCACGAACCCGTAGAGGGCGTACACCCTCATTGTGAGCCCACCACGCATGCGGACGTTCTGGTACGCCACCAGGTCGTTGGGCTCGGCCTTGCCCACCGTGGCGTCGATGACTGTGGTCATGCCCTCGCTGTTGTAGTCGTGGCACGCCTTGACGATGGCCTTCTCCTTCAGCTCGGTGGTGGCCACAGGGAACGCCTGCCTGAAGGGGTCCGCGCTGGGCAGGATCGTGAGGAAGACGCCAGTGGGCTCGTTCGACTCGTCGCGGAATATCTTGCCGTACTCGGGCTCGGGGCTGTCCCTTGTGACTCCGCCTATCTTGAGGGCCAGGCTGTTTGCCGCCACCATCTGGTAGACGCGGCCCAGGTAGACGGGGTTGTCCGGCGAGACAGGGTCCAGATCGTACCTATTAGGAGCCCTATATTCTGTGAGGAGGTTCTCGTCCCACCCGAACCCGAAGACCCACTCCCCCCTAGGGGTCTCGGCCACCTTGGCCTCAACGGCCTCCACTATATCCGCTATGGATTTGACCCTGGGGTACCAGAGGTCGATGCCCGACACGGCGTTGTAGCCGTACCTGAGGAAGTGCTCGTGGGTCGTTATGAAGCCGGGTGTCATGCAGCGCCCCGCCAGGTCGATGACGCGGGTGCCCTTCTGTATGAGCCTCTTCACGTCCCTGTTCGACCCCACGCACGCTATCCTGCCGTACTTGACCGCAACGGCCTCGGAAACCGAGTCCGCGTCGTCCACCGTGATCACCTTGCCGCCGAGAAGCACGAGGTCGGCGCCCAGCTTCCCGGCTATCTCAGGCAGGTCCCTCTTCCAGTCCACGATTATGCCTCCAAGTCACCAAAGAAGTGGGTTGAGGATATCTATGATTTACGGTACGCCTGGACTAGGAAAATTCCTCGCCCCGTTCTTCAAGTACCTGATCAACTGGAGAATCGGGGGGCGAAGTGGATCATACCTTGGCCACGTCGATGGTCTCGGGGGCGAACATGTCCTCGACGCCGAAGGAGGACTCGGCGAGCCCCTGCTCCACCGAGTATTCGATGAACGTCTCGATGGTCCCCCGATTGGCCTCGACGCCGTAGGGCCAGTAGTCCTCCCCCATTATCCGCACCGTCTCCTCCAGCTCCGGGATCATCCAGGGCAGCATGTACCGCAGAGCGCTCTGCTGGGACATCTCCTCTACGCACAGCCTCTTGCTCTCCTCGAACGCCTTGAGGAGGCTGTACGCCAGCCAGGGGTGGCTCTCGTAGGTCTCCCGCTTCAGGACGATCAGGTGCATAATAGGGAAGATGTGAGTCCGCCTGTAGTACTCCACCTCCACGGGCCTGTAGTCGGGGAAGAGGCGGGCGACATTGGGCGACCCGCTGCGGAAGCTGTCCGGCTCCCTGGCGCCGATGAGTGCGTCGATCTCGCCGCGGTCCAGCAGGTCGCTGAGGACCCAGGTGTCCGAGTGGGTCACCCTGAGCCCCGGGATGGGCCGGGTGGCGACCCGCTGCCTGCGGCCGGGCTCGTTGAGTCCCCCCGTGACCCATTGCATGTCGGTGGGCTTGACCCCGTAGTCGTGCTCCAGGAAGCCCCGTATCCAGGTGTTGGCGGTCATTGTGTAGTCGGGCACGCCCACCCTCTTGCCCCGTAGGTCCTCGGGCCTCTTGATCCCCGAGTGGACGTTGACGAAGATGGATGAGTGGCGGAAGAACCGCGACGGGAACACGGGGACGCCCACGAACCGGCGGTCCCCCCGGCCCAGAAGTATAGACATGGCCCCGAGGCTGAACTCGGAGGCGTCGAACTCGCCGTGCACGGCCATGCGCCAGAACAGCTCCTCGGGCGGCAGGGCGACGTAGTTCAGGTCCACGCCCTCGGGCTGGACCTGGCCGCTGGCCAGGGCCCAGGTGCGGTCGTAGGGTCCGCACGCTAATGTGATCTTCAGCTTACTCACTCTGATTTCTCCCGCGTACTATTCGGGCTCTGGGTAAATGAATTTGATCGGATGCCTCTTAATCGCGTCGTTGACTAATACTTCTCATGGAACCGAATCCAGCGCAGAAGAGGCTCATTGACAGGGTGGATGCGGACAGGGAGGAGCTAGTCGGGTTCCTCAGGGGCTTCCTCAGGGCCAGGAGCCCCAACCCGCCGGGGGACACCGGGGAGGCCGCCAGGTACGTCACGGACTACCTGGACTCGAAGGGCGTAGTGTACGATGTGGTCGGGCCTGACTCCGAGAAGCCCAACGTCGTCAGCGGCTTCAAGACCCCGAGGCGGGGCAGGAGGCTGATACTGAACGGCCACATGGACGTGTTCCCGGTGGGCTCCGGCGAGGGCTGGAGCCACGACCCGTGGGGAGGCGAGCTGGTGGACGGCAGGGTCTACGGGCGCGGCGCCTGCGACATGAAGGCGGGGACGACGGCGTCCATCTACACATACGTGGTCCTGAGCGAGCTGCGGGACGAGCTGAAGGGTGGCGTCACCCTTACCGTGGTGAGCGACGAGGAGTCGGGGGGCAGGCTGGGCGCCGGCTGGCTGGTGCAGAACGTGCCCGAGGCGCTGGGCGACTGCTGCATCAACGGTGAGCCCAGCAGCCCGTACACGATCCGATTCGGGGAGAAGGGGATACTGTGGCTCAGGGTCAGGGTCCGCTCCGCGGGCGGCCACGGGGCTTACACCCACACCAGCCTGAACCCGATAAAGGTCGCGGCCAGGCTGATAACCGACCTGGAGGAGCTGACCAACACCCCCGTGGACTACCCAGAGAACCTGCGCAGAGCCATCGACGAGGGGAGGGACGCGGCAGAGAAGGCCCTGGGGCCCGGTGGCGCCGACGTGATGCGGAGGCTCAGCGTCAACGTGGGAACCATCGAGGGCGGCGTCAAGGTCAACGTCATACCCCGGGAGTGCGGCTTCGAGGTGGACCTACGTCTCCCACCCGGACTCAGTAAGGAGGACTTAATGCCGGCGGTCAGGGAGATCGTAGATCGGCATCCGGGCGCCTCGGCGGAGGAGACCCGGTACGACGGGCCCCTCTGGAGCCCGCCCGACGGCGAGATGGCGGAGATCATGCGCGGGAACTCCAGGCTGCTGGGCATCGATCCCAAGCCCATCGTGAGCCTCGGCGGCTCCGACCTCAAGTTCTGGCGAGGCCTGGGCGTGCCCTCCTACTACTATGGGCCGACGAACCACGGCATGGGGACCGTGGACGAGTACGTGGAGGTGGAGGAGCTGATGCACGTCGTGAAGGTCCACCTGCTGTCGGCCTACAAGTACCTGGCACGATGATCCCCCATTGAAGCTCGGGGTGTGTTAGGAGGCCAGAACACAGGTTTATGGCAATAAGAGCACTGCATGAACCGCGACTTTTACCCTAACTTATAATCCCCTAAACCGGTACAATGTTGGAGGTAGCAAGGTTGAAGATCACCGACATCAGGACCATAGCCCTCAAGATACCGTTGAAAGAGGGGTCACCCGTCTCAGCCTACCCCAACCGCAGAAGGGTGCACATACTCGTCGAGGTCTCCACAGACGAGGGCATAAAAGGGTACGGGGAGTCCATCCCATACACCTACGGCTCCGTGGGCGGCTACATCGAGCAGCAGCTGAAGCCCCTGCTGGTGGGGGAGAACCCGATGCACGTTGAACGGCTCTGGGACAAGGCCTACAGGGTGAGCTTCGGCCACGGCATCAGAGGCATCTCGCTGTACGCGCTGAGCGCGGTCGAGGTCGCCCTATGGGACATCATCGGGAAGGCCAGGAAGCTGCCCGTCTACGAGATGATCGGCGGCCTGTGCAGGGACAAGATCAAGGCCTACGCGAGCCTGATGGAGTACCGTAAACCCGAGGAAGTTGGAAAGATATCGGTTCAGTGGGTCGAAGAGGGGTACAAGGCGGTGAAGATCCATCAGGGGGGAAGCGACGCGGTGGAGTCCACGAAGGCGGTGAGGGACGCCGTCGGCGACGACGTGGAGGTCATGCTCGACGTGAACGGCGCGTGGACGCCCATGGAGGCAGCTAAAAACGCCAAGGCACTTGAACGGTACGACCTCACGTGGCTGGAGGAGCCCATCTGGCCCGTGGACGACTACGGCAGCCTGGCGAGGCTCAGGGAGAAGACCAGCATACCCATCGCCGGCGGCGAGAACGAGCACACCCACCACGGGTTCAGGAACCTGATAACCCAGAACGCGGTGGACATCATCCAGCCGGACGTGATCATGACAGGCGGCATCTCAACGTGTAAGAAGATATTCGCCCTCGCGGAGGCCTGGAACCTCGGCATAGCCACGCACAGCTTCTTCTTCGGGCCAGGCGTCCCCGCCGCTGTGCACCTGAGCCTGAGCAACGTGAGGAGCGAGTGGGTGGAGATAAACGCGGTTCCACTGGAGGCTTTTTTCATCACCCCGGCTTATAGGCCGGTTGATGGATACGTCACGGCCCCCGACAGGCCTGGGCTGGGCTTCGAGGTGGACTGGGATGTGGTTGAGAAGTACGCCGTGGAGGCCCCCACCGGCTCCCTCTACTATTAATCGTCGCATATTTTCTACCAAAAAAGCATACATCAGTCAAACCATCATTACTGTTTTCCATAAAACGTTGATTCAAAATTAATTTATTAATCCGCCTTGAAGCTAAAACCATGAGAAGAGTTATTCCAGTCCTCTTCATCATTGCTTTATCTTCATTGGGGTTCCTCTATTTCAACCAGAATAGAGAACAAGAGCATATCATAATTCAGCCAAGGTATGATAACGTTGAAGAAATCGTGGAAGCCTGCGCAGAGGCAATGGGTGGAACAGAAGTAATTGAAGACCTTCAGACTCTTCGGATAACCCAGAACTGGCCAGACCACGGAACTCTACACACGGAAATTAGGCGACCCAACATGGAGAGACTGGGGGAAAGCCTTGTGTGGAACGGCTCTTACTGTGCCCTACTAAACTCGCTTGAACCCATCCCGGAGGAGGAGTGGAAGGACAACGAGATCGATATCGCATGGTATTTCCCAGCCTTCTTCGACTACCCGGCTGAATACCTTGGAGCCCAGACCGTGAACGGCGTGCAGACATACGAGGTCGAGGTGACCCTGCCGTTAGGAGCCATCATGACGTATTACATTGAAGTGGAGACTGATCTTGTCCTCAAGGCCACCGCTGATTTCACCCTCTATGAGGAAGCGCATCACACGGAGCGTGTCTACAGTGACTACAGGACGGTTGATGGATTCATTTACCCGCACAAGTTCACGTACCCGGGTAGGGATGGGGTTTCACGGTTAACGGCAACCATAGAGAAACTGGAGATCAATCTTCCCTTAGAGGGTCGTTTCTCAATACCTTAAGGTCTATTCACCATATTTGGGGTCAGGCGAAGAGGAAGTCTGGAGTTGCCTCTTATGCTCATGACGTTTCTTAAGGTGGATTTTCACACTGATTTACCGGTGAAAAGTTGCTGGGGGGAGGGACTCGTGTATAAATTAACAATTCAAATGGTTGTTGCCGCTTCGTGGGTTCGTGCTGTTGTTCATGTGCCAAGAGAGGCTTCTACAGAGCCATCTTTTTAGCGAGATACTTGGCCAATGCAATGATCGTTAACACCGGAGGCTTTCCAGGGGTGTCAGGGAAAGCGCTGCAATCGCAGACGTAGAGGCCGGAGACTTCTGTCTCGAGGTTCTTGTCTATTTCACAGCCAACAGCAGCGGTTCCGCCGGGATGCGCGGCTCTAACGTGGGTTCTAAAAATGGTTTTAGGGTCCGCGCCGGCTGTCTCCAAGAGGAGCTTGGATTTCTCGTAGCCCTTGTCTATCTTGGCCTGGTCTATCTCCGGGACCGGCTTCAGAATGGAGCCGTCAGCGTTCACCTTTCCGTTTGGCGAGTCCCTAGTTTTAGCCATGACCCCCATTACATTTCTCAGATTCCGGATGATCAGTTTCCTGGCTAGGGGAATCCGGTCGGTGAGGACGTCGAGGGGGCCTTCCATGAAAGGCGATAAGATGTACCCCTCCGAGTCATGGAACTCGTCGATGATGGTGGCCATCCCTAACTCGCTTCTAAACGCGGCCTCTCTTACGACGCCGAAGGTGTTGACGAATGTGTCAGCGAACAGGTGGCTGCCTGCCTCCAGACCGGAGTTCTGCATTATTATCGGGGTCCCGATGCCTCCCGCCGACAGAATGACGGTGCCTGACTCTATTTCCTTGACACCCTCCGGGGTCTGCACTTTAACCCCCTTCACCTGTCCGCCCTTGTGAATTACCTCCAAAACCCGGTGATCCATCTTCAACTTGGCCCCATTCTTAAAGGATTTACCTAGATAGTTACGAGACGACCACTTCGCCCCGTGTACGCAGCCGACTGCACAGCCACCGCATCCGACGCATCTCGAGAAATCAATGAACTTGGGCATCGGCTTACAGTCGAATCCCAGCTCCTCCGAAGCCTTGCTGAGCAGTTTGGTTCTTTCACCCATGTTCTCCTCCGGGCACGGAGTTATCTTGAGCTCAGATTCAGCCTCCTTGAACTCCTCGTCGAGGTCTATGCCACGGGACCTGAACTCGCTCTGCAGAGTCCTCACGCCATTACCTATGGTTACCACCGACGAACCCCCGACCATGATTGTTCTCAGTATCTCAACTTTGTCGACCGAGAACTCGCCTGGGCCAAAGACCCCCCCAGTGTAGAACTTTGTGGCTTTCCACTCCGTACCTATCTTCGGGTAGGCGCCTGCTTCAAGAATAGTGACTTTTTCACCTCGCTCGGATAACTCCTTCGCGACGGTGGCCCCGCCTACACCAGAGCCGACGATCAAAACGTTATTAGACAAGACGTATAGTATTACCTAAAGTTGTCATAAATTCTTATCCCCTGTACGCGCGCACTTTTACTCTTAATCGTAATTTTGTGCGGGATGAGGGGCTTCTCGCAGATATACAGGCTATGTGCCTTATTTTTCCCTATCTTCATACACTACTTCATAGATGTTCGGGCCGGAGGAACTCTGCTTTTCCCTTCGCAGACTCACAACAATAAGAATGAATCCTATGTTATCATGAATGGCTTTTGGAAACTGTTTTCATATATTTATACTATTAAGGAGTTCGACGAATAATCTGTTAACTGATGTTGCATGGTGCTTGAGTTAAAGAATAGGTTTCTAGTTATCCTAGCTCTACTGATAGCAGGCGCTTTGCTAGCATCGGCCGTTACCTGGTACATGGAGAAGGAGCCGCCACTGACGCACCATGTGACCACGGGCAAGGTCGGCACTAACCCCGACGGCACCGTCTGGGTGGCGGAGTTCATCAGGGACAGGGTGGTGTTCAACTACACGTTGCCCGCCAGCTCGGTCCACAGCAAGTACCTGTACTACGAGTCTGTGTCCATCGTGGCTGTGCCATCCTATTCTCAAGGCTTCAGGCTTGAACGCACAGAGGACGGCCAATACGCCGTCTACATACCCGCTAGAAGGGCCACCGTTCTCGCTTCAAATCTGGAGACGTACCAGAGACAGTACGAGAACACGATCCTTCTCGAGGCGTACTCTCTGTTCAGTAAATCCGTGAGCGACGTCAGGGTGCTGTCAAAGATACACGACTCGGAGTTCGCCATCAACGGCGTCGTCACCATGATCCACAAGGATGGGACGACCACGATATCAGGCTACGTCCTCACAGCGGAAGGCAAGCACTATGTGGTTATGTATGACTTGAAGGAGAAATACGTCAAAGAGGTCCGCGAAATCCAATTTGAGTACAAGTAGTGAGAACTGATGCAGGCGGTGGGATGACTTTGAAAGGGATCGGTGCGCGGGGGAGGGTACTGCTCGTCGCCTGCCTCTTCATGGTATCCGTCTTCATCATCGCCCTCAAGTTGATGAACCCCACTGAGATCCACATCTTTCTGGAGGGCGAGGAGACGGTGCTCAGTCATGTGCTGAGGAGCTACTCCCTCTACGACGTGGTGATTCTCGTTGCGTCAACTTTCCTGGCAGGCATCAGCGGGACCTACCTCCTGCTACACGATGAGGGAGTGGCCGCCGGAGACCTAAACTTCAACAGCAAGAAAAACGGGTACGAAAAAATATTGCCCACTCTGAAAGACGACGAGCAGAGGGTGTTTCAGGCGGTCCTCTCCTCCGAGGGAATCATCGCCCAAAGTGAACTCAGCGACCTGACCGGGGTCTCCAAGTCTAACGTGAGCAGAGCCCTGGACCTCCTCGAGAGCAGGGGCTACGTGGAGCGCCGCAGAAGGGGCATGGGTAATATTATCGTCCTGAAATAGTTTTGGCAAACGGTTTCAGATACTGTAGCTATAAGGTTTCCGCGTATCGCTTCCAGTTAAACTGGGAGTATGAAGATGGCTGATTCGAGGCTTTTCAGCGGTTCTGGCAGGCTGCAGTTCATAGACTTTACGCGGGGCCTGGTGATGGTCGTGATGGCCTGGGACCACGTCTCAGGCTTCTGGCACGAGCTGCACCACGGCGGGGAGGGTATACTCGGGCAGATGCCCCCCTTCCCAAGCACCCTCTGGTTCCTTGAACGGTTCGTGAGCCACTGGTGCGCTCCCACGTTCATCTTCCTGGCTGGGACCGTGCTCGCGTTAAGTACGGCGAAGCGAATTGAAGGCGGGGCGTCTCAGGGAGACACCTCCCTTCACATTGTGGTCCGCGGACTCGTCCTGCTCATCCTGGCAGCTCTGCTGGAGGCGCCTGCCTTTGATCTGCCCCGATACTACTTCGGGGTGATATCGTGCATAGGGGTCTGCTTCATCATTTTCAGCGTCTACAGGCGTATGCCAAGGAACATCATACTGCTCATCAGCCTAGTGATAGTCCTGTTTCACGGCTCTCTGAGCCTGAGCTGGATACCCGCGACCACCGACATCGCAATGTACCTCAGGGTGATACTGCATGAACCCAATTTCAACTCTTGGCCATACGTGGGGCTGTACCCCATCATCCCGTGGGTGGGCGTGATGGGGCTGGGATGGTGCTTTGGGGAAACCGTCAGGCAGCTCCGCGTCCCCTTCCCAAAGCTGCGCAACACGTTGCTCCTAACCAGCGTCTCCTCCATCGCGCTGTTCTTCGTGGTCCGCTTGTTGAACTCCTATGGGAACCTGCTGCCACGCAGGGGGAACACCATCATTGACTGGCTCTACGTATCCAAGTACCCCCCAGATGTGGCTTTCCTGCTCTGGGGGCTAGGGTGCATGTGCCTGTTCATGGCGGTGGGGCTCTGGATTCAGGAGAGGGAGATCAAGAACCCCCTGTCTGATGCCCTGATGGTCATTGGTTCGACTCCGCTGTTCTTCTATATAACCCATCTGTGGCTGTTCAGACTCAGGCTCCCCTACACGGAGCCCCCATTCTACCTTGAGATGTGGCAGACCCTCATCTTCTGGGTCGTCGGGAACATCGTGCTCTGGCAGCTCTGTAAGAGGTACCTCCAGCTGAAGCGAGCCCACCCGGACTCGCTGTTAAAGTACATATAGGTGAAAAAAAATGAAGATAAAATCCACGGTGCACGTCGCATCAATCCTCATCGCATTAACCTCACTGATCACCCAATGCATCAACGTTCATGGGCAATCAAACGATCACATATACTCCACATTCATCGGAGGCTCAGATGTCGACCGGATACATGACATAACAAAGGATTCCCAGGGAAACATCATTGTGGTCGGAGGCACTTTTTCTGATGACTTCCCGCTGAGGAATGCTCATCAGGGCTCCTACGGTGGAGGAATATTAGTCGAGGGGGAACACATGCAAAATATGGGCGACACCATAGTAATGAAGCTCTCCTCCAGCTACGAGTTGCTGTGGTCCACGTATCTCGGCGGAGCTGATCTAGACTGCGCGAAAAACGTCGAGGTGGACTCTCATGACAACATCATCGTCGTTGGAGACACAGAGTCCATTGATTTCCCTGTTACAGATGGGTCTTCAATAATTAGTGAAGATTGGAACAGCTTCATCACCCGCTACACTCCAAACGGCGACATGATCGACTCACGCATCTACTCACCACACGAAGTGAATATGATAATGAACGTCGAAAAAGGCCCTGACGGCAACCTGGTGCTTGTCGGGGAAACCAGCTCCCCGGATTATTACTGCACAGACGACGCGTTCCAGCAGGAGCTGGCGGGAGAATCCGATGGCTTCATCAGGGTCGTCACCGAGGACCTGGAGACCACCATCTACTCCACGTACCTCGGCGGAAGCCAGCGAGAGAGTATAAGCGAACTCTCCGTTGGCGCGGATGGCTCCCTGTACGTTGCTGGGTTCACTTATAGCTACGACTTCCCAGTCACCGATGACTGCGTAAGGCCCGAGCGCCTGGGCGAGGAACGGGACGGCTTCATAGCCAAGGTCGGCCCCAGCAGGAACTACGATATGGGCACATATTTCGGCGGATCAGGCATGGATGACATCTACGGGATAGCATACGACCCCTTATCAGACACGGTCATCGTGGTCGGCAGGACATGGTCGCCCGACTTCCCCGCGACCTCGCAGGCTCTCCAGCCACAGTACAGCGGCGTGGAGGTGGACGGGTTCCTGAGCCGGGTGAGCGCCACGGGAGACGAGATACTCTACTCGACGTTCTACGGCAAGGAGGGCTGGGACTCACTGTTGCAAGTTAACACCGACGAAACGGGGAGGCTCCTCGTAACCGGCTTCGTCGATTCGGGCGGGTTCGACACAGTCAACGCGTTCCAGTCCGATTACATGGGTTACACTGAGATCATCGTCATGGTGTGGGGCGAGGAGGTAGAGCTCGCTTCGTACCTGGGCGGCTACTCGTTTGAGCACCCGTTCAGCCAGTACGTCTCAGACGGTAAGCTCTACATAGTGGGGCAAACCCAGTCAGCGCAGTTCCCTGTATCAGATGATGCCTATCAGGGTACGTTGCGTGGAACAGTGGACAGTTTCCTCTGGGTGATGGACTACGAGGCGTACCTGTCCGAGGGGCATTCGTCAAACTCTGGTTCAGATTCGTTAGGACCCAGCCTCAGACTCTACCTCTCCTATGGGGTCGTGCTTGGTGTAATCGTACTATGGTACGTGTACGTGAAACGTTCATTCACGGGGGGCGGTTGAGCCCTTACGGCTCAGTCACATCTATGAAGGGTTTTCTCGCAGATCTACAAGTATAATAGGTGCGGGAGGAGGGACTCGAACACAGGTTTACGCGTAAAATTGGTAAATATTATAATTGAGAGTAACACTCGCAGATTATGATACCCCGAATCAAACTGATACTTGCTCCCGCGATTCCCCTCTTCTATCTTGCCCTTCCCTCATGTGGTTCTTGTCAGGAAAAGTTCTTCTTCACTAGGATTGGGATAAACAAGCCGTACAGTGAAATGAAGATGAGTGGCGTGTGAAGAACCAAATTCCATAGGGTATAACCCGGCATTATGAAATATGACGTGGCGTTGAACAGACCAACTATTAGGCCAACAAAACTGGTTGTTCTGAGAACATGTGTGTTGACTCTTGGATAGATTAAGGTCAAGAGGGCTATTATAACTGGCGTCGTGGAGCAGTACATGACGCCAAAGGAAGAATTGAGCAGCAGCAACGGATTGAAATCAGGGTTTAGCTGCGCATCTATTGGAGACCAGAAAGCCAAGAAAGCAAAGGGCAGAACCCAGTATCTCCACACTGGAAGCCTATCGAAAACATAATTGTTCTGAGGTCTGTAGGCTTCCCAAACCCAGAACAGCCCCACGATCAATATTGTGACCAGGTTTCCTGTTACCACCGCAAGTCCATAAGTGTCAGTAACTGCGATATGGTTGCTGAAGGCAATGAACAAGAACAGAATGGCGAAAAAGGCGTCGACAATTCTAC